>JAYWFM010000399.1:0-19699 GCA_043778825.1 Planctomycetota bacterium | reverse complement strand
AATGCGAGTCGCGGAGCGACATCGCCTACGAGGTCGATTTCGGAGAAATCGCCGACATGCAGGCTGTCCCTGCGTCTCAATCGTGTTCACAGCACTGGCCTCGCCCTCCCAGTCGTCCTTCGCCACCGACAAACGAGGACGTCCATCGTACGGCCCAAGTGCAGTTCGCCTTGTGGCATCATCCCTCCTTCGACAACATACGCTCTCGCACGATCCACAGGTCTCTTCACCCCAGCCCACCTCCCATGAAACAAACCGCTGTCGTCAACTTCGCCCCGCAGAAGGGGTCCGTCGAACTTCGTCAGGTCGAGCGTCCCACCATTGGGGACGAAGACATCCTCCTCAAGGTCGGGGCCGTCGGCGTCTGTGGCAGCGACCTGCATCAGTGGACCGCCGATCACAGCTGGCCGGTGAACTATCCGGTGATTCTGGGCCACGAATTCGCGGGAACAATCGAGCAGGTCGGAGGCCGTGTCGTTGGCTGGAAGGTCGGCGACCGGGCCTGTAGCGAGACAGCTGCGGTGATCGACCCCAACAACCCGATGTCGCGGGCCGGGCTGTATAACCTGGACCCGACGCGCAAGGGCTTCGGATACGGGGTCGACGGGGCGATGACGGAGTATGTGAAGGTGCCGTCGCGGTGCCTGCACAAGGTGCCGGACGGGCTGGCGTTCGACCGGGCGTGCCTGACCGAGCCGTGCTGCGTGGCGTACAACGCGGTCGTGATGAACGGAGCCGTGAAGCCGGGGGACCGCATCGTGGTCCTCGGGCCGGGACCGATCGGGCTGCTCTGTGCGGCGATGGCGCGGTTGCAGGGCGGCATCGTCGCGGTGGTCGGCCTGGAGCGGGACCGTGTGCGGCTCGACATCGCAAAGAAGTATGGGTGCGAGGTCGTCGTCGGAGACTGCCGCGATTGGGCGCTGGCGGGCGATGGTCTCGGGGTCGATGGCGTCGTCGACGCCGCTGGCATCTCCCTGACCCTCAAGACGGCCATCGACATCGTCCGCCCCGCAGGCTGGATCTCCAAGGTCGGCTGGGGCAAAGACCCGATCAACTTCTCGCTCGACCCGATGGTGCAGAAGAACGTCACCATGAAGGGCAGCTTCAGCCACAACTGGGCCATGTGGGAGCGCGTGCTGCGGCTGCTCTCGACCGGCATCCTGAACATCGACCCGGTCGTCGGCGGGACGTGGACTCTGGAACACTGGCACGAAGCCTTCGAGACGATGCACAGCGGCCAGATCGCCAAGGCGGTCCTGACGCCGGGGTGAGGTGAGCTATCAGCATTCAGCCCTCAGCATTCAGCCAGAAAGACTTCGGACATCTGGCACGGAGTGTTACATCAACCCCTGGCGCTTCAACTCCGCGACCACATTTCGCACGATGTCGCTGACCTCGCCCGACTGCACTCCCCCACTGACGACGCCGGTCGACACGGCGGGCGGCTGGACGGGGCAGCCACCGCCGGGAGCGTCCGTAAACCCGTGGCGGGAGAGCAGACACTGGATCGTGTTCCGCAGCGTCGACAGGTCGGTCGACTGCTTATCACTGAGCGGTTGCCGTCCCTTGCCAAGCTCGAAACCTCGCAAGCTCGCCCCCGCGCGGAACCCGTCGGGGAATTCCGAGTGGTACAGCATCGCGTCGAACAGCGTCACGAGGTCGTATTGGATCAGCAGGGCCTCATCCAGCTTCCGCGCCATCGTCAGGTCATATAGCTTCCGCGTCATCTCGGGCACCACCCCGCTCGATGCATTCGTGCCGCCATCGCAGCCGATCAGCAGCATCGGCATCAAGGCGGCGTCCCAACCGGTCATGAAGGCGAACTCGGGCCGGTTCGGGCGGACCGCCTGGATCATGCGGATCATGTGCGGGATCTCGCCGGACGAGTCCTTGATGGCCACGATCCGCTCGCACTCCTCACTCAGCCGCTGCACCGTCGCCACATCGATCGGGCTGGCGAACAGCGGGATGTTGTAGAGCGTCACATCGATCGGCGAGTTGCGGCCGATCTCCTTGAAGTACGCATACACCGCCCCCGCACTGAGCTTGAAATAGAACGGAGCCACGATCGCCACCGCCCGCAGGCCGAGCGAGTGCGCGTACTCGCACGCCTTGATCGTTTCGCGCGTGTTGGCCTCCGCAGCTCCGGCGAGAATCGGGACGCGACCGGCTGTCTGGTCGGCGATGATGGCCAGGATGCGGCGGCGTTCTTCGGTGGTGAAGCGCGTGAACTCACCGGTCGAGCCGTTGGGGTACAGGCCATGCACCCCCTTGGCGATCAGCCAGTCGATGTACTGCCGCAGCACCGGCTCATTGACCTCGCCCCGATCATCGAGCGGGACGAGGTTGGGGGTGTAGATGCCTTGCAGACGTTGTTGGGTGGCCATCAGTCTCGACTCGGTTCGGACGCTGTTGCTGCACGTGGGATAGGCTTCCAGCCTGGGCAAAGTCGCCGGACTCTCCGAGTCCGGTGGTTCAACTCCGGCCCGCTGGGACGACTCCTCACAACGGAGACGCCACTACACCGGATTCGGAGAATCCGGCGACTTTGGGCTTCCAGCCTGTCATCTTCAGGCTGGTAGCCTATCCCACGGAATTGATCGACAAGTTAGCCGGACGGGGACAGGTTTGCATCCGCCGGGAACCAACGGCCCGTCGACACGGGCGGCACGATCGGAATAACCGGTATATTCGGATCAAGTGTTTCACCCCCAGACCAGCGGCAAGGGCGAACGCTCACTCTTGACGATGTGTATCCGTGTGGATACACTTGCCGCATGTTCACGGTGCGCCAGACGGAGGAGTTCGTGGAGTGGCTCGATGGCCTCAAGGACAAGCGATCGCAGATTCGCATTGCAGCCCGGCTGCGTCAGGTGGAAGCGGGAAACCTCGGTGACTGGCAACCTCTGGAAGGCGACATCTCTGAACTGCGGGTGGATTTTGGACCGGGATACCGGCTGTACTTCACCCGTCGCGGGCGGATCATCGTGGTGATCCTGAACGCGGGAGACAAGTCATCGCAGAAGCGAGACATCCGCCGGGCCATGAAGCTCGCGTCCGAATTGGGAGACGACCTATGACCAAGACCAAGGCCCCCCTGAAACTCATCGCCTTTGACGCATCGCGTTATCTCCACGACGACGAGGCCATCGCCGAATACATGACAGCTGTCCTGGAGACCCACGATCCGGATCTACTGCTGCTCGCGCTGTCGGATGTGGCCCGCGCGAAAGGGATGGCCCAGGTGGCCAAAGACGCCGGCATTGGCCGCGAAAGCCTCTACAAGGCGCTGGCCCCCGGTGCCAAACCCCGCTTTGAGACCATCCTGAAGGTCGCCCGTGCGCTCGGCTTGAAGTTCACCGCGCACCCGGCTTGAATCACCGGGAAAGCGAGGGTTACTCCTCGCAATGACATCTGGGGATGACGCAGCGGAATTGACAACTCCATACCCGACCGTGAAAGTGCAGTCATGTTCGACCTCGCTTCGGCGGTCGCATACCTGTTATGCCGACGGATTTCGTCGTGTAGGGTCCACCATCATGAGCAGCAGCATCACCGGAAATCACATCGACCAACAACTCCAACGCCTCCTACGCTCGCGATCCGTGTTTCCACATCTACGTGTATCACTTGCTGGCCACCGGCACGCACGCACCGCGCCCTTCTATATCTCGCACGGTTTCGATGTCACTTTTGATTTCGGTCACCCCCTTTCCAGTGACGAGATCAAAGCGATAAACGATATTGGACATTGGACGAATCAGAACTTCATAGTTCGTCTATGCGCAGTTCTCGAGGACGGGGGCTTGCTGGGGAATGGTGTCTCGATTCGGAGGGATTTCCCTGGGAACGAAGAGGTCGACTTGTTGAGACGCTTGCGTAACGTAATCGCGCATACCGATGGCGTCTACGATCCCAGTAATGCGACGCACAAGACACTCTATGACCGTCTCATATCCCACTTCATACTTGCCCCGAACGAACATCCCGAGACTGACGGAAAGTTTCCGATCCCGGTCGACGAGGTTCTCTTGCCTCTGGCCAACCGCTGCAAGGCCTACGCTGATGCCGCAGGTTCATCAAGCCCAGGGGCGGCATAATAAGCGACCGCCAGTGGCTCCCGCCCGTTGCAGCTAATACGACCGGGCACTCAATCCGCCCGCACCTGAATCTTCCTCGGCTCGGCCTTGGCGATCCTCGGCAGCAGCAGGTCCAGCACCCCGTTCGAGATCTTGGCCGAGATCCGCTCGTGGTCGACATCATCGCTCAGGATGAACGACCGCACGAAGTCGCCGACGTGGTATTCCTGGTGGATCAGGGTTGCTCCGGCGGGGGCTTGCGGGGCGACGCGGCCCAGCAGGGTCAGCTTGTTGTCCTGGACTTGGAGATCGAGCGTCTCGGCAGTCACGCCCGGCAGGTCGGCCCGCAGCACGAGACCTTCCGGGGTTTCGAAGATGTCGATCGGCGGGGTGCAGACCCAGTGCTGCGGCGGAGCGGGAGTAGCGGCTGCGGGAAGCTCCGGAGTCCGAGACGACAGGTCGGCCAAGCGGGGGTTGGGGTCGGTGGTCATGAGCGCTCTCCCGTCGTTTCGATCGACAACTTCGTGCTGCCGTTCCCGTTGCTCACCGGGATTTGCCGAGGCACGGTCGACGGGGCCTTGGGCAGATGCAACAGCAGCACGCCGTTCTGGAGTTCCGCGTGCAACTCTTCCTCCCGCACTCGTTCGGGGAGGGTGAAGCTGCGTTCCCACTGGCCCTGGACGCGTTCGCTGCGGCGGAACTGGTGTTCGGCGATCTCGGGTGAAGGGGTGCGGCGACCTCGGATCTTCAGGACGCCATTGGCCACGCTCAGGTCGAGGTCTTCGACCCGCATCCCCGGCAATTCGGCGGTCAGCAGATACTCCAACTCCAACTCATAGATATTCACCGCCGGAAACGGACGCCCAATCCGCAGCCCCTCGAACGCCATGTTCACGCTGTGCAGAAGATGGTCCATCTCCCGCTCCAGATCGCGGAAGGCGTCGAAGGCGCTCCCCCAACGAAACACAGGCATGGACTGACTCCCGAACGGACACGGAACCGGCGAGCAGTGATTGTGCAAAGCCTGTTCCCCTTTCCGTTTCGAGAGCGAGTTGTCGGTGTAACCTGTTTTTAGAAAGAGGGATAGGGATTTCTGTGGGACAGATGGCAGATCGTGGCGGAGGAGGCAACTGCCAGCTTGACAGCGAGCGGCGGACGTAAGTCCGCCGTGCGGATCGACGCTGTTACGAAGATTCGGTATCGGACTATTGGGACACCTCGCTCCGGCACGGGGGACTTACGTCCCCCGCTCGCTGGCTATCCAATGCACACGACAGTTCGCCCGGCGAGTTGGCCCTTCAGTATCTGCTCCACAGCCGGGCGGACCTGATCGAGGGAGATCACCGTCTGGGAATCGGCAAGGTGCGTCGGCTTCCAGTCGGTCGCCAGCCGGTTCCAGATTTCGGCCCGTTCAGGTTCCGGGCACCAGGCGGAATCGATTCCGGCCAGCGTGATGCCGCGCAGAATGAACGGGTAGACCGTCAGAGAGAAATCCGCCCCACCCACCAACCCACAGGCGGCCACGCAACCTCGATGGCTGACGCTCCGCAACAGAGTGGCGAGCATCGTCCCGCCAACAGTATCGACCCCGCCGGCCCAGGTCGCACTGAGCAGCGGGCGGTTCGGCACTTGGAGGAACGTCTCGCGATCGATCACCGCCTTCGCCCCGAGTTGCTGGAGCCACTCGACTCGATCTGGCTTCCCCGAGACAGCGGTGACGGTATACCCGAGTTGAGCCAGCAGTTGCACCGCCATCGATCCAACCCCGCCGGTCGCCCCAGTGACGAGAATCGGCCCGCGCTCGGGAGTGACTCCGGCGTGGATCAGAGCCTGCACGCTTTGGGCAGCTGTGAAGCCAGCGGTGCCGATGGTCATGGCCTCTTCAAGGGTCAACCCCGCGGGCCGCTTCACGAGCCAGGCTGAGGGGACGCGGATGAACTCCGCCCACCCGCCCCAGCGTTCGGTGCCGAGTTCATGCCCCGTGGCGATGACCTCGGTGCCCACGGGGAACTCGGGCGAGGTGCTTTCCGCCACGACTCCGGCAGCATCGATGCCGGGGACATGCGGAAACGTGCGAGCGACTCCCGGATGTCCCGTGGCCGCGAGAGCGTCTTTATAGTTGAGGGACGACCACGCGACGCGGACGGTGACATCTCCCGTCGGCAACTCGGCGGTCTTCCGCTCAGTGATTGATGACGAAACAACTCCGTCGGGAGTCTTCTCGACAAGCCAGCAGCGGAACTGTTCGGGGAGAGGCATGAGGGAAGCCCGTGAGCGGCACGGCGCTAGCCGCCGGTTCTTTTGAACGTGGTTCGTCGGGGAACCACGGGTTCTGGGGGGACATCGGCCCGGGGAACCGGCGGCTAGCGCCGTGCCGCTCACGGTGTCGTCTATCGCTCCGCGAAAGAGCGTCCTTTTTCGGAGCGAAAGGCGACACTCTAGCCTACCGGATTCGGGGTGCGATGGAACAGCCCCTGCGAACTAAACGCGGGCACCTGGGCCTCATGCTCCAGTCGCTGGGCGATCGCTTCGAGATCGTGGCTCGTCGGGGGGGCCTGTCTCGCGGCCAGTTGTAACACATCAATCTGCACGCTCATCGGCAGCCGGGCCATCAGCTCGCCGACCTGTTGCGAGGGCAACACGCTGACGATCCGGGCCAAGGTTTCAGCGGGTTCCATCAACAGGGCCGGGAGCCAATCGGAGAACCGCGACGTGACGAGGAACTCCAACGGGTTGGTGTGCAACTGCGAATCGTGCGAGGCGGATGCCAGTCCAGGAGCGGCTTCGTGGACCTCATCGTTCCCACGACGAGCGGCCACAATGGCCCAGCCGAGGGCGAAGAAGACCAGACCGACTCCGCACAGCGGATACAGAACCGAGGGGTCGCGCAGCGGGTCGAGAGAACTGGTGTGGACCACGACCGGCACGCTGGCGATGCGCTCGCCGGGGATCAAATCGATGACCACTTCGGGCGTGGGGCCGGAATCGGGCAGGGCGTCGTCGACCCGTTTTTGCAACTGGGAATTCACATCGCGTTCGACCACATCGAACGTCGTCTCTTCAGCAGCGGCCAGCATCTCCAGCTTGCGGAGGTAGAACTCCTCCGGCACTGCGAGGTGGACATGGACCAGTTCCGCCATCTCCTGATGGATACCCAGCAGAGTGGAGGCCGCTTTGGCGTCCTTCTCGCGGCGGCTGGTGGCGGCGAAATCTCCCGTGGGCCCCACGGGCATCGAGGGGGGATGAGGCACCAGATAGTGGGCCTCTCCCGGCACCGGCGGAGCCACTCCCGGCAACCGCGTCGCCAGTGGATCACCCAACGGATCGGCCCACGGATGCTCGACAGGTGACTGGAACGGAACATCGTCAATAAACACACCGACGCGGATGCCATCGACATGCTGGAGGAGTTGCTCGATGCGGCGGCGGTAGATGGCCGAACGTTCGTCGCGCTGCTGATCTTGCTGTCGACGGATCGGTTCGTCGGTCGTGGCTTCGTAGGTGATCCGCCGATCGAGGTCCATCACGATCACATCTTCTGCCGCCAGGTTCGCCTTACTCCCGGCGACGGCAGCACGGACCGAGCGAATGATTTCGGGAGTGATTTCTGAACCGGGCTGGGGCTTGAGATACACCGTCGCGCGGGACTTGGCCTCGCGATTCCAACCAATGGACTTGTCGTCGTCCCACACGACATCGGCGTGCGCGATCCCCGACAGCTGATTCAGCATGCGGCTGATCTGCCGAGCCCGGGCGATCTCGCGGGCGGCATCGCGCTCGCGGGTGCCCGAGAAGTGACCGAGCTTCGAGTTCGCCTCTTCCCACTCATCCGCCCAGTGGCGATCCGCCGAGTCTTCCGAGTGCAGCGCGGATGCGGCAGATTCTGCCGCAGCCGTCGGGACTTGGAGCTGTCCGTTGGCGTATTCGAACGGAGAGACCCCCGCCTGTTGCAAACGACGGCGGACCTCGCCGGGGTCTTGACTCAGCGGAGACGGCACCGACAGAACGGTCATCTCGGTGGTGGAGTGACTCGATAGCTGCACGATCCCCAGCACCACGGCCAGAGCCGCGACCGCCAGCCCAACCCGCCCGCGCGGCGACCGCCACCACGGCTCGGGTCGATCGTGTTCGGTGAGGTGTTCGTCCATGAGTGGGAGAGGGTGCGGGGTGCGGGGTAAAGCCCACCGGTTGCAACCGGTGGGCTTTCTGGCGAGGACTTCAGACTCGACGACGGACAACTCCCTCAACGACGCGGGCCGCCGCTTCCGCGACGGCCCGAGGGGATGGCCTACGCCACCTTGAGGATCTTGTTCGAACCCGGGCCCCCACGCGGCGGGTAGCCGTACTCGCGGAGCTTGCCGGAGAGCGTGCGGATGCCGATCTCCAGCGCCTTCGCGGTCAGTTCGCGATTGCCGCCAAAGCGATTGAATGTCGCCTCAATCAGCTTGCGTTCCATCTGGGCCAGAGTCATCCCCGGATCGCCCGGTTCCCCCTCTTCCCGCTGTTCCATCCACGGCTCCAGGTCGGCAGCCGAGATCTCCTCGGTCGACGAGATCGAGCAGCAGCGGCTGATCACATTCTGCAGCTGGCGGATGTTGCCGGGCCACGGGTGGTTGCGGAGCCGGGCCAGTGTTTCCGAAGTGATCCGCTTTTGCGACTGGCCTTCGCGGACCGAACATTCGAGCAGGAACTGCTCTGCCAGTGGGGCAATATCTTCCGGACGATCACGCAGCGGAGGCACGACAATCGTGTGCTGCTTGCACAGTCGCAACAGCTCGCGGTGGAACTTCCCTTCGTTGACCAATTGATTCAGATCGGCGTGCGAGCTGACTACGATCCGGACTCGCACAGCCACGTCTTCGTGACTGCCGTGGGGACGGAAGTGGCCGGTCGACAGAACGCGAGCCATCTGCTCTTGAAGCGGCACCGACAGTGTCTCGATATCTTCGAGCAGCAGCGTCCCTCCCTGACCACCCGCAAGGCGACCGGGGTGATGCTCGTCTCCGAACAGTTCCTGCTCCAGCAGGTTCGAGGCCAGCACACTGCTGCACAGCTTGAGGAACGGGCTGCGAGTGCCAAAGCGGGCGACATGGATCGCCCGAGCGACCACGGTCGTGCCGACGCCCGACTCGCCGGTGACCAGCACCGGGCGGTCATGTTCGCTGGCGGTCTGCACCAGCCGGCGGACATCGTCCATCGCCGGGCTGATACCGACGAGATCGTCGAACATCCGGCCTTCCAGACGCCGCTTGAGTTGCAGGTTCTCCAGCACCAGTCGCGACCGACCGACCGCCGAGAACAACAAGCGTCCCAACTTCTCGGGAGTACACGGCGGGTCGAGCACATCGCAACCGGCGGGCTGAGCCCACACGGCTCGATCCGCGAGGGCGGGCACGACGATGAACTGCGTCGGCTTGCCCGCAATGCGGACCGTGGAGTTCAGGTTGCGAATCACGTCATGTGAGGCCGGTTCGTCCAGCACACACGCGGAGAATTCGTCCGTCGACAGTCCTTGTCGCAGCTCGTCGAGTGTGGCGTACATCACGGCGTCGTAGCCGTTTTGCCGCACCACCAGCGCGAGTCGCGACCGGGATTGTTCGTGGAGGGACCAAACGGCCACACGTCCTGTGAGCCGAATTGTGGCAGGCATCTGCGAGTCCATCATGGCTCGGGAGACCTTATTCAAGGAGGAGTCGGAGCGCACGCGGAGCGGGACATTCGCGAGTGCGGATGCCTGTTCAGGTGCAGAAACGATGGGGGGAGGAGGGGGTGACAGAGGCGTCGGGCGGGCGGTGATCCGAAGAGCGGCTCAATCAGCGATTCGCGGCGGTGGTCCAATCTCGGGAGGCCAGTGGAGAACCGGCAAGAACACCAGAGGTCGGATGGGAGTCGTGAGTCACCTGGCGACGGAGCTTCCTCGGGTTACCGCGTGGGTCGCACGCCGCAACTGACGAAGGGGAAGGGAGTTGGTGGGGGAATTGGTGGGGAAGTGATGGAGCGAGTGATAGTTCGACTGTTCGAAGTGGGTCAAGCGGTCTTCATGAGTGTTTCGGGGACTTCGTCCCACGATTTACCTTTTTGCCAAACCCGTTGTAGAGGTGACAATGGAGAGGCTGAAGGCGTGTGAAATACCTTGTGGAGTGATCGTCTGGAGGCATTGTAGAGAGTGCTTTCGCGATGACCGGAAGAGGCGAATCAACGCGGGAGATGACATTTGATGAAGCGGGGAGATGACGCGACGCGCTGCCCGCCCGCCCGTTTAGCTGCGACGCGAAGTCTTCGAAGCGGAGCATCTCCGTGTTCCCGCGACCGAACCATCTGGCGCGCGGGCGAAGCATGAGGATCGTGGGCTCCCCACCCCAGAGGGCCATGGGATCTACACAACTCCCACCCCGGAGGGGTCGCAGCCCATAGCCGGTGGTGAGCGCAGCGACACCACCGGCTATGGGCTGCAATCCCTTCGGGATACATCGGACGGGCGAATGCTCCCGGCGTGGCGGGTGCGTTCGCCAATTGGCGGTATCTCTCATGAATCTCGGTCGCGGAGCGACCGAGCTACGTAGGCGATGTCGCTCCGCGACTCGCATTTCGCGAAGTACCGCCATTTGGCGAATGCACCCCGGCGTGGCAGCTCTATGTCGCCGGTTTGGAATCGATTCCTCGCCCCCGTATACTCCGGTCGTGTTCCATCGCCTTCGTGGGAGATTCCATTGCTCGCCGGTCCACTCCTGACTCGTGAGGCCATCACTGCCCCCCGTCACCCCAAACTGTTCTTGATCCGGGCCGGGTATCTCGCCGCATTTGTCGTGCTGATGTACACCGCCGGGCAGGCCACGTTCGAACGCCGACCGGTCCAGACGCTGGGCGACTCGGCAGCCTTCGGACGGTTTCTGTTCGACCTGTTCGCGATGGTCCAACTCACCCTGGCTGCGGCTGCGGCGCTGTTGTTCAGTTCCAGCATCGTGTCGCAGGAGAAGGACAAGCGAACGCTGGTGTTGCTGCTGATGACCGACCTGACCAACTTCGAGTTGGTGGCCGGGAAGCTGGCGGCGAGCTTGCTGCTGGTCGTGATGCTGATCGGAGTGTCGCTCCCGGTGTTTGCCTTGTTGGCGATCCTCGGAGGCATCTCGGCGGCGCAGATTTTCTGGGTCGAGGCGGTGTGCCTCTCGACGGCGGCGCTCGTGGGCAGTTGGTCGACGCTGGTGGCTTACTGGCGAGATAAGACGTTTCAGACGCTGGCGATTTGCGTGATCGGCGGGTTGCTGTTCGTCGGAGTCGTCGAGGGAGTCTCGGCCATCGGCGGCTCCGCGCTGGGTTGGCTGGCGCAGACGTTGAATCCCTACCGGGCGATGGCCGGTGTCCTCGATCCGCTGGGGAGTCAGCCGAATGTCGTCAACCCGGTGCCGACCGCGCTGTGGCCGGTCCTGGTGAGTGCCTCCTTGGCGACGATCTTGGGGCTGGTGACAATGGTCATGGTCCGCGTCTGGAACCCGTCGCGGTTTGCCTTCGATCAGATGGCCGAGCCGACGCCCGAGGAAAAGGCCGCAGCCATCGCGCTCGACCTGGCTCCCGCCACGAATGCGAAACGCGAGCATCGCGAAATCTGGAACATGCCGGTGTTGTGGCGCGAGGTCTGCACGCGGGCCTATGGTCGCAAGATGATCTTCGTGAAGCTGGCCTACTTCGTGCTGGCCGGGTTTATCGTGTTCAACCTGTCGCAGTCATACGACAGCCAGCAGATCATCCTCGGCATGATGTCCCCGATCGCTTTTGCATTCGCATCACTCAGTCTGGTGACGCTGATTCTGGTAAATGCCCAGGCCGTGACCTCCCTGACTTCGGAGCGCGATGCCCAGACGCTGGAGCTACTGCTGGTCACCAACGTGACCGCCAAGGAGTTCGTGTTCGGCAAACTCGGCGGGATCTTCTTCAACGCCAAAGAGGTGATTCTGGTCCCGATGTTTCTCATGCTGGCACTGGCCCTGCGAGGCGTGTTTTCTCTGGAGAACGTGCTCTACGTCCTCGTCGGGTATCTGGTGCTGATCGCCTTCTCCGCCATGGTCGGCCTGCACGCCGGGCTGAGCTACGGTCAGTCGCGAGCAGCCATCGGCAACAGCCTGGGGACCGTGTTCTTCCTGTTCGTCGGAATCTTCGTGTGCATGATGCTGATCGTCGAAGCGCGGTCTTCGTTCGCCCTGCAACTCACCCCGTTCCTGGTCTTCATCCTGGGCGGCAGCCTCGGCCTGTGGGCCTCGCTCAGCCACAAGAACCCCTCACCCGCCCTGATGATGGCCTCCGCGCTGCTCCCGTTTCTGACGTTCTATGCCATCACCGGATATATCATGAAGGGCACGCTGGGAGTCTCCCTGTCGGTCGTGGCCGCCTACGGCTTCACCACGCTGGCCATGCTCGTCCCAGCGGTCAGTGCCTTTGACGTGGCCATCGGCCGCAGTTCCGCCGACAAGGGTTGAAGCCACATTTTCGAAAGAGATGCCAGTCGCACACCCCGCCTGCGAACCCGCACACAGCACACAGCACACGTGCCCGACACCACATCACGGAATTAAATAAATGATCCCCGTATAGGTCGCTGCCGCCACAACCGCAGCCCGCCCATTGATCGGCAGCGCGAGGTGACGCTTCGGCGCACACTCGCCAGGGCGGTAATGCCCCAGCGGAGTCTCACGCTTCCAGACAGGGTCGAGCGCCATCGAGTACGGCAGCGCCACCACTTGAGCTCCGAACTTGCCGACCGAGACAAACGGTTGCACCGCATCCGAGAAGCTGTGCCCATTTCGCTCCAATCCGGAGTCCTCGAAGTAGAGCGGGTTGTGCGACACGTTGGACGCCTGCCAGTAGACCGGAATGATCGAATGATTCCGTTCGAGAGACCCTTGCAGCACCAGTTCCGATTCGTGCGGAGACTTCGTGTTGGCGATGTTCGATTCGGCACCCTGGGGGATGTAATCGTAGAACGGCTGAATGTCCTTAATCGACTTCAGCTTGTAAACGGGGTCCGGCTGCGGCTGAGATGCGGACGCGATGGATTCACCTGGCTGCGGGGGCTGGGCCTCGACCAGCGGTGATTCGGGGATCGCATCCGGAGCCGGGGCTTCGGCTGCCGGGACTTCGGCGACCTGAATCGGGAGGGAGATCACCGGCTGATCGGGAGTGGTCACGACTTCTGGCAACGACACGTCGGACGACGCTTCGTCGGGGGTCGGACTGAAAAGCTCCGATGCCACAGGCAGAGAAGACTCCGTGTCGACTGCGGCTTGGGGAACCTCCTCCAAGGGAGGCTGCGGCACCAGATCGAGGTCGTCCTCAAACGGCCAGTGCGGCAGCGGAATCGTCTTGCGTGCGCGGGGTGTTGCGACCTGCGTCTCCAACGGAACCTCGCCGAAGGAACCCTCGTGGAACAGCGGCTCGCTGAAGTCAGTCGGCGGCTTGGCACCCGGTCGAGCCACCACCGCGGGATCCATCGGCGCGGTGACCGGCTCCTCGCCCCAAGGTTCCTCTTTCGTCGAGCCACTCACTGCGGGCGGCACTTCGGTCGGAATCGGCACGGCCTGATTCCTCTTCGGGCCAGAAAACGGAGCCACCTCCGGTTTCGGCAAGTCGCTCGCCGGCGTCAACGGATTCACATCCGGTGCGGGCACCCAGTCGCCCCGCAGCTCGCGCCAGCGCTGCCGCGCCGAGCGCAGCTTTAATCGATCCAGAGGCTTGACGACCTCCCGGTCGTTCGCCGGGATGGCCCCGGACACCAAGAGGCACAACGCCCCGGCCAGACACCGCTTCCAGAGCGTGCGGTCACTCGACCGAGTGGCTGGGAGCGACGCTGTAGTTGGGTGATTCTTGTGTGATGGCGATGTCATGCGGGTGGTTCTCCCTCACCGAGGCCGCGGTAATCTTGAGGAACTTCGGTTTGGTCCGAAGCTCCTCGATCGTGCCCACGCCCAGGTATCCCATCCCCGCCTTGAGCCCGCCGACCAACTGGTACAGCAGACTCTGGAGAGGCCCCTTGTAGGGGACGCGTCCTTCGACCCCCTCGGGCACCAGTTTCGGGCGTAGCTTGTCTTCGTCTGTGGCGAGCGATTGCCGATAACGCTCGCTGCTCCCCTTGACCATGGCCCCGAGTGATCCCATTCCGCGATACCGTTTGAAGGTCCGCCCCTGAAACAGAATCATCTCCCCCGGACTCTCGTCCACACCGGCGAGCAACCCGCCCAGCATGACCGATGAGGCCCCGGAGGCCAGTGCCTTGGTGATGTCTCCGCTGTAACGGATGCCGCCATCCGCGATCACCGGAACACCCGTTCCGGCCAACCCCGCCACGGCCTCGGAGATCGCGGTGAGTTGAGGCACCCCGACACCCGAAATGATCCGCGTGGTGCAGATCGACCCCGGTCCGATGCCGACCTTGACGGCGTCAGCTCCGGCCTTCGCCAGGTCGCGGGCCCCCTCGGCGGTGGCCACGTTTCCGGCGATGATGTCGATCTGCGGCCATTGCCGCTTGAGTTCCCGAACCGTCTCGATGACGTTCTTCGAGTGCCCGTGAGCACTGTCCACCACCAGAAAATCGACACCCGCCTGGATCAGTGCCGCTGCCCGTTGGATGTCATGCACCCCGACAGCTGCCCCCAGCCTCAGTCTCCCGCGCTGATCCTTGTTGGCCTTGGGGAAGCGCAGGTTCTTGTCGATGTCCTTGATCGTGATCAACCCCTTCAATTGATATTGATCGTCCACCAGGAGCAGTTTCTCGACCTTGTTTTCGCGGAGGATGCGTTCCGCGTCTTTGAGGCTCGTATCCTCCCGCGCCGTGACGAGTTTGTCCTTCGTCATCACCTCATCGACCCGCATCTCGCGGGATTCGAGGAAGCGGAGATCGCGCCGCGTAATAATCCCTTTCAGCGTCCCATTCTCCGTAATCGGAACACCCCCAATGTTCCGCTTCTCCATGAGGTCGATGACCTCCTGCACCTTGGCATGCGGAGGCAGGGTCACCGGATCGACGATGACACCGTTCTCGCTGCGCTTCACGCGCTCGACTTCCAGAGCCTGCCGCTCGGTCGACATGTTCTTGTGAATCACGCCGATGCCCCCCTCCTGGGCCATGGCGATCGCCATATCGCTCTCGGTCACGGTGTCCATCGGACTCGACAGGATCGGGACGTTGATCGAGATGTTCCGCGTCAGCCGAGTCGAGACATCGACCTCCGACGGCATCACCTCGCTGTAGGCCGGAACCAGCAGCACATCGTCAAAGGTCAGACCGGTGTCCAGAATGCGATCTTTCACGAATGACTCCTCCATCCAGAAGACAAGAATGCTTGCGTCGAGTTCCCACCATACGGAACCTCAGCGAGCCACATGCGAATACGAGGTGCGGCCCAGCGGGACCGTCGACTATCCAGTTTGCAACAGCGCACCCGTAACAACCCCGGAAATACGAGGCTCGGCGTTCCACATTCAACACCACAGGCTTCCATTGGTGAACTATACGGCGTCGACAGCCGATCATCAATCACACGGCGTCGATGGACAGCATGAGAATTCGCATGAGGATGTCCGACAAGCGACATCTCGACACCCCAAACCGCTGTCACTGGCGCTGCGCATCACCCTCGAAGAGCCTGAATAAACTCTTCTGGGGAGATGTCCGCTTGGCGAAGAACGCCAGCCAACGTACCGACTTTGACTTCGCCGTGCATCGGCACAACACAGCCTTTGGATTCCCGTTTCATGATGACATGACTGCCGCTCTGTCGCACTTTGTAAAAGCCGAGCCGCTCAAGCGCACGCCTCAACTCAGCCCCAGAAACATGAGGTAGCTTAGGCATGCACGGGCTCGGGAATCGTAAACATCGTGATCACAGAGTGGCCGATTGCAGGCAGTGGGAACTCAGAAAGGTAGAGTTCTGTCGCTTCCTTGAGATTGGTGACAGCCTCCTCCACCGTCTCCCCTTGTGTCGTGGTGCCCGTTTCCGGATTCAGGGCGACATACCCGCCTTCATCGGCGGCTGTGAGGACAGCTGTGAGTTCCATGATCGGGCTCCGGACTGAATCATCCACGAATTGTGAGGCCGCCAAAGACCCCCGGCGCACCCCGGAAAACGAGGCTTCAGTGTTCCGCAATCCAAAAGCAGAGGCCCTGAGTAGACTATACGGCGTCGGTGGTCGATCATCAATCAATGGGGGCCGATGAACGTGTGTGCGTCTGAAAAGTAGGCAGCGGAAAGATTCACCACGGAGACACACGAGTGCACACACACATCAATTCCCGCTTGCCTCTTGCCAAAGATGCCCCCCACATGGTCCAATAGAACGTGCGCGAACTCCCACCAATCGGCTCCTGCCCGATCCGCTGCCCACCTCCCGAGTCTCCTCATGACCCGCCCCACCTCTCGCCGTGACTTCCTGCGCCGTTTCGGCCTGAGTGCTGCGGCGTTCCCGTTTCTGTGCAACCTGCCGAGTCTGGGGTTCGCCAATTCCGAGGGGCGCAAGAAACGCCTCGTCATCATGTTCAGCCCCAATGGGATCGTGCCCCAGACGTTCTGGCCGGATGAGGCCGCGGAGCTCAAGGGGTTCAAGGAGATCCTCTCGCCCTTGGAGCCATATCGCGATCGCACGCTGACGCTGCACGGGGTGTGCGACAAGATTCGCGGCGATGGCGATAACCACATGCGGGGGATTGGCTGCCTGCTGACGGGGATCGAACTGTTTCCGGGGAATATCCAGGGCGGCTCAGACACTCCGGCGGGTTGGGCCAGCGGGATGTCGATCGATCAGGAGGTCAAGACGTTCCTGCAAAGCCAACCGGCCACGCGCACGCGGTTTGGCTCGCTGGAGTTTGGCGTGGTCGTGCCCGATCGCGCCGATACCTGGACCCGCATGGTCTATGCCGGACCGAACAAGCCAATCGCCCCGGTCGACGACCCGTACCAGATGCTCACCAAGCTGTATGGCAACGTCGCCGATCGCGAGACGCTCAAGAGCGTCCTCGATGATCTGAAGACCGACCTCGACAAGCTAAAGTCGGTCGTGGGGAGTGAGGACCGGCACCTGCTCGAGGAGCAGGCCACCTTCGTCCGCGACATGGAGAAAGATCTCGCCGAGTCCCAGGCCACCACACTTGGCCACGCCATCCCCCAACTCGAACCCGGCATCCGCGAGTCAAACGACAACCTCCCCAAAATCGCCCAGATGCAGATCGACCTGCTCGTTCACAGCCTGGCATCCGACTTCACCCGCGTCGCCACCTTGCAGATCACGAACTCCGTGGGCCAAGCCAAGATGACCTGGCTGGGGATCGACGAGAACCACCACACCCTCTCGCACGAACCCGACAGCAATGCCGAGGCCCAGACCAAGCTCACGAAGATCAACAAGTGGTACTGCGAGCAACTGGCCTACCTGACCAAAAAGCTGGCCGAAACGCCGGAGCCGGGCGGCACGGGGAGCCTGCTCGACAACACGCAGATCGTGTGGACGAATGAGCTGGGCCAAGGGAACTCACACACGCTGGACAACATCCCGTTCGTGCTGGTCGGTGGTGGCTTCGACTACAAAATGGGACGGTCCATGAAGTACGACAAGGTGCCGCACAATCGCCTGCTGCTGTCGTTTGCCCACGGCATGGGCCACATGCTCGACCGCTTCGGCAACCCCGACTACTGCTCTGACGGCCCACTCAGCGGACTCGCTTGATCGCCGGTGAGCCGCGACGCTAAGAAACGCTCCGCTCCGCAGAGCCTTCGCGTCGCGGCTAAACGGTTCAACCCACCGTTACTTCGCCAGATCGATGCACACCAACTCCTTGTCATTCCGCACATACATCCGCTTGTTCGCAAACGCCGGGGCACACCACACCACATCTCGCCCAAAGGCATTGTTCGTCGGGGCGATCACAGGCATCCGCGACAGCTCCTTGAACCCCTTCGGCGTCAACTGCCCGATCAGCAGATCGCCCGTCTCAGCGAACATCCAGAACTTGTCCGTCGCGCCCGCACGCACGAGAAACACCGTTCCGCTGGCGAGCTTGCGGGCGCTCAGCGGCTGGGGCGTGGTCCACTGGATTTTGCCGCTGGGGAGATCGATGCACCGCAGCTCGCCCCCCTGGTCCACGCCGTAGACCTGGCCATCCATCAGGAACGGCTGGACGTTCACCGGCGAGAGCGCATGCTTCTCGACATCCCGCCACAGCGTCTTGGCTCCCGGTTTGTCAGTGGCCAGTTCCAGCATCAGGTTCTTGTTGTCATACCCGGCCACGAACAGGTGGTTCCCGTGGTGGATCGGCGTCATGATGATCGAGCCGTTGGACCCCTCGTACTCTTGCGACCAGAGTACCTTGCCGGTCTCGGGGTCGACCGCGTAGACGGCCTCGGGGCTGCACAACACCAGTTGCCGAACACCGGCCTGCTGAATGATGAGCGGCGGCGAGTAGCCCTGCTCCTTCGCCGTGCCGACCCGCCAGATCTCAACGCCGGTGTCCTTATTCAGGGCCACACAGTGCGACCCCGCTCCCCCGGCAATCACAATCAGCTTGTTGCCATCGATCAGCGGTTGGCTGGCATAACCCCACAGCGCCGCCTTGGTCTGGTAGGTCTGCTTGAGGCTCTTGAACCACACCATCTCTCCGGTCGCCGCATCGAAGCAGGCGAGTTGCCCCTCGGCCCCCTGCGTGTAGACCTTGCCGCCGTGAACCAGCGGAGTGCTGCGTGGACCCGCCGGGTAGGAGATTGAATACTTCTCGGGATGCTCCTTGAACCACAGCAGATCGCCGGACTTTGCGTCGAGGCACAGCAGGCGTTCGGTGCCGGTGAACGACTTGCGGTCGAAGTTGTCGACCTTGACGTTGTCGGCGGTCACATAGTCGGTGACGTAGACCTTGCCGCCAGCCACCGCCGGCCCCGAGTAGCCCCCCGCCACCGGAGACCGCCAGACGATCTTCGGCTGGGCCGGGAGCGTGTCGACCAACCCGGTCTCGCGCCACACGTTGTCCCGCTGCGGTCCCATCCACTGCGGCCAGTCATCCGCCCGTACCGCTGCCGAGCCCACGAACGCGTAAACAACAGCCGCCAGACTCAGCCAAGTGCGAAGCATGATTCAATCCGAAAGAGGAAGAGGGTCACTCACTCCCGAATCTTAGTCAGCAAACTCCCGACAACCAAGCCGGCCCCCTGTGGGGCACGTTTCCGAGAGTGCATCCGCCCATTGGCGGTACTCCGTTCTCTCTGTCCCCTCTCCCCCACAATCGGCATGGCTTTCGGATACGACTCCGCTGCGGGGGAGAGGGCCGGGGTGAGGGGGCCAGAGCGGGCGGGGTGACCCCCTCATCCGACACTCACCCCCGCAACGTGTCCTTCTGCTGGATTGATGTCGCTCGCAGGGAAGAGGGGGCAGGCAGGATACCGCTGAGGATCGTTCGAGGAATAACTGTCTGATTGTCGCCTTTCGCTCCGCGAAAGGCCGGTCTTTCGCGGAGCGAAAGACGACTCTTGTATCTCGAACGATGCTTAATCGCTGCACTTTAGGCGAACTCTGACAGGTTGAGTTCGTCCGATTGGGATTTGGAAAACCTTGGCTCTCGGCGATGCTGTGTGTTGTGAGACAGCACCTCA
>JAYWFM010000398.1:0-19709 GCA_043778825.1 Planctomycetota bacterium | reverse complement strand
GAGGATGAACCCGCCGCCGACCCCGAGCAGCACGGTCAGTGCCTTTAGGCTGCTCCGGAGCAGCCTAAAGGCTGGACTCCAACCCAGACACCAACGTCGCGTCTCCCTCGCCCACGCCTCCAGTCACCGCATCCGATCCCCAGGAAGCTACTCATGTCCCAGGATCAGTTTCGAATCAGTTCGGATGACCTGTACTCCGCGAAAGTGGAGGAGGTCCTGGAGACACAGGCCTACCTGTCTCGTGATATCGGCGAGGTCGAGCAACTGTCGTGGCTTCAGAAGGCGCTGTTCTCCAGCTGGCTGTATCTGGCGTTCTGGGGGATGGTGGGCGGGCTGATTGGCTGGGCCTGCCTGGAGCCGTTCTTTGATGACAACGAGATGGCAGAGGAAAACAGCGCTCAGTTGGCCGCTGAGCTGTTGTTGTTTCCCGTTGTGGCGGGGTGCGTGGGGCTGTTTCTGGGAGCTGCCGAGGGAGTGATGTGCCGGAATCCGATTCGGGCGGTGATCAGCGGAGCAGTGGGTTTGGGCGTGGGATTCGGGGGAGGCTTGGTCGCACTCATTCCGACCGGCATCGTCTTCAGCATCATGACGGCGATTGCCATCTCATTCGATGACAACCCTCAACCGGGCGTGATGCCCTCGGGGATTGCTTTGCTGATCCTGATCATGGGGCGGGCCATGGCCTGGGCCATCATTTCGATCCCGGCGGGGATCGGCCAGGGGATCGCCATCAAGGAAAAGAAAGTGATCCTGAATGGACTGCTGGGAGCGGTGATGGGCGGCTTTATTGGCGGGATGGCCTTCGATCCGATCAGTCTCGTCCTCGTGACGGCGGATGGTCAGGCGACTTACAGCCGTGGGGCGGGATTTGCCGTCATCGGCTGCGTCGTGGGCCTGTTGATCGGTCTGGTCGAAGGCTGGACGAAGAACGCCTGGCTGCTGATGCGGAAGGGTCCGCTGGCGGGCAAACAGTTTATCATGTTCAAGGACACGACGGTGCTGGGGAGTTCTCCCAAGGCGGAGATTTACCTGTTCAAGGACGATGCGATTGAACCGAAGCACGCGGTGATCTACAACCGTGGCGGACGCTTCGAGATCGAGGACTGCGGCACCCCGGATGGAACCTATGTCAATGGGGTGGCCATCAAGCGGACCTACCTGAAGCCCGGTGATCAGATCGTGATGGGCAAGACCGTGCTGGAGTTCGCCCTGCGCGAAAGCCGCAGCTGAGCGGGGGTTCTGGGACTGACTTCTGATTCTTCACACTCTTCTTCGTTCTCAACAGGTGCGACATGGCAATTTCAGTGGACTGTCAAAATTGTGGTAAGACCTTGAAGGCCAAGGACTCCGCAGCCGGGAAGACAGCGAAGTGTCCGGGCTGCGGCGAGCCGATTCAGATCCCGGCGATCAGCGAGGTCTACGACGCGGAAGATGAGTTCGGGAGTGCGGCTGGAACGGGGGCCGACCTCCCTGAAAGTTCGGGAGGCGATCAGAAGCCTTGCCCGATGTGCGGCGAGATGATTGCCGCTGCCGCGAAGAAGTGCCGCTACTGCGGGGAGATCTTCGATGCGGCGTTGAAGAAGAAAAAGAAGCGGACCTCCTCCTCCTCCAATGATGATGAGGGCATGACGACAGTCGATTGGGTGCTGTGTGTTCTCTGTCCGGGGATCGGTTGCATCGTGGGGATCGTGCGCGCCGTTCAGGGCAAGTCCACGGGGGGCAAGATGATCGGCATCTCGATTGGAATGGCCGTGTTTTGGAATGTGTTGAAAGCAATAGTCGAACAGGCAAACAGACGATAGACCGCGTCGCTTCCGGAACAATCCCTTTTCCAGCGTGTTGGTGCATCATGCCGATCTCTGTTGACTGCCCTCAATGTGGAAAGACGCTCCGGGCCAAGGACTCCGCAGCCGGGAGGATGGCGAAGTGTCCGTCGTGTCAGGGGGTGATCACGATTCCCTCGATCGACGAAGTCTACGACGCCGAAGAGGCGGGTACGGACGAGGCTGCGTCTGGGGCCGAGTATGGCGACTCGTACGATTCGCCCGCAATTCCCGAGGAGGGTCGCCGGGCGTGCCCCGCCTGCGGCGAGATGATTGCCGAGGTCGCCAAGAAGTGTCGCCACTGTGGGGAGATATTCGATGCCGAGTTGAAAAGGCAGAGGAGAGGAACACAGCGGTCCTCCCGCTCTCGGCGAGGTAATGGACCGCCGATTGCGGATCTCGGAAAGCGATTTCTGGGGGCGATGGCTGATGGTCTGGCGGCGCTGTTGTTCATGGCTCCAGGGATCGGCTTGGTGATTGCGGCCAACCCCGATGCGCCGCAGCCTGACGAGGGACTGATGATCGCGGGGGGGGTGGCGCTGTTCGTCGGATTCCTCGCACTGCTGGTGATCAATATCTACTTACTGGTCACACGCAGCCAGACCATTGGCAAGTATCTGATGAATACCCAGATCATCGACATCGAAACCGACGAGCCAGCCGGTTTCGTCAAAGCGTGGGTGCTGAGAAGTTTTGTGAATGGTCTGATCGGAGCCATCCCCTATCTCGGCAGCTGTTACAGCCTGATTGACATCCTGATGATCTTTAGTGAAGAGCGTCGCTGTCTTCACGACCAGATTGCCGGGACTTACGTCGCAGACATCTCGTGAATCCACACTGACTTTGATCTTGAGAAAGGTTGCTACGTGTTCTGTACGGAACTCTCTCCTCGGCCTATTTGATCCATGAGCACCATCATCACCTGTGAATGCGGCGCAGCCGTCCGGCTCCCCGAGAGTCGGACCGGGCGGCAGTTTCGTTGCCCGAAGTGCAAGGTGGGGATCGCGCTGGCGGTGGGGGACAAGGTGCTGAAGTCCCGCACGCTTCAGGCCGGGCAGCAGGGGCTCACTTGCCAGATTTGCCAGACCGCCATTGGCCCGGAGGAAGGGTTCGTGAACTGCCCGAAATGCGAGCAATCGCATCACGCCGAATGCTGGTCGGAGATCGGCGGCTGCGGGACGTATGGCTGCACCCAGGCCCCGGTCATCGACAAGAGCGAATCCGCGTTCCAGGCCCCGAGGAGTGCCTGGGGCGACACGAAGACCTGCCCCGCCTGCAAGGAGGAAATCAAGTCGATCGCCCTCAAGTGTCGCCACTGCGGAACGGAATTCAAAACCGTCGATCCCCAGACGATGTCGGATTTGAAACGCCAGAAACGCGAGAGCCGTGAGTTGGGAACCTTCCAAAGCCTGGTGATCGGTCTGTTCGTGGCCAGTCTGATCGGTTGCATCGGGCCCCTGGTCCTGTTGGTGGCCCTGATTTATCTGGTTCCCAGGCGGGACAAATTGCGGCAAGCCGGACCACAGTATATGGTGATGGGGTACGCGGCCCTGATCATCTCGGGTCTGTGGTCACTGGGACTGCTGGCGTTCGGGTTCATCGAGATGGCCTCCTGAACCGTTTCGCCGCTCGGCGGTCTCCCTGGATGTTGTCACTCACGAAATTGCCTGGAGGAACTTTTCCCGTGTTTTCCAAACCGCGAATCTTCTCCGCTGGTCTTCGAGAGTCGGGTGTGCCCTGCCCGCACTGCGCGAAGGAGATCCAGCTGCGCGAGATGGTGGCGGTCTGCCCGAAGTGCGGCACGTCGCACCACGAGTCGTGCTGGGCCACAGCGGGCTGTGGAGCGTACGGTTGTGCCCCCGCGAATCGGGAACGCACGCAGCCGACCAGCGGCGTCCTGCGCATTTCGTACGACGAACTGGAGCGGACCGCCCCGGCTCCGACCGCGCGTCCGATCATTATCAACAACCCGATTGCGGTCACGGATGACCACTCCCCACGGCGTCGTGGTCCCGTGGGCCGCAGCGGGCTGGCGATCGCGGCCTTCATTGTCGGGGTGCTGAGCATCCCGGCGTTTGGCATCGTCACGGGTCCACTGGCGATGATCCTGGGAGTCGCGGCCCTGCTGTCGCTCAAGCCCCGGCAGACGGGAGTGTTCTTTGCGGCGTCTTCCATTGTGCTGGGTCTAGGGGCGTTCGTCGGCTGGACGTTGTTTCTGTTTCAGGGAATCCCCCTCATGGGTGGGGGTGGCGGCCGCGCGGATATCGCACTGGAAGAGATCGAAGTCGATCCGCAAGACCTCGCCGGGGTCAGCCCGGAGATCGAGCGGGCCATGCGTTCCAATGTGCTCATCGAGGTCGATTCGGGCTGGAAGGGATTGATGGGCCACTCGATTGGATCGGGGGTCATCCTGCGGATCGCCGATCACACGGCTCTGATCGTGACGAATCGCCACGTGATTGACTCCCAGTTCGCGGAGGCGGGTGGAACTGGTCTCGACGACGCCCCGGTGCCGGACACCTCGCTGCGGGTCAAGATGATGGGCGAACCCCCGGTCGATGGAAAGGTTCTGTGGATCGCTCCGCATGGGATCGATCTGGCGCTGGTCCAGGTGGCAATCGATTCCGACCAGATTGATTCCGCGATCTGGGAAGACCATTCGCGCGTCGTCATTGGCAGCAAGGTGTTCGCGATTGGCAATCCGCATGGGCTGGGCTGGAGCCACACCGCCGGAGATGTCTCCCAGATCCGTCGACAGAACCAGGGGCCCGTCGAATTGAAGGTGGTACAGACTTCCGCCGCCATCAATCCGGGGAACAGCGGCGGCGGCCTGTACGATGACCAGGGAGATCTGATCGGCATCAACACATGGACCCAGGACAAACGCGTGGCCGACGGACTCGGTTTCGCCATCGGTTTCCAGACGCTGCTCGACCTGGCCCCCGCCGTTTACAAACTCCCGAAGTCGCAGTCGGCTGCTCCCTGAGTCCCGCCCCATGAGTACCGTGCGTTTACGCCGCCTGACCGCAGACTTCGACAAGTTGCAGGACTATGTCCGGCGGCACCCGCGCGTCAAACTGCTGCAATTCCACGGCGATCCGCCCGAGCGTTACCAGCTGGAGTATCGCATTCGCAGCCTGCGCCAAGTGGGCAGTGAGCTGACGCAGGTCAGGAGCCACATGGTCGAGATCGTGCTGCCGCGGAACTATCCGCGTACGCCTCCTCAATGCCGGATGCTCTCTCCGGTGTTTCATCCGAACATCGCGCCACATGCGATCTGCGTGGGAGATCACTGGAGCGCCGGGGAGTCGTTACAGGCGATCGTGATCCGCATCGGCGAGATGCTGGCCTACCAGAGTTACAACGTGAAGAGCCCCCTGAATGGGGAGGCCGCCCGCTGGGTCGCCGAGCACGCCGATGAGTTGCCGCTCGACCACGTGAGCCTGCTGGTCGAGGAAGTGGATGAGCCGCAGGACGATTTCGAAGACAGTCCATTCACCGTCGTCGAGTCGCCGGCCCCACGGCGGCCAGTCGTTCTCCCGCCTCCGCCCCGCCCCGTTGTGGCTCCCGTCGCGGCGAATCCCGCTCCGGCAGTGGCTCCAGAAAAGATCCCCACGGTCTGCACACACTGTGGAGCCAAGTACCGGGTGGCTGCGGCTCACCTCGGGCGCAGCGTGGCCTGCAAAGGGTGCGGTGAGTCGTTTGTGATCGCCTGATGAGGATCGTGCCGATGTCGCTCCCCGATCTGCTCAATGTCCGCGGAAACTAAACCCCATGCCAGTCCCTGAACCTCTAGCGAGCGACATCTGGCTTCCGGAAACTCTCCAAGAAGTTCAAGAGAGCCGGGATGCCAGGCAGTGGCGCTCTGTGGAGTCCCGGCACTGGTCGATGTTGCGGATGTGCGCGTTCGTTGTGGTGATGGCGTGTCTGCTGGAAGTCCGCCCCGATCAGCGGGTGCAGTTTCGATTGGGCCCCGCCTGGGCGTTGCCGGAATCGTGTGGCAGCAAGATTCTATGGGGTTGGGAGTGCCCCGGCTGTGGGCTGACACGGGGGTTTATCTGGCTCGCCCGAGGGCAGGCCGGGACAGCCTGGGGCGTCAACCGGATGAGTTGGTTTCTGGCGGGAGCGGTACTGGCCCAGTTTCCGTATCGCGCGTGGGCCATCACGGATTTACGAAATCGCCAACACCAAGGGCGTCCGCTTCCGACCCGCCGCTGGCCCGTCTGGTGTGGCCGGGCGTTGATCGCGGGACTCGTCGTCGCGTGGGTGCTGAAGCGACTGGGTGTGTGAATACGGCGAGGACCAACTCTGTCGTATTCACATCCCCCGCGAGGCACAACACTCTGCACTGGTTCGGCGAGGTGGATGACTGGTTCTGATCGGTCGCCGAAGCTTAGGATTCTGCCTCATCGGATGCGTGCAGAGTGGTTGCACCGCGCGAGCCAGAACACGAGTCGATCAGCGGGGGATCTCGCAAACATCGACGCTCACCACCAGACGGGGGCTGCTGCCGCCGATGTAGACGCCCTTGAGTGGGGCCACATCCACATAGTCACGGCCCCAGGCAATCGTGATATGGTCGGTCGACGGGAACTGGTTGTTGGTCGGATCGATGTCAATCCAGCCGAGTGGGCCGCAGTAGACCGACACCCAGGCATGAGAGGCATCCGCCCCGACCAGCCGCGATTTGCCCGGTGGCGGCAGCGTGCGCAAGTAGCCGCTGACATAGCGGGCGGGCAGACCCATCGACCGCAGCATGGAAATGAGCAGGTGGGCAAAGTCCTGGCAGACGCCACGGCGGGTCCGAAAGACCTGCTCCACCGGAGTCGACACTGTTGTCGCCGTCGAGTCATATTTGAAGTCGGTGAAGAACCGTCGCATCAGATCGGTGATCCCCTCGCGAATGGAAGCACCGACCGGGAACGAAGCCTGGGCATACAGTGCGAAGTCGCTCGCGATGCGGCATCGGGGTGAGTCGAACGTAAACTCCAGTGCGGCGAAGTCCTCGGCGGTCTGGTGAGTCCGAACCGCATCACGGACCGTTTCCCAGGGGGGAGCTTCGTGAGTTGTGGGTCCGGGAGCACGAACCTCGACCTCATTGATCGAGGTCACGACCAGCTTGTCGTACCCTTGATTGAACGCGAATTGCGTGGTGGTATTCTGAAAGTGATCCTGGCGGGTGACCACGATCGACGGCTCCGGCGTAAACTCCATGTGATGCGACAGGCACACCTGAGTCGGAGTCTTGCGAGGAGTCAGCCACGCTTCGTTGTGACCGACCGAGATCGGCTCCACAGACGTGTACTGCGTCTTGTGAATGATGCGATACCTCATTGCGGCAACTCCAGATCGGAGGTGATCTGACGTGGGGCACCCGAGTGCAGCAGATACTTGTTGGTCAGCACATCGGCCAGATGCTTCATATTCGGCTCCATCGTGGTCAGGAGCCGCAGCACTTCGGTGGCCCGGGAATCTCGCAAATGTTCCGGAGAGATCATTCGCACGGAATTCACGGCATCCATCGCGATCCGCTTCTCCTCCGAACGCAACGGCGACTTGCCATCGCTGGGGAGGGCGTCGACATGCAAAGCCAGCGAAATGAGCTGCGACACCAACGAGCGGGGACAGGTCTCATCGGTCAGACACAGATCGAGGACGGCGTTCTGCTGCACGTTCTCCATGTAGCGGGAGCGGTAGGTCATGCGGCAGTCGATCACCTCCAGCAGCGCCCGCAACTCGGATCGCTCGAGTTTGCCACGCGATGCGAGCATACTTCGGACAAGATTCGAGGTGTGCTTGGAACGTTCGATGCGTCGTCCCATATCCAGAACGTGCCACGCCGGACCGCGCACCATGCCATCATGGATCAAGCCACTCACCGCAGCCAGGTCGAGGATCAACTGATTCAGCGCATCCAGCAGGTCGATCAGACTCGCTCGACCCGGCACGAAGGCGGAGCGGTATCTCTCGGCGGCTTCGCGGACCTTGCGGTAGGTGTCGGGGGACATCCAGAGCCGTTCCAGCGAGGCCAGTCGAAACAACTCCGAGACCGCTGCTGACAGCCCATTTCGCTCTTCGATATTGGCCACAATACGGGGTAGCGCCTCCCGCAAATGGGGGAGCCGGACCGACAGCGATTCAATGGCGAATCCGGGTTCAATTTGACCTTGATCGGCCAGCGCCCGGATCAGGCTTGGCAACTCGGGCAGCTCGGTCGACGCTTCCGCAGTCAGGCGTTCAATCACCGCTCGCAGCAGTCGACTCAGGAAATCAGCGCGATCGAGTGACTGACCAAACCAGAACAAATCGTCGGCGACCCGGCTGGGGAAGACGGCGTTCGTGCGACGCAGTGGGACCGGTTCGTCCTCGGCGGAAAGCAGGCTGACGGGAGCGACAGGCCTGTCCGCCTGCACCCAGACATCTTTGCTGCTGACGCCCGCCGAGATCGAGAGTTCCATCGGATCGGTGCTGAGTGCCACTCGAGCCAGTCCACCCGGCATGACGGAATAATCCGCACCGTCCGCGACCAGAAACGTCCGCAGAGCGACATGTCCCACGCGTACGGTCCCCTGATGAAAGACGGGGGCTGCTGAGCGCTCGACGAGTTCCTGGGCCACGAACTGATGCGGCTTGACAGCAATCCGTTCCAGCAGTTGCTTGCGGGCCTCTGCGGAGAGGGAGCGGGGCAGGATCTCCTCGTTGCCGCTGGATTGGAAGGCGGGCTTGATGACCAGTTGTTCGAAATGCTCCCGCACGTATCTCCACTGGAGGGGATCGCCGCACCACCACGTGGCGATCGAAGAAAGGATCAACTCTTCGCCCAGGCAGCGACGGCACAGTACCGGCAGGAACGACATGAAGATCGGCGATTCCACCAGCCCGCTGCCGGGAATGTTCGCAATCACGACCTTGCCCCCGCGAAGCACCCGCAGCAGACCCGGCACGCCATGCGGCTCTCCCCCGCCCAGCTCCAGGGGGTCAATGCCGCGTTCAATGCCCCGCGACACGATGACATCGATCGGAACCAATCCGGCGAGGGTCTTGAGGTACACTCGATTATCCCGCACCGCGAGGTCGGCCCCCTCCACCAAGGAGTACCCGAGATACCGTGCCAGGTAGACATCCTCGAAGTAATATGAGTGCTTCGCCCCCGGAGAGAGCAACACGATGCGAGGGTTCTCGGCCAGCTTGTTGCCGAGATTCCTCAGCGTGTTCTGCACGCGCAAGAAGAACGGAGCGAGCCGCTGCATGGGCTGGGTATTGAGGTCGGGCGGGATCGTCCGCGAGACGACGATCCGGTTCTCCAGAGCGAATGCCGCTCCCGCCGGAGCATCGGAACGATCGGCCATCACATACCACTGGCCATCGCGACCTCGGGCCAGCTCGGCAGCTGCGGCCACGATCGAGGGGCCCTCTTGATGAATCCCGTCGAAGGGTCGCAAGTAGCCGGAGTTCGCGAAGAGCACTTCGGGCGGCAGAGAGCCATCGCGGATCAGAGACTGCGCTCCGTAGCAGTCCTTCACGATCCAGTTCATCAACCGGGCTCGCTGCCGCAATCCGGCGTCGAGCCGTTGCCACTGCGTCGCGTCGATGATGAACGGAATCAGGTCGAGCTGCCAGGGGCGCTGCGACTTAGTGCCTTCGTGGAAGACATTGAAGGTGACGCCGTTCTCGGCGAGCAGATGATTCGCCTGGGTGGTGCGGTGAGCGAAGTCAGCCACCGCCATCTGCTGCACCCCTTCAATCAGCTTCTGCCAAGCGGGGCGTGGCTGCCCCTTGGCATCGAACGCCTCATTGAAGACGGACTGCGGGGCCTGTTCCGGAACGGAGAGGAATGGCTTGGGGGGAGAAGCAGAGGTGATCAACGGAAGGCTCGTCAGCGCATGCTGCTCAGGACGTATCCGCCAAGTACATCACTCGGTGGAACGTGACCGAACGGGAATCATCAGACTGGTGCCAGTCGCAGATCGAGGGTGAACGGGAATTCCCGGTTGGGCGGTTCGGTCCGCACGGCCACTCGCCCGCCCGTATGCCCATGCTTCAGGAATCTCGCCGCCCGGCGACATTCCGCTTCCAGTGCATTCACCGGGAAGCTCACCGGGTTGAGGCCACCCGGATGATCCACATGGAATCGGCACCCGCCGATCGATCGTTGCTGCCACAAGTCGACAATATCGAATGTCAGGGGCGTATGAACAGGGATCGTGGGATGTAGACAGCTCGGCGGCTGCCAGGCCCGGTAACGCACCCCGGCGACAAACTCGCCCTCGACAGCGGTGGGATGTAAGGGAACCGGTCGTCCGTTGCACGTCACGGCATAGCGCGTCGAGGTCAGACCCGACACATGAATCTGCAAGCGCTCGACCGACGAGTCGACATACCGGGCGGTGGCTCCTCCGGCGGGTTCCTCGCCCAGCACGTACCACGGCTCGATCGCGGTGCGGACTTCCATCTGCATCCCGTCGTAGTTCACCGTGCCGATGACCGGGCAGCGGAAGTTCCAATGGGTCTCGAACCAGTCCCACTCGAACGGCATCCCCGCTTGCCGCAGGTCACGCAGCACATCTTGCAGGTCGGCCTTCAGCGGAGTCGGCAACATGAACCGGTCATGCAGTGCCGTGCCCCAGCGGACCGGTCGCTCGCGGTACGGGGTCTCCCAGAACCAGGCGATCAACGACCGCACCAGCAGCTGCTGAGTGAGACTCATGCGGGCGTGCGGAGGCATCTCGAAGCCCCGCAATTCCACCAGGCCGAGCCGACCGGTCGAACTATCTGGGGAGTACATCTTGTCGATGCAGATCTCCGCCCGATGGGTGTTCCCCGTCATGTCGACCATCAGATTGCGGAAGATGCGGTCGACGAGCCACGGCGGGACCGGCTGCTTCTCCGGGATCTGTTCGCAGGCGATTTCGAGTTCGTAGATGGCGTCGCGGCAGCCTTCGTCGACACGGGGCGCTTGGCTGGTGGGACCAATGAACTGACCCGAGAAGAGGTACGAGAGCGACGGGTGGTTGTTCCAATAGCAGATCAAGCTCCGCAGAACATCGGGCCGTCGCAGAAACGGACTATCCTGTGGCGTGGCACCTCCCAGGACGATGTGATTGCCACCTCCCGTGCCGGTGTGCTTGCCGTCGAGTTGGAACTTCTCCGTGCCCAATCGAGTGTGGTGGGCGTCATCGTACAGGCCGACGGTGATGTCGGTCAGCTCCTCCCAATTGCGGGCCGGTTGGACGTTGACCTCGATCACGCCGGGGTCGGGAGTGACCTTGAGGATCTGCAATCGATGGTCGATCGGAGGCAGGTAGCCCTCCATCACGACAGGCTGCTGTCGTTCCTCCGCGATCGTTTCCACCAGACCAATCAAGTCGAGAAAATCTTCCAGCGTGGCCATCGGCGGCAAGAAGATATGCAGCCGCCCGCCGCGTGGTTCGACGCAGAGTGCGGTGTTGATGATCCCCGGTGAAGTCTGCGGAACCGGTGGGGCCACGGCTTGTTCGAGCGTGCGGCCATCCCGCTTCTCGCTCATGACGACCAGCCTGGCCCCCTTGTCATTCTCCTCGCGGCTCTGGCTCTTGATGGAGGTTTCAGCGACCTCGTCGGCCAGGCGGGACCGCGCTCGCCTTCGAATCTCATGATAGTTCGGGAGGGGGTGCCGATCGGCCAGCGGATCGGTCGCGTAGATCGTGTTGGCCTCGATGGTCCCTTCGGGCAGCGAGTCCTGCGGCAGTCGCAGCCCGATCGGCGAATCGCCGGGAATGAGGAACAGACGCTCCGAGCGGAACGGCCACGGCCCGCTGGTCCACTGCGCCCGTCCTTGCCACCACGCTCGGGTCAGTGGCAGGGCGTACCCGACCGGACGACTCAGGCCGGTTTCCAGAATGCGAGCCAGCCGTTTGCGGTCCTCATCGGAGTCGATGTCATATTGGCGCGGGTCGACATTCACGGGCAGGCGACGCTCCTGCGCCAGTGTGTGCCAGATGTCTTCGTAGGCGGGCCGCATCCAGCGCCCCTCAACGCCCAGTCGATCCGCCAAGTCGACGAGGAACTCACCCGCCTCTTCGACGCTCGCGTTTCCGTCTGTCGACGGATCGGCCAAGAGCTTGGGATTCGTCCAGATCGGTTCGCCATCGACTCGCCACAGGCAGCTATACGCCCAGCGCGGCAGCGGCTCGCCGGGATACCATTTCCCCTGGCCGTAGTGCAGTAGACCACCGGGCGCAAACCGATTTCGCAATCGATGCAGCAACTCGCCGGAGAGCTTCTGCTTCTCGACTCCGACCGCCGCTGTGTTCCACTGAGCCCCCTCCATGTCGTCGATGGATACGAAGGTCGGCTCGCCGCCCATCGTGAGGCGAACGTCGTTGGCAACGAGCCGCTTGTCGACCTGCTGTCCGAGCTTTTCGATCGCCGCCCATTGCTCATCGGTGTATGGCAAGGTGACTCGTGGATCTTCATGCACCCGCGTGACCGACATCTCAAACTCAAACGTTGTCTCGCATTCATCGAGCGGGCCAGAGATCGGTGCCGCAGTCGATGGATCGGGCGTCGCAGCCAGCGGAATGTGACCTTCGCCCGTGAACAGGCCCGACGTGGGGTCCAGTCCGACCCAGCCCGCTCCCGGCAAGTAGACCTCGCACCAGGCATGTAGATCGGTGAAATCCTGGGCCGGTCCGCTCGGGCCATCGAGCGACGGAATGTCGGCGGTCAACTGGATCAGGTAGCCCGAAACGAATCTCGCCGCGAGCCCAATCCGGCGCAGCAGTTGGACCAGCAACCAGGCGGAGTCGCGGCACGACCCGCTCCGCCTCTCCAGTGTTTCGTCAGGTGACTGGACCCCCGGCTCCATGCGGATGGAGTACTTGATCTCGCGGCAAAGCAACTGATTCAGATCGACGAGGAAGAAGATCGTGCGGCGGGGATGAGCATCGACGGACTTCAGGAACTCTTCGAAGTGGCTTCCAGTCTGGGCACACTCCAGGAACGGTTGCAGATCCTTCTTCAGTGCCTCTTCATAGGTGAAGGGGAAATTCTCAGCACTGTCTTCCACAAAGAAGTCGAAGGGGTTGATGACGGTCAGGTCCGCCGTCAGGTCGACCTCGACCCGGAACTCGCTGGTCTGCTCGGGAATGACAATCCGAGCCAGAAAGTTGCCGAACGGGTCCTGCTGCCAGTTCAGAAAGTTCTTCTCGGGCGTCACCTTGATCGAGTAGCTGAGGATTGGTGTCCGGCAATGGGGAGCCGGTCGCAAGCGGATCACCTGCGGCCCCATGCTGATGGAACTGTCATACCGATAGTGGGTGGAGTGCCGGAGTGCGACGCGAATAGCCATGGGAATGTGTCTCGTGATTTATCTTGGGAATTGTGCATGGCGAGTGAGTTTACTGCTGCGATGGCAAGGCTTCAATTTCGCGGGTCTCGAAGAAATCGTGCCGAATCGCTTCCCCGAGCGCATTCAAGCTGCCCTGGAAATTGTCGATGAACTCGTGCATCCCAATCTGAATGATGTCGTGAATCGAGAGCCGCTGGAGGCGCTGATACAACTCCTCGCACAGCTTTTCGGAAGGAGCTAAAGGATTGCCAAGCTGTCTGCCGGTGATTTTGTAGAGGGCAGTGCGTGTGGACACCACGCAAAAATGCATCGAACGCGGGAAGTGAGGATCGAGAATCAAGAAGTCCGCTACCGAACGCGGCACGATCCGCCCAAACCGTTTGCGATACATGTGCAGGGCGCTGGTCGATTCCAGCAGCGCCGACCATTGCAACACATCCAGTGCGGAACCGACGCGGGCTTCGTCTGGCAGCAGAATAAAATACTTCACGTCAAGGATGCGCGAGGTCTTGTCTGCCCGCTCGATCAGCCGACCGATGCGCCCGAAGCTCCAGGCTTCCCCGTGCGACATCGTCGCCTCGTTGACCCCGATCACCTCGTGGCTGCTGCGTTTGACACGCTCCAGGAAGGTTGCCGGGTTCTGCAGAACCGGTCCGGGGTTCTTGGCGAACTCCCGCATACGGAGATAAAAGTGATTGATCGACTCCCACAGCGAGACGCTCAGCACCTCACGAATCGTGCGGGCATTCTCCCGGGCCTTCACCAAGCAAGACAGGATCGAATTGGAGTTCTGCTCATCGAACAGCAAGAACTGCAACACGTTCGAGGACGTGCATTCCCCGTACAGCTCTTTGAACAGCTCTTCGTCTCCGCTGGCGAAGACCAGGGCATCCCACTGGGGAACCCCTCCCAATGACAACGATTGGCTGACATCCACGAAGCGGGCGACGTTCTCGGCCCGTTCGATGTATCGATTGACCCAAAACACAGCATCGGCGACGCGACTGAGCATGACATCACAACTTGTTCGAGCACCCGTTCCTACCATCCGCCGATGGACACCCCAGCCCGCCGGCGACTCACTTTCGCACGTCAATGGTTCATCAGAACCCACGTATCTTTGCTGCCACCTCCCTGCGACGAGTTGACCACCATCGAACCTTCCCGCAGTGCCACCCGCGTCAGACCTCCCGGCAGCACAAAGATATCGTCACCATACAGGATAAACGGTCGCAAATCGACATGCCGCGGGGACAGACAATCGCCCACCACGGTCGGAACCGTCGACAGCGTCAGATACGGCTGCGAGATGAAGTTCCGGGGGTTGGCCAGAATCTTCTGACGGCAATCCTCCAGTTCGGCCTTCGAGGCACTCGGCCCCATGACTATCCCGTATCCCCCCGATTCATTGGTTGGCTTGGTCACCAGTTCGGGCAAGTGCGCCAGGACATACTCCATCTGCTTCGGATCAGAGCAGACGTACGTCGGCACATTCGGGATGATGATGTCCTCCTTGAGATAATACTGAATGATCTCCGGCACCCAGGCATACACGGCCTTGTCATCGGCCACTCCCGTACCAGGAGCGTTCGCCAGCGTCACGCGTCCGGCCTTGTAGACATCCATCAGCCCCGGCAACCCGAGCATCGAGTCGGGCCGAAAACACTTGGGGTCGATGAAGTCATCATCGATCCGCCGGTAGATCACATCGACCCGCTGCAGCCCCTGGGTCGTCAGCATGCAGACATACCCATCACTGACGACCAGGTCCGACCCGCTCACGAGTTCGATCCCCATCTGCTGTGCCAGAAAGCAATGCTCGAAGTACGCCGAGTTGTAGACCCCTGGAGTCAGCAGCACAGCGGTCGGTTGGGAGACTCCCTCGGGGGCCGTTTGCTGGAGTGTGGTCAGCAGTCGCTCGCCGTAGTCTTCGACCGGGGCAATGGCCGCGCCCTGAAAGACCTCGGGCAGTACACGCTTCATCAACTCCCGATTCTCAAGGACGTACGACACGCCTGACGGGCAGCGCAGGTTGTCTTCCAGAACGTACACCTTGCCATCGTTGTGGCGGACCAGGTCTGTCCCGGTGACATGCGTCCAGACTCCCTTCGGCGGACGGAAGCCCTGCAGCTGAGGGCGGTATGTCTTCGCGGTCATCACCAGTTCGCGCGGGACGACACCATCATTGAGGATGTGCTGCGGGCCATAGATGTCGTCGAGAAACAGATTCAGAGCCCGGATGCGTTGCTTCAGTCCGGCCTCGATCCAAGTCCATTCCGAATGGGACATGGGCCGGGGGACCACGTCGAATGGCCAGACCTTCTCAGTCCCATCCGTGTGGCCGTAGACGGCGAAGGTGATCCCCTTCTCCCGGAGCCTGACCTCGGCAGCGAGTTGCCGTTCGGCCAGCCTCTGGAAGGTGAATTGCTCCAGCCGATTGGCCAGCAAGGGGTGTCGGGAGACCTCTCCATCAAGGTACTCATCAAATGCCTTGGCAGGACTGGTCGGCACATGGCTCGCTCCTTGGCTTTGGCTTTGAGTGAAACTGGGAACCAACATTGCAGAGACCATGACGAGTTTCAGAGCAGAATCTGTCTGGAGTCTACACCGCAAATCTCAGGCCAAACAGTGCAATCGCGATTTCCTCGACGATCGGAGATTGCCGTGCTTGCGAGGCGAGCATGCTGCCTAAAAACGAGGCGACACTGAATAGGAATATGACCTGTCACATCGGGGGAGCCAGATGTTGGAGTACAACCTTCTGGCGGTCTGAGAGCATTTCACGATTGGCTGTGCGCCCTCGTCGCTTGGACCCCTGGGTCCGAGCGAACGGACGTAGGCGTCCGTTCAACAATGGAGGCGCATTCGAAGCACAGCCGACAGGATATTGGACTTCCCCAGTCTTGAAGGACTTCCGAGACTTCGGAAGCTTGGCGGGGGCACTCCAGAGTTCGACACGTTTCCGGTGACATCGGCCATCCCTGCCGCTCTGGTCCTTGGCCCGCGAGGCATTCGGGCAACTGATCTTTCCCCGGTGAGGGGCATGGCTTACTGTCCACCTGATGAGATCGGGGTGCCATGGAATGCGCCCCCTCGAACCGGAACACTGTCCATCCAGACAGTGACTTCGATCGAGCCCCGCAGACAATCCGGCGAAAGCCGTCGGAAGGAGCCGCAGCATGCCTCGTACCGCTTTGACACTGACTCTGTGTGCCGTGATCGCCCTCGGGGCCGGAGCTGCGGGATCGTGGTTGACCCGGGCCCACAGTGGAGTCGCCGTGGTCGATCTGGACCGGGTCGCCAAGGAACTCGGACGCGATGTCCAGATGACCAACGACCTCAAAGCCAACCAGAGCAGCGTCGCCAATCAACTGGCGGCTGTCGAGAAGAATGCGATTGAGAAGCTGAACGAGATGAAGGCGGACCTCGGAGCAGATGCCGCAGAGGACAAGAAGGTGGAGTTTGCCAAGACCGCTCAAGCCACGCAGATCCAGTTCAACAACCTCCAGAAGAAGGCGGTCGCCGCGATCGGTCAGCGTCGCGACACCCTGGTCGCTTCGTTCCGCGCGGAGGCTCGTCCGGCCACCGAAAAGGTCGCCAAGGCCCACGGGGCCAGCGCCGTCATGACCCGCAACGAAGCGTTTCTGTTCTCGTTCGACAACACCATCGACATCACCGATGAAGTCATCGCCGAAATGAAGGCCAACCCCGCCAAGCCCGCGACACCAGATGCTACCGCCCCCACGGCCACGGCCTCCACCCCGACCGCTGGAGAAGGCCCGGTGCGTCAGGCCTCGGCCACCACGACCAAGCCCGCGCCGAAGGCTCGGCCCATGGCTCCGAAGAAGAACGAGTAATCTCCGTCCCAGAGTTGGAGTCCAGCCTTTAGGCGGCTCAGACAGGCGGGCGAAAAGAGCCTCCCCGCCTGCTCATTTGACCTGCATGGTCTGCGGCGGACACTCGACCGTGACTCCGTCCGAGAACTTCACGGGGCGCGGCGTACGCCCCAGGTTCCAGGCGATGTGCGTCCGCTTCCCGGCCTTCTGAAACACGGCGTAGAACGGCGTATCAGCGGTCACGGTGCGGTCGACCTGACCGTAGGCTTCGAGGGTCTTGAGCCACACCAGCGTGTTGCAGAACGAGTTCCCAGCCTCGGGCTGGAGGTCAGCGGGGCGGGCGTGGAATTGGGTCAGGGCGTCCTGGGGATCGGTCAGACCTCGGTACATCCACATCAGGTCGGGCCAGGCGTCCCAGTGCGTGCCGTCTTGGGGGTCACGCTTCTTCGCCTTCAGGTCATCGGCGAGGTTCTCGGCGACCAGCGCCTGGTAATTCTTCTCGCAATACTCCGGATAGCGGCCCAGGTACAAATGCCCGCCGGTCAGCGGCAACCAGTTGATGCCGTGGACCATCTCGGGGTTGCCCGAGAACCACGTCCCGTTGGCCCCCTTGCCGCCCCAGACCATCGTCACAACCGATGGTGTGTAATCCGCATGATGGAACTGATCGGTCACGTCGTACCAGTAGTGGTTGATCGCCTCGACCTCGGTGCTGAGTTGCCAGATGCCCAGGTCGCGCAGCCGCTTGTCACCAGTCGCCTCCGCGAAGAGGATCAACCCGTACCAGGCGTTGATGGCCTCGCTGGAGGATTCGTTGTTGTTGCCGTCCCCGAACTTCGCATGCCCGCTGGCCCACGTATGCCCGGCATAGGGATCGAAGTTGCGAAGGAACGGGAATCTTAAGTCATGGCGATCCGGACTCGCGATGTCGCGGATCAGGAGCTTCACCATCCCGCCCCAGCGTTCATCGCTGGCCCAGGCCGGGTCTCGTCGGGCGATCTCTCCCGCAGCGCGAATGAAGTACCCATAGTGGAAGTGATGGTCGTTGAGTTGGTCGTCGCTGCCATAGCTGGCGGGGTAGCCGATCAGCGTGCCCCAGTTTTGGTCATAGAAGAACACGCCGTCTGCACTGGGTTTTGGTTTGCCCTTCGCGTCGGTCGCGGTGAGGAAGTTTTCCAGCGAGGTCTTGATGCGCGTCGTGAGTTCATCGACCACCGCTTTCTCACCAAGTTGCTCCGCGATCGGCAGCAACGTGGCCCACTTGCCGAGTTGCTTGCCGAACCAGTAGGTATCGCCGACGAGGCGACCTTCGTGTTTCACATCGGCGGCGAGTAACGTGCGTAACTCGGCCTCCGCCCCCTGCACCACGGGCAGCGACGGCAGCACGCCGGGGTAGGTCATCTCGGTGACGAACGACGTGCCCTCGCCGAGCTTCATCGGCCCGCGCACGGAGGCGTAGCTCTTGTCGAGCAGCTTCGTCTTGGCATTCAGCCACTGATGCGGGTAGAGCGAGAACAGCGTCCCCGGCTCGGTGCCTTCGAAGGCTTGGGTGGTGAAGGCGAACTCGGTGCGGACGGACGAGTGGGCCTCGTCGTAGCTCCAACTCACGCGGGTGTCGACCACATGCGAGTAAGCGTACTTCTGAAACAAGGCGAGTGTGGCTGGCTCCGCATCGGGCAGGAGGGCGACCGCGAAGTAGGTCTTGCCCTTCGTGCTCGCGGTCCAGGTCTTCTCCCCGATCCCCGACCACGTCGAGCCGCTCGGAGCGAACAGCCCGTAGTGCCGGTTGGCCACCGAGATGCCCAACACCGCATCGCTGGCCTTCCCGCTCCAGAGGCGCGGCTGCTCCCCAAAAGTCAGCGTCGGGTCGCCGCCCTTCAAGGTCGCATACACGAACGGCGACCCATGACCGAAGCGGGTTCGCAGCTGCTGGCCGATCGACTCGAACAGCGCCGAGACGAACCAGTCGCTGAAGCCATCGACGCGGGCCTCGGTGAACTGGGGGACCGCCGAGTGGCCAATCACCAGATCGACCGCCCCGCCGCCCATGATGGCCGCAGTATTGGCGACCATGTTCATGCCGGGGTCGCTGACCTGTAATCCGCCCGCGACCGCCTTGACCCCCAGCGGATGTGGGAACATCGCACTCGACAGCGGCTCCCACGCCAGCGAACTCCACCAGTCATTCGTCGGCATCGGCCCCTGCACCGCCGCTGTTTTGTAGACCGTGGCGGGGGGCTGGTTGGTGTTCGGTGGAGCGAGAGTGGTGTAGCTGCCGAGGCCGACGCGGACGATGTCCTCGGCGCGGAGTTCGGCACTCCGCAGTGCGATCAGAGCGAGACATGCCGCTCCGACTCTGCACATGATCGTGAACAGAGCAAGCCCACTCATCCAGGACGGGGCGGAGAGAGTGGGAGTCGATTCCAGAGGCACGGCTGGATCTTGTGTTTGGGGTTGTCGTCTTGGGCAAGTCATCGCGAGGTTGTATCTCACGCGCGAGTCCGTCACCAGTGAATGTGGGGTTGGTCGGTCGGGCCATCCGTGAGTCGGAAAGGTCGGCAGCCGCGAGATTCTGCCCCCTCTCCCCCGCGATCGATGTGGCTTTCGCCGTGTGCGTATTGCGGGGGAGAGGGCCGGGGTAGCCTGGTGAAACGACCGAAATCTGGGGGGATTGGGTTTGTGGGGAATGGGGAAATCTGTTGCGCTCCCCCGTGTCAGTTT
>JAYWFM010000397.1:0-3455 GCA_043778825.1 Planctomycetota bacterium | reverse complement strand
CGCCAGACACTGTCCGGGCCTCGGGAAAACCCGCGTGAGTCGGTCTTCCCGCAGGCGGAATGCGAGTCGCGGAGCGACATCGCCTACGAGGTCGATTTCGGAGAAATCGCCGACAGTCAGGCTGTCCCTGCGTCTCAATCGTGTTCACAGCACTGGTGTGTGCCTCTCCGTCTCATTGCGGTAGGGACGGTCATGGCTGACCGCCCCCGCACAGATCCGTATGTGCGGAAATACCGCATACGGCTCTTACCTGGGATGATGACTTGCGAACCGCACGTTGGGATCAGGGTGGAGAATCGTTGGCGTCGGCAGCCAGCGGCGGCAGAGTTTGAAGAACTTGTCCCAGGTCAGGCAGCGAGAGCGGCAGGCGTCAGCCTGTCGAGGCCCCCCGCCCTCGTACCGGCGCGTTCGATCGTTGAATGCCTCGGCAGGCTGACGCCGTGCCGCTCTCTTTCACACGGGCTGGCACCGGTCGACCCAAAGCGGTCAACCGGGGCCACCCTGCGGTGAGTGCTTCGCCATGCCTTGGTGAGTTCGTTCAGCGGGATTGACCGAGACGGCATACGGCGAGGGAACAATTCCAGAACCACAGCGGATCGCATAGGCCTTCGTGAGTTCGGCTCCAAACAGGAAGATTTGGGCCGTGTAATAGTTCCATAACAGCAGCACCACAAACGAAGCCGCTGCGCCATAGACGGATGTCGTCGCAGTCTGGCCCAGGTACAGGCCGATGAGCGATTTTCCCACCGTAAACAGCACCGATGTGACCGCGGCACCGAACCAGACATCTCGCCAGGCGATCTCCGCGTCCGGGAGGAGTCGATAGATCATGGCGAAGAGTCCCGTGATGACGCCGAACGAGACCATCCACTGAATGGTGTGTGAGAGGACGCTACTTTGCGCCCCCGCGAACAGCCCACTCATGGCGGCCATCGCCGCACTTACGGCCAGCGACACGAGCAGCAGAAAGGCGGACCCCAGCACGAGCGAAAACGAGAGGAAGCGGCTGCGCACGATATTCCAAATCCCTCGACCCGGTTTCGGCTCCACTTCCCAAATGGTGTTTAACGCATCCTGAAGTTGGCCGAAGAGTCCAATGGCACCTAATAGTAACACGACCACACCGACGAGACTGGCAATAATTCCCTCGCCACGATGACCGGCGGCCGCGACCATCGCCTGCAGTGCGTCCCCCCCTTCCTTGCCGACCAGCGAACGCATTTCCCCCAGCAGCCGGCCTTGGGCTGCCTCGCGTCCAAAAACGAGCCCCGCGATCGCGACGATAATGACCAGCAGCGGGGCGAGGGCAAACGTGGTGTAGAACGCCAGTGCCGCGCCCAGACGCGGGACTCTGTCCACCAAGGATTCATTCCCGGCTTCCTTCACGATGGCCCAAATGTCTCGAACAGTCATGGTGGTGTCCTCATTCCACGGAGGGGTGTCGTTGGGTGCCACTGGCGGTCGCTTTGGACCGCCAGTGTGTTCGGCGTTCGACATGTTCGAACAGTTCTCGATTGCCACAGCGAGCCTCAATCAAAGAACTCTGGCGGCAGGCCGTGAATCGTCGGCAAGTTGGGATCGACAATCTGCCTCTCCGAGGCATACCAGCGGGCACTCGACCATTTCCAGTGCGTCATCTCATCGACCAACCCTCGGCGAATCGGGTTTCGGTGGATGTAGTCAATGGCTGCCAAGACACTCTTTTGGCTCGACAGATTGCGGTCGTAACCCGGCCCCTCCTGCCAGTACCGAAAGGCCTTCTTCCCCGGTCGCTCTTGGACCGTGAGCCGCTCGACCAAATCACTGCCCGAAGCCATGAGCAGTTTCTTGATCTTCACCGAGTACGGCTGTTTGATGGCCGAGAGCAGGTTGTCGATCTCGACGATGGATGTTGTAGGATAGACCAACAAATGCACATGCTCGGGCATCAGCACAAAGGCCACTAGCCGAAAGTTCCAACGGGTGATGGCCTTGTCGATCGACCGGCAGAGCTGCTCTCGCCAGACATCATTGGTGAGAAGTGGCATCCGCCGATAGCACGAGAAGGTCAACTCGTGCAGGTCTCCCGGCTCGTGGAAATGCCGAATGGTTTTGCGGTGTTCGATCATGGTCCGATGATGATAACGCGTAAACACTGGCGGTCCAAAGCGACCGCCAGTGGCACCCGACGTGTGAGGCCCCACTCGGTTCGGACCCCCACTTCGGCCATCCTACCGCGTCGAGAACACCTCGCTCACCACCACGTACTTCACCAGCGACCGCAGCGTGTACCCCTGCGACTTCATGTCGGCGACAGCGGCCTTCACGGTCGGTTGGTCGGCCAGCCCGAGTTCCCGACCGCAGGCGTACGTCATCAGCTTCGTCGCCAGCACGCCCAGGAACAAGTCCTCTTTTTTCAGCATCGCGGCTTGCAGGCCCTCGACGCCGGTGATCTGGGTGCCGTCAGGCATCTTCGAACTGGCATCGATCAGCGGGTCGTCGCGTTCGATGCGGCCCTTGTAGCCGAACCCTTCGCGGTCGCGCCAATCGCCGGTCGCGTTGAAGTTCTCCAAGGCGAACCCCAGCGGATCGATCTTGCTGTGGCAGCGGGCACACTGCGGGAGCTCGCGGTGGATTTCGAGACGTTTGCGGACGGTGGCCTTGTCGATGCCGGGCACCTTGGGAGCGATCTCGCCCGCGTTGGCGACTGGCAGCCCCGGATCGGTTCCGAGGAGAGTTTTGAGTACCCACGTCCCGCGCTTCACCGGAGAGGTCCGCGTCCCGTTCGAAGTGGTGGTGAGGATCGATGCCTGGGTCACGATGCCGCCACGATGCACCCCAGCTGGGACGGCGACGCGTCGGAACTGGTCGCCCTGCACATCGGGGATGCCATAGAACCGGGCGAGCCGTTCGTTGATCGTTACGAAGTCGGACTTGATCATCTGCCGGGCGTCGATGTCGTGCTGGAGGAACTCCGCGAAGTACGCCTCCGACTCGCCGACCATCGAGGTCTCCAAGTGCCGGTCGTACTGCGGATACAAGTCCTCGGCGGGCGGATTGTTCCCGACATCTCGCAGCCCCAACCACTGCCCGGCAAAGTTCTTCACGAACGACTCCGACTTCGTGTCGGCCAGCATGCGGTCGACCTGTGCCTGCCGGACCTTTGGATCGCTGAGCTTGCCTGAAGCTGCGAGTGACAGCAGTTCGTCATCGGGCATGGATGACCAGAGGAAGTAGGAGAGCCGGGAGGCGAGTTCGTGGGGGGAGAGGGGGGAGGGTTGATGGTTGATGGGTGATGGTTGATCGAAGGAGGGGGAAGCCGGTTGAGCGTTGAGCGTTGAGCGTTGAGGGCCAGAGGGCTTGCTTCCCTTGGGGTTTGTTCCTGCTGGCCCTAGGCCCTGGCCCCTAGGCCCTAGGCTTCCCTTCCTCTCCACCAGATACAGAAAGTGCGGACTCGTCAGCACCCCGATCAGCGG
>JAYWFM010000396.1:0-8191 GCA_043778825.1 Planctomycetota bacterium | reverse complement strand
GTCATCTTTTTCGTGTGTTTCGTGACTTTCGTGGTTCCACTCCGAGGGTTTGGAAAGTCTGACCCAGAGTACCGACGATTGGGACGCACACACGAGTGGAGAGTGGGGGAGAAAAGTCATGCCCAGGTTTGATCGCGATGGGATCCTTTGAGAGTTGTGTGCGCTTGCTCTTCTTCAACGATGGGCGGCCCTCTGTAGGCGGTCGTTGATGGCTCGGCCCAGTCCCTCGTCCGGAAATCGCTCGGCGATGATGCCGTCGAGCGGTTGGGTATCGAGGCGACGCAGTGCGGCAAACAGTGCCGCAGCGGCCTGTGACAGGTGGCCACTCGGGGACAACACCTCGACAGCGGCATACCGTTCCGGATTTGGACAGTGTTGAAACGCAAGGGCTCCGTACCGCCCTCGGGGGGGGGCATCCGCGAGATCTCCGAGGAAGACGGGCGTCGCGGGGGCGTAGTGCTGGGGGAGCGAACCGGGGGCCAGTTGGGGACGCTGCGAGTTGTCTGCTTCGCAGGCAGAGTCAATGGAGGGGAGCAGGACCGGCCCGATGACGGCCTCGATCTGTTCCAGCGTGATGCCGCCGGGACGGAGCAGTGTCGCTGGGCCCGAGGCGGGAATCGCCAGCACGGTCGATTCGACACCGACCTCGCACGGACCGCCATCCAGGATCCACTCGATCCGGTCCCCCAACTGGTCGGCCACATGAGCTGCGGTGGTGGGACTGACGCGACCGAAGAGGTTGGCGCTGGGGGCGGCGATGGGCAGGCCGACTTGGCGCAGTAACTCCAAGGCCAGCGGATGCCGGGGGATCCGCACCGCGACCGAAGACAGGCCGGAGGTCACCAGGTCGGGAATGCACGCTGCCTTGGGGAGGACCAGCGTGAGCGGGCCGGGCCAGAACTCGCGGGCCAGTCGCTCAGCCAGCGGCGGGAATTCGGTGACCAGTTCGCGAACCGCCCGCAGGTCGGGGACATGCACGATCAGCGGGTCGAACGTGGGTCGGCCCTTGGCCTCAAAGATGCGGGCCACCGTGGGGGGCCACAGCGCGACACCGCCCAGCCCATACACCGTCTCCGTGGCGAAGGCGACGAGTTCGCCACGCTGCAATGCCTCCGCGGCGATTGAGACCTCTGAAATCACCCGAGCCATGCCGCTGCCGCCTCCGTCGCCTGGACCCTCAAGTCTGGGCAAGCCACCCGACCGTCAGCGTTCTCCAGACAGAGATGGCTGATTCTGAAGTGTCGCCAGACGCGGATCACGAGAAGCGGCACTGTCCGTTCGGACTGAACATTGCCGTCGATGGGCCACCGGATGCCCCGATGCCAAAGCGCGCCGCTCGGCACTGTGAATGTATGCCGCGAGATCACCACCGTATTCGGCCAGGATCTCGTCGCGTGCGGCGTAGATTTCCTGAAGGATCGGGTGAGGCGTGGTCATCGACTTCTCCCAGAAACTCGACCGGCGTGCAGATCAACAGCGGCGGTAAGACGCTGTCAAACAATGAGTGTCGCCTTTCGCTCCGCGAATGGACGTTCTTTCGCGGAGCGAAAGACGACACTGTTTGCTGCCTCCCCCGTAATGGATACAGGACGCGGTAGCCGAGGCCACTTGCGTCCTGCATGACAGAGGGTATCGAATCGGACGGAAGAAGTCTGTCCGGAGGGCCCAGTGGATCAATTGATCGGTTGGAGATTCGGGTTTTCGGCCTTCTCCAGCGGAACTGCGGGAGCCACTTCGGGTGCCGGTGCCGGTTCGACGGGCAGCGGCGGCAATTCGACCTCCGGAGCGGGGTTCGGCTCAGCGGGTTGTGGCTGAGTTTCGATCACACCCTGACTCTGACTCTGACTCTGACCCTGGCATTGTGGGCAGCCACCGGCGGCTTGACCGCGACAGCTCTGGCAAGCCTGTCCCTGGCACAGCTCACGATGCCACAGGGAGGGAGTCGGAGTCGGGGGAACCATGCCCCGGCGAGCCTGCCAGCGCGGGACGGCCTGGTAGTAGTAACCGAGCTGGGTGGTGTCCGTTGGCATGTAGACCGAGACGGGTCGAGGACCGCCCATCCCCATGCCCGCTCCCTGTGGCCCGGTCCAGGCATCCGGGAAGCCCTTGCGGTAGGCCACCTGCTGCGGATGCGGGGTGCGGACCCGTCCGGGAGGGGCATAACCGTAATCGGGCGAGTGAGGACACTGTCCGAACGGGTGGAACGCGTTGATGAACTGCCACACGTGACCATTATGGTGCATGTCGCCATTGCCACACGAGCCATTCTGACAGCTGGGGCATCCCTGGCCCTGACAGTTGCCGCAAGTCCCGCTACGGCAAGAGCCGCCCTGTGGGCAGGAGCCGCCCTGTCCCTGCACTTGATCACAGATGCGAACGACTCCCTCGGAGTCATCGGCGAATGTCCGCCCCGCCTGGAAGGCGAGACACGCGAAGGCACCTGCAGCGATGAGGGCCAATGTCCACGGCGTGGAACGCACCATGATTTCGACTTCCTGTCTGGGCTGGCGGAGCCAGGTTCTGGGCGTGTCTGGGGATCGGCGACCGAGCCGGGTTTCCCTCGGGACTGTACATCAGGCTGTCAGCGGCGGCCTCGCTCTTCCACACGGAATGGAATCCAGAGGAGGGACACCGTCGCGACGGAATTTCTACGACGGCACCGATTCCACTACTGCTGCGGCATCCCCGGAGCATACTGGTAAGCCTGCGCCCGAGCGGGGCTGACCGGGTGGGAGATCGGCGTCAGACGGCTGGAGGGCATCCCCCAACCGTAGTTGTACGTGTGGTTCACGACCGGAGCGATCGGGATGGAGACGGGACCCGCGTAGCCCTGGGCCGCGTAGACCTGGCCATCGCGTCCATCGAAGTGCTGGGGATTGACCGGATAGACCATCGAGTAGCGGCCAAACGGCGGTGTTCCCTGACCACAATTCCCACTCGGAATGAAGTAGCCGAACTTGCCCCGCGCCCAGGCCCGCGTCTCCCGACATTTGTTGTGCATGTTGTACCCACACGGGGCCATTTTCATGTAGCAGTGCATCATCATTTCGTCGAAGAGGTACGTGCGACACTCGACTGGACATTCCTGCTGGGGGCAGTTCTGCTGGGGGCAGTTCTGGGTTTCGGCGTATTCTCCGTGGACCGGAAGCACCGTGTCCTGCGGAGACTGGCCGCGCACTACGACGCTCTGGGGGGTGCTGCGGACGTGAACGACGCCCTCGGGTTGGGCCTTCAGGCGGATCACCGCCTCCACATCGTCCGCAGACGCTGCGGCGGTGAAGGCGGATGTCACGAGCCACCCGGCAAATGCCAGAGAGAAGCTCCGCTGGAGTGAGAACATGGTCATCTCAAACTTCCTGAGTCTCAAGACGAAGGCCGCCCATCGACTCCCCCGCAGAACTCTCTGAAGGGGATGGGTGGGCCGGGTTTCCGCAGGCTGTCACGGAGACCGCCCGGATGCGGACATCCTCCGGGTCAGTCAGCGCCGACACCCGAGGGGAGTCGGCATTTCTGATGCGTGGATCGGGTGCTGTGTGGTGTGGAATCGGTGAGCCGTCGGGCGACCCCGAGGTTCCTGCGACCCTGGAATCTCACTCAGTGAGGCGGGCAGAACCCCGAGAACAACTTGTAGTTCGAACGGTACTTGACCCGCACTTCGGTCCCCTGCAGCTTCCACTGCTCGTGCTGTCGCATGCCGAATGGCGTCCAGACCCAGCTGCCCTTGACCTTGTAGTAGAAGGGGCCGTACATCGAGTGGTACTCGTGCGGGTACAGCAACTCGTGCGGGGCGAACGCCTGGTTCGTGATCACCGTGCCGCCCGTCCACGAGGGAACCCCCTGGATCGGAGACGGATACAGCGGAGCATTCAACTGCGGGTATTGCCCGACATTGATGCCGTGGGGATTCAGCGCGGGTGTGCCTTGGGTGACCCCCGGGCAGGCAGCTGCTGGCACCTCATGCGCCACCGTCTGGACCGCCCCGGAGTGACGGGGGCGGTAGGTCGACATCGAGACCCGACCTTCCGCCTGATCCGCAGATGGCGGTGCCGCCACGACTGTCTGGATGAGTGATGCAGCACATAGAATGGCTGCACCGGTCATCGTCAAAGGAATTCGAGACATCGCCCCCCCTCCCTGAGTCTTTGTCGATGGGAAGGGCCGCCGCAGCGACCCCTCCACGAACACATTGATCTGAGGCTGCGATCCCACTCCCTGCGGAGAGAACCGGCAGATTCCAAGCCGTCTAAGGGCTTGGAACACCTCCTCGTAGTACAGAAATTCGGCTGGTAACGATAGCAGCAATCAATCATTCAGCGACCCGTCGGGAGGAATGCTCTTTTTTTCAGAAGATGAGTCTGTTCAATGAGATGCGACGTCGAACCAGACTCTGGAATCGGCACAATCGTTACAGGCCGCAAAGTCTGCCAAACGGAGTAGGGAGTAGGGGGTAGGGGGTAGGGAGTAGAGAGTAGAGAGTAGAGAGTAGAGAGTAGAGGAAATGGACTCTCCGGACGCTCAACGCTCAACGCTCCTCCTCCTCCAACTGCTCCAACTGCTCCAGCGGCAGCTTCGACAGGTACTCCCACGTATAAATCCCCGTATCGTGCCCATCCGACCAACTGATCTTGAGGGCGTAGTTCCCGCTGTATTTCATCGCCGCCGGGGCCACGTCGCCCGGAACCGTCCGCGGATTGACGATCCGCTCCCCGGTCATTTCATCCACGCAGGCGGCACACGGACACAACAGCCGCAGATCGCGAAACGCGATCCGCACCATGGGCGAGTTCGGCCACTCGATCTCGAACAGCTGCTGTTCGCGGATCGCTCGCAGAGAGGTGGGAACGGTCGAGGTCATGGGATGCTTGGGGAGGGAGAACGGTGGGGGGCATGCTATCCCGTGCGATCGGGAACCTCAATCGGCGTGAGTCATTTCTCCCTCCCGCTGGCGGACGCTCAGGGGTACACTGCCTACAGACTAATCCCCCATACGGTGAACGGATGTCATGTCGGTCTCCACGGATGTCGCCCCGCGAATTCAACAGCTCTCCGCCAGCGTGATCAACAAGATCGCAGCGGGGGAGGTGATTGAACGTCCGGCGAGTGTGATCAAGGAGTTGCTGGAGAACTCGATCGACGCCCTGGCCACGCGGATCGAGGTCGAGATCCAGCGCGGCGGGGCCGACCTGATCCGCATCGTCGACGATGGCGAAGGTATCCACCCGGATGACCTCCCCCTGGCCGTCGCAGCCCATGCCACGAGCAAGCTGCGGAGTGCGGATGATTTGTTTCATGTGCGCTCGATGGGGTTCCGGGGTGAGGCCCTGGCCTCGATCGCGGAGATTTCACGGCTGAGGATTCGCTCGCGGCAGGCGGACTCGGACATCGGCACCGAACTCACGGTCGACGGCGGCGAGAGGCAGCCGCTGGTCCCCTGCGGCTGTCCGGTGGGCACGTCGATCGAGGTCCGCGAGCTGTTTTATACGACCCCGGTGCGGCGCAAGTTTCTCAAGAACGCCTCGACCGAATTCGGCCACATCTCGGAGCAGTTCACCCGCATCGCCTTGGCGAACCCGAACCTGCATCTGACGCTCAAGCACAACGACCGCGTGGTCTACGATCTCCCCGCGACCCAGAATCTGCAAGAGCGGCTGGAGCTGTTCTACGGAGCGGAGCTGGCCCAGGATCTAATCCCCGTCGAGATGCACCGCGACGGCAACCGCGTGTGGGGCTTCGTGGGTCATCCCAAGCAGTCCCGCACCACGCGCAAGCACCAGTATCTATTCCTCAACGGTCGCTGGATTCAGGACCGCTCACTGCAACATGCCCTCAACGAGGGATATCGCGGGCTGTTGATGGTCGGTAGGCAACCGGTGGCGTTTCTGTTCCTGGAAGTGCCACCCGACAGCGTCGATGTCAACGTCCATCCGACCAAGTCCGAAGTGCGGTTCCTCGACCCGAGTGCCCTGTTCCGGCTGGTGCTGTCGTCGATCCGCTCCAAGTTCCTGGGCATGGACCTGGGCGGGGTACTCGACGCCAACCGCCTCGTCCCCGGACAACTCGGCAGCTCCCTCGAACAGGCCCCCGTCCACGACCTCCGCTTCGACGAGCGTGAGGCAAGTGGGGCTGTGGCTCCGCAGTGGAGAGCCGAGGAAGAGTTGTCGAACTGGGCCCAGACCCAGTTGTCGGAGTGGAGGCCGTCGTCCGATCGACCGGCTCCGATCGAGAGCAGCTATGCCCTGCGCGCGGAGTCGTCACCGTCGTCCTCCGACGAGCCGCACGCCGACCAAGACCTCCCGTCGACCGACATCACCGGTGCGCTGAACCCGTGGCTCGATCGCTCGGCCCTCCCGCCACCGACCACGCAATTCCGCCCCTTCCCCGGCGGACCCGCTCCGATCGCCAGCCGCATCCTCGCCGCTCCCGCCCCCACCCCCGCTGCCACGCTCAAAGCCGCCGAACTCCCCACCACCGGAGCGGCGTCCGAAGTCCGGGCGATGCAGGTCCACGACTGCTACCTCGTCATCGAAACCCCCGATGGCGTCCACATCATCGACCAGCACGCCCTCCACGAACGGATCATGTACGAGCAGTTGCGGCGGCGGATTCTCAGTGGCAGCGCCGAGGTCCAGCGGCTGTTGGTCCCGATCCCCGTGGAGCTGACGCCGCGCGAGGCTGCGATCGCTCTCGACAACACCGAACTGCTGGCCGAACTCGGTCTGTTGGTGCAGGACTTCGGCGGGAACACAGTCGCCCTCAGCGGACTCCCCCGGCTGAGTCGCCGCGCGGACCCCACCGACCTGCTCAAATCGGTCATCGAAAAAATCGACTCCCAGCACGAGCAGCTGACCCGTCGCGACCTGCTCGACAGCCTGCTGCACATGATGGCCTGTAAGTCGGCGATCAAGGCCGGTCAACGCCTCTCGCAGGAAGAGATCACCGCACTCCTCGAACAGCGCCACCTGTGCGATGACCACCACCACTGCCCGCACGGACGACCGACTTCGCTCAAGCTGTCGAAGACGGAGCTCGACCGGCAGTTCGGCCGTTTGGGGTAGGGGGGACTGTGGGAGTTCAGGCTTTAGCCTGTCTGTGGTTTGGCAGTGCCGATCGCCGCACGCGGGCGAAGCAGCCTCAAGGCTGAACTCCAACGGTTGGGGTGAGAGGAGGGATTTTCGGTCGTTGAAAGAAATTGAGAAACTGGACACGAAGAGTGCCTTTGTGATGGACGCGTGCCTTTCCGTGTTATAATGACGCCCAGTCTCCGTGTTTCAGGGGATCTGGAACACAACACTCAACCCCACCACTCCGCAATGGAGTGCCCACTCGGGAGTGGTTCGGTTCCAGAAGGGGGTCACAATCATGTATCCAAGAACGATGGTGCGTTGGGGATTCGGGCTGGCAGTGGTTCTGCTCGCGACAGGCTTCACATCCGGTGCGGAATATCAGTTCGACAACTGGCAATTCACTCCCTCCGCCGACACAGAATACAAGGTCGACATCTACGGGGTTCTGCCCCCCACGCTCTCGAAACCGTACCCCACCTGGGTGCTGCTGCAGGACGATCGCCCCTGCACCTACGCGGGCTACGTGCCGGAGTTCGGCACCCACCGCTGGCATCTGACCGTCGGAGTGAACAACCCCGACATCATCGCAGCCTACGGGAACGTCTACTGCCGGACGAACAGCTGTGCCTGGCAGGCGGTCGGGCAGATTGCCGGACAATCCGGACCGGAACTGCTGGGGAGTGGCACCGGGGAGGACGAGGCCGCCAGGGCCGCTGAGCCCGTCGGTGCGTTGTCATCCGTGGCTGTGGGGGTTCCGATTCACTAGTGCTGCGTCACAATTCGATACTCGGATCGGGAGGGCGAGTCCAGTGCTGTGAACACGATTGAGATCGATCGGTTTGGCGTGGGGCACGTTTCCGACGTGCCCGTTGCCTGGCGAAGGGCCGGGCGAGATTCTTCAGCAATGGCGTGAATCCAGACTGTCGGGACGGCCGCAAAAAAACTCAAAAAACGCAAAAGGGAGGAAGACTCTTTTTGCGTTTTTTGAGTTTTTTGCGGCCCCCACTCTTCGGGACTGCCATCTGGAGCTGTCAACCACACCACCTCCGGGCTGTCCTTTCCATGGCGTTCCGCTGGGGACGGGCCCGTAGCTCATGTCGCTCCGCGACTGAGATTCCTCCCGCCAG
>JAYWFM010000395.1:0-8191 GCA_043778825.1 Planctomycetota bacterium | reverse complement strand
CCCGAGATAAGTTCTTTGGCGGAACTCCGCGAGCCCCTGCGGAAGCGCATCCCCGCCGTCCCGACGACGACCCGCGAAGAGCGGGCCTTCGAGGTGTTCCAACTCGCCCAGCTCCAGGGCTGGACCGCTCCGACCCTGTCGACACTGCCTGCTGAGGGCTGGGCCACTCTGGTCGAAGAGATCGAGTCGTTCGACGCGATGCACCGTCGGCGGCTGTTCCATCTGGCCTTTGAGCGGCGGTTCCGGGTGCAGGCTCTCGACGCCATCGCCATCCACACACACGGGAAGCGGGCCGAGCGTGTCGCCTCCCCGCAGTTCCAGTCGGTGTACTGCATCGACACCCGCGAGGAGTCGTTCCGGCGGCATCTCGAAGAGGTCTGCCCTGCAGCCGAGACGTTTGGAGCGGCTGGCTTCTTCGGCGTCGCGATGTACTACAAGGGCGTCTCCGACGCCCACTATCAGGCTCTCTGCCCCATCGTCGTGCGGCCCAAGAACTACATGATCGAGGAGGTCGTCTACAGCCTCTCCGAATCCGACCGCCGTCGAGCCACGGCCCGCAAGCATCTGGCCACCGCCACGCACCAGATCCATGTGCGCTCCCGCAGCATGGCGGGCGGGGCACTGATGACGGCCAGCCTGGGGGTGTTTGCCACGATCCCGCTGGTCGCCCGCGTGCTGTTTCCGGTGGCGACTTCGCGTCTGCGTCGCGCGATCGGCAGCGTCGTCGCTCCGCCGCCGGTGACCAAGCTGCGGATTGAGCGTCTCACGGAACTGCCCGGTCCCGAGGGAGACGCCATCGGCTACACGCTGACGGAGATGGCCGATGTCGGGGAAAAGATTCTGAGCGAGACCGGTCTGCGCTCCGGTTTCGCGCGGCTGGTGTTCTTCTTCGGGCATGGTTCGTTCTGCATGAACAACCCGCACAAGTCGTGCTACGACTGCGGGGCCTGCTCCGGAAGTGCCGGGGGGGCCAATGCGCGGGCACTGGCCGCGATGCTCAATGATCCGCGAGTTCGTCACATCTTGGCGGGTCGAGGGATCGCGATCCCCGAAGAGACCGTCTTCGTGGGCGGCCTCCACAACACCGCCACCGACACATTCACCTACTTCGATCTCGATCAACTGCCCCGCACGCACATCAAGGACATGGACTCGGCCCGCGACTCACTCGAAGAGGCCAGTCGCCTGAATGCCCAGGAGCGCTGCCGCCGGTTCTACTCGGCTCCGCTTGACATCTCGCCGACCGATGCGCACTGGCATGTCGAGAACCGGACCGAGGATCTGGCCCAGACGCGGCCCGAGTTCGGCAATGCCTCGAACGCCATGTGTGTGGTCGGTCGGCGCGGACGCACGCGCGGTCTGTACCTCGACCGCCGGTCGTTTCTGGTCTCGTATGACCCCACGCTGGATGATGCCGAGAGTACGATTCTCGGGCGGATCCTCGGAGCGGTCGTGATCGTCTGCTCGGGAATCAACCTGCAATACTTCTTCTCCTACATCGACCCGTCGGGCTGGGGCGCGGGGACCAAGTTGCCGCACAACATCACCTCACTGCTGGGAGTCATGGACGGAGCGGCGAGCGATCTGCGCTCGGGCCTGCCGTGGCAGGGGGTCGAGATCCACGAGCCGGTCCGCTGCCTGTTCGTGATCGAGGCGACTCCCGAGGCGATCGCCAAGATCATGCAGCGTAACAACAGTGTGGGCCAGATCCTCAAGAACGGCTGGGTCCAACTGGCTCTGCTGCATCCCGAGACCGCCGAGATCAGCCTGTACCAGGATGGGGAATACGTGCCGTACCACGCGAGCGTGAAGGAGCTGTCACAGACGCCCCGATCAGTGAACTGGTTCCAAGGCTGGCGCGAGCACATGGAGTTTGCTCAGGTGACCGGTAACAAGTGACACGAGCGAGATCATCGCTCCGCTTCGCAAAGCCTTCGCGTCGCGGCTAAACGGTGTTCACGTTCGCTCAACCCTCAACCCTCAACGATCCTTTTCCACCATGCTGCTCCTCACTTTTCTCGGTCTGATCGTCGTCGCGGCTCCGGCTCTGCTGGTGGCGGTCCTGGGCATCGCCTCGATCATTGACCGGCCGTTGTCCGAGCGCTGGATCGGTCGAGTGGTGCAGACGGCGATGGTCACGGGGCTGTTGGCCTCGATCGCGATTCTGGTCTTGATGTTGAGTCGCGACGAACGTCGGGTGCCGATTGAACTGGGGCACTGGGTCATCCTGCATGAACATGCCGATCCGGCGCTGCTGGCCACGGAGCATCATGCGCAACACGCGCTCTATCACTTCTCGTTCAAGTTCGAGTTCGACCGGCTGTCGGTCCCGTTTGTGATTCTGACGTTTGTGCTGTGCGGGACGATCGGAGCCTTTGCCGACAAGTACATGCACCGCGAGGCGGGGTTCAATCGGTTCTTCATGCTGTATGCCCTCTTCGTGCTGGGGATGGTGGTCACTTCCTTGGCTGGGACGATTGAGACGTTGTTTTCGGGGTGGGAGTTGGTGGGACTCTCCTCGACCTTACTCGTGGCGTTCTTTCAGGAACGACCAAATCCCTGCCGCAACGGGCTGCGGGTGTGGGTTGTCTATCGCCTCTCCGATGCGGGCTTGCTGATGGCCGCCCTGTTGCTGCACCATTTGTCCGGGGAGGGGGACTTCGACCGACTGATGGGGACCGGGGCCTGGCCCGAGGGGGTCGCCATGCTGCCCGCTGGTCAGGCATTCACGGTCGGGTTGCTGCTGTTGCTGGCGGTGGCCGGGAAGTCGGCACTGATCCCGTTCTCGGGTTGGCTGCCGCGCGCGATGGAGGGGCCGACCCCGTCCAGTGCGGTGTTCTATGGAGCGCTCTCCGTCCACCTGGGAGCCTATCTGCTACTGCGAGTCAGCCCCATACTCGCCCTCTCGCCCGCATTGTGTTTCGTGGTGGTGGCCCTCGGTCTCTCGACCGCGATTTTCGCCGCCTTCACCGGGCGGGTGCAAACCGACATCAAGTCGGCATTGTCGTTTGCCTCACTCACACAAGTCGGATTCATCGTCGCGGAGATTGGGTTGTTCGCCTGGCTCGGGAAGCTGTGGAACACGCCCGAGCTGCTCTATCTCCCGCTGATTCATATCCTCGGTCACGGGTGTGCGCGGACGTTGCAGTTCGTGCGGGCCCCGACGCTGTTGCATGACTACCGCGTGTTGGAGAACGCCATCGGGGGGCGTCTGTCCTTCGTGTCCTCCCGTTGGCAATCCCAGCTGCCGGAGGTCTGGCGGGTTCGCCTGTATCGCATCGCGCTGCATCGCGGGAACCTGGATGCGCTGCTTCAGCGGTACATCGTCGATCCGCTGGTGGACTCGCTGAACTGGTGCGACCGACTCGATCGCCGTGTTGCTCAACGGATCAACGGGACTCCGAACGACTCGAACGGAAACGACAGTTAACGGGGCGACGCTCCGCTTCGAAGACTTCGCGTCGCGGCGAAACGCTTTCGCTCAATGCTCAACTCTCAACGACTTCGCACATGAACGAACTGCATTATCCCTGGATTGAACTCGCCATCCTGCTCCCACTGCTGGGAGCGGGTTGGGTCGCGCGCATTCGGGATCCGATTGTGGCCCGCTGGCATTGTCTGGCGTTCGCGGGGCTGGCGTTCCTCGCTGCGGCGGGTGAGACGGCGGACTTCTACTCCTTGCACATTCATCAGGCCGAAGACCACTGGCATCTGATGACCCGGCTGATTGGTCGGGAGCTGTTCGTGATTGATGAACTGAGCGCCCCGCTGATTCCGCTCACCGCACTGCTCTACCTGCTGACCGCTCTCGCCACATTGCGAACGAAAGTCCCGAGGTTCTCGTTCTCGATGATGCTGCTGAGTGAGTCACTGGCGCTGGCTCTGTTCAGTGCCGTCGACCCGTGGGTCATCATCCTGATGCTCGCCGCCAGTACGGTGCCGCCGTACTTTGAACTGGTCGGCCGAGGCAAGCCCACCCGCTTGTACGGGATCGCGATGTCGGCCTCGTCGCTGCTGATGGCCATCGGCTGGTGGCTGGCCGAGAGGCAGGGAGCCCCCGTGCGATCTCTGGGGCTCATGCTCCCACTGTTGCTTGCGATCTCAATCCGCTGTGGCGTGTTTCCGTTCCAGACCTGGCTCAACGAACTGTTCGAGAACGCCACCTTCGGGTCCGCTTTGCTCATGACCACACCTCTGGCCGGAGCGTACGCCGCCCTGAGACTGGTCGTGCCGATCGCCCCCGACTCCGCACTACGACTCCTCGGACTGATGGCCTTGGTCACAGCCGTCTACTCCGGGGCAATGGCGATGGTCCAGAAGGATGTCCGCCGGTTCTTCAGTTGCCTCGTGATCAGCCACTCGGCGATGGTGTTGGTCGGGCTGGAGGTGGCCACGCCGATCGGATTGACCGGAGCCTTATGCGTGTGGCTCTCTGCCGGACTGTCCTTGGGAGGTTTCGGACTCACGCTCCGCGCCCTCGAAGCCCGCCGAGGTCGACTGCAACTGACTCAGTACCAGGGGCTCTACGAGCACGCCCCCGCCCTGGCGATCTGCTTTCTATTGACGGGGCTGGGCTGCGTGGGGTTCCCGGGGACGATCGGATTCATTGGCACGGAGATGCTGATCGACGGTGCGGTCGAAGCCTACCCGCATGTCGGGCCGCTGCTGGTGATCGCCGCCACATTCAACGGCATCGCGATCATGCGAGCGTATTTCCTGTTGTTCACCGGGACACGCTACGCCTCGTCGGTCTCATTGAAAATCGGAGGCCGCGAGCGGATCGCGGTCCTCACGCTGGCCGCCCTGATCCTCGGAGGCGGCCTGATCCCCCAACCGGGCGTCGCCACAGCCTACCACGCCGCCACGGAGTTGCTCGAAGAACGAGCCACCCAGGTCAAGGGCACATTGAACGTGGAGCGACACGAGGGGCGGTAGGGGGTTGCACTCCGGCCAGTCCAGTTCCAGCAACCACTCCCGTGTGTGCATCAGAAATGTAGGCAGAGATTGACCACGGAGGCACGGAGGCACGGAGCGATGCAGCTCTTCGATGATCTGCCACACATTGCCAGAGGACGAGGAAGTTTTGACAGGATGAACAGGATCTACAGGATCATTTCCGCCTTTGATACAGCGTGTCGGCATCCTGTTGATCCTGTCAAATCTTCCGATGAGTGTGGCAGACATTCGATCTCGAACGCCTGGAGTTCTCCGTGCCTCCGTGCCTCCGTGCCTCCGTGGTCAAATTCCGACCGCTGCCTACCTTTGGGATGCCCCCCCCGCGGCGTGGATGCTCATTGGCCATTCCGTCGCCTCTCTGCCATGATGAGCGCCAGTGAGGCGGGACGTGCGAGTTTCCGCCGGGCAGGATCGAGTTCGACAGGGTGGGGCATACCCCTTGAACGCAGGCCGGACTCTGGCAATTGGCGACATCCACGGGTGCGACGAGGCACTCGCTGTCCTGCTGCGCGAGATGCAGATCACTCCCGAGGACACCGTCATCGTCCTCGGCGACGTGATCGATCGTGGCCCCGACTCGAAGCGCTGCATCGACCTGCTGCTCGATCTCAAGACCCGCTGCCGGTTCCAGCACATCATGGGCAACCATGAGGAGATGTTTCTCGACGCCCTCTACGGCGGCGAGTGGGCCGAAGCCTGGCCGCGCTACGGCGGGATGGAGATGCTGCACTCCTATGGCGGCCGCTTTTCCGGCATCCCGCCCGAACACATGGACTTCATTCGCAGCGGACTGCCGTACATCGAGACCGACTCGACCATCTTCTCGCACGCGGCGATCCGCTGCGAATACCCGCTCGATGCCCAGGACAAGCACTGGCTGCGGTGGAGCCGGATCGGGCGGCACTGCCTGCCGCACTTTTCGGGCAAGCGGGTCATCTGCGGTCACACGGCCCAGCCGTCCGGTCTGCCGCTGGTCCTGCCGGGATGGGTCTGCATCGACACCTGCGTCTATGGAGACGGCGGGGCCTTGACGGCGCTTGATGTCGACAACGATCTGATCTATCAGGCGGAGCAGTCGGGCCACTTTCGCGGCTGCCACCCACTGGAGGACTTCATCGGGTGACACGCCACAAGCACAATCCGAAGAAACGCAAGAAGCTGTTTCAGCGCCCGCCGGGGCATGCGACGGCGGAGGAGTCGCTCGCGCCGATCGAGCATCAGCCACTCCCGGTCCGCGTGACCGCGATGCGGTACTCGTCGGGCGAGCTCCAGGAGCGCGACCTCAAGTCCCCGCATGAGGTCGCCGCCCTCCGCCAGCCGGGTTCGATCCTGTGGGTCGACATCGATGGCATTGGCGACTCGCGCTGGTTGCAGACGGTGGGCGAGGTGTTCGGCCTGCACCCGCTGGCCCTCGAAGATGCCGTGCATGTCCACCAGCGGGCCAAGGTCGACGAGTACGGCGACCACTTGTTCATCGTCGTCCGCATGGCCGATGCGAAGGACCGGCTGTCGACGGAGCAGGTCAGCCTGTTCCTGGGGAAGGACTTCGTCGTCACCGTCCAGGAACTTCCCGGCGGCGACTGCCTCGACCTGGTGCGACAACGACTCCGCACCAATAGCGGCCGCATCCGCCGCAGCGGCCCGGACTACCTCACGTACTCCCTGATCGATGCCGTCATCGACAGCTACTTCCCCGTGCTGGAGAAGTACGGTGAGGATCTCGACGCCCTCGATGCGAGAGCGGATGGAACCTCCCCCGAGGTGCTCGAACGGCTACACGCCATCCGTCAGGAGCTGCTCCAACTCCGCCGGGCCGCATGGCCGCATCGCGATGCGCTCAACGCCCTGCAACGGCACGAATCGGACCTGATCGCCCCAGGCACCAAGGTCTTTCTCCGCGACTGCTACGACCACTCGGTGCAGATCATCGACGTACTGGAGACACAGCGGGAAATGTGTGCCGACCTGCGAGATCTGGTACTGACGATGGTCGGGCACCGCACCAACGAGATCATGCGGGTGCTGACGATTATGTCCAGCATCTTCATCCCGCTGAGCTTCATCGCCGGGGTGTACGGCATGAACTTCGACCCAGACAAGTCGCCGTGGAATATGCCGGAGCTGCGATGGAAGTATGGATACGTGTTCGCACTGGCACTGATGGTTGGCACGGCGGCTGTGCTGCTGGTCTTCTTCTATCGCAAGGGGTGGTTGACTCGACCGAAGGCCGGCCCGGATCGCTGAACCTCCCGAACATGGTCGCCGCCCCTCTGGCTGACCGCTGATGGCTGAAAGCTGACCGCTCCCCCTCACACATGCGGCTCGCCTGGACCCGCGTCCCGCACGCGCAGCGACTCCTTCATACTGATGAAGTCCGACAGCAAAAAGATCACCGTCAGAAATGCCAATGAGATCTCCGTCATCGTCACCAGCTTGGCCGGGACCGTCTGCGGAGTGATGTCCCCGTACCCGAAGAACGTGAAATTCAGCGTGCTGAAATACAGGCACTCAAACGCCCGCTCGGCCCCCACCAACTGCGAGTTGATTAAGAAACTCCGAGTATCGACCGACAGCAAACAGTAGTAGTCCAGACTGAATGACAGGATGATCTGGATCATGTTGATCAGCATCATCGACATGAATTTGTGATACGCCAGATTCATCTGGGTGGCCTGCCCCAGCTGGACCATCTCCTCGGCGATGAAGAACATCGTCTTGAGTCCGCACAGGACGACGATCAGGGTTTTCATCCCCAGCGGCGACAGCCAGCCGGTGTCCTGCACATTGAGCGTGGCGGCGGCGATGAGGATGATGATCAGGAATTCGAGGGTGTTCCGCATGAGGGAGAGGGCCTCGCATCAGGAATGAATCGGATCTCGATCTCGCGAGAGTAGACACCTGCGGCGCAGGGGTCAACGACGCTTCAGGAAACGACACGGAAACGAGTGCGAGACCCACTTTGCAGACCGGGGTCACGGACTGATACGGGCGACCGAATGGCGACATGAGGCAACGTCGGAACCTGAAGGCTACCCATGATCTTGTGATCCCTGATCCAGGTCATGCCTCATCTGCCGGGAGCGGAAGAGGTTCACAAAATCATGGGAACAAAATCATGAAGGGCGGAGAAGTGGATGATCGGCAATTCGCCTGGGCCACCGAGTCACCGACGAGTTGTTCTCCATCCGTGGTCCGGCTTTGCCATCCGTGGTCAGTGGAATTCTGACCGCGGATG
>JAYWFM010000394.1:0-3464 GCA_043778825.1 Planctomycetota bacterium | reverse complement strand
CTCTGAAGTCGCATCTCCGCAAGCTCGCCAAACGCACCTACGAGACGCTGGTCAAAGCCATCGGCGAGATCCCACAGGCCGTGTCCGCCAAGACCTGCTTGAACCTGTTCGAGGCTTGCGGATATCTGTAAAGACCGAGGGTGGAACCGCTCTAAGCTTGTTGTGATAGGACAATGACCCCTCGGACTGGGGGGACAAACAGGATATCCGACTGCTTCACTTTGACGCAGATCGTATATGACTCATTCACGACTGATCGCAGGATCCTGTAAAAAGCCAGTTCAGCAGGAGAGAGAAAGTCATCCCTGAACCGATACGGCAATTGCTCCTTCGCAGCAGTCCCCAGGCGAATTCCGAACAATCGAAGCAGTGCGGCCAGACAACCTTGAGGCTCTGCGGAGTTCATGTCTCTTCTCACAATGTGTGATCGATATCGTACGCCTTGCCACAGTGTGACAGGTCATTTCGATTTCTTCAGTTTCAATTCGTCAACGATGTTACTGAATTCCATGACGGCGGGATTGCCATGTCCTCGTCCACAAATGTCCAACGAGCAGGTGGTGACACCCGCTCGTGACTGGTTGAATTTGTATGCCGGCGTGTTCACGCCGGCTAGGCTGAATGGCCTGACTTGTGATATCCCAGCGAGACCATCACGTCGAACAGTTCCTCGAACGTGATGAACCGGCGGTGGTGGGCGAGTTTGTACACGTCGATGGCGGCGGCGAGTTCGTTGACTTCGGGGCGTCCGGCCTCGCGGGAGTCCTGGAACTGGCGGCGTTCGCGAACGGCGGGAGAGTCGACGCTCGACTGGCGGCGGTCGACGAAGGGACGCTCGGTGTGGGACGGCTGTTGTTCGATGGTGGCTTGCATTATTCTGCCTTCGCGTGTGCGGAGAATGGTCTCTGAACACTAGGTCGCCCCCACCGGCAGGCAAGCCCTTTTCGCCCGATGCAGTGCTTCACTGCGGAACCGTGGGGCGATCCCGGACGAACTGACGGTTGTGATGAATCTGCGGTTTCGGGCGGTTTGGGCAACCGTTCACACTCTTTGGCTTCAGGACGCTCCGCTGCGCAGAGCCTTCGCGTCGCGGCTGCACTTCGTTTCCCGGTCCGCAATCTTCCATGAAACGCATCACAATTCTCGGCAGCGGGGCCTGGTCCACAGCGTGCGCGGTGTTACTCGCCTCGCAGTCGGGAACGCGCCAGACTTCCGAGGTCTCGGAAGACCTCGGAAGTCTTGAGCCGGGTCTGCGCGTCACGCTGTGGGGCCGGGATGCGAGGCATACGGCCGAGATGGCGCGGACGCGGGAGAACGCGCGGCTGCTCCCCGGAGTGACGATCCCCGAGGCAGTCGTCATTACCGACAATGCCGAGAACGCCTGCCGGGGGGCCGACTGTTATGTGGTCGGCATTCCGACGCAGTTCCTCCGAGAGGCGCTCCAGCGACTGGGGCCGCACCTCGATCCGGGCGTGCCGGTCGTGAGTCTCGTCAAGGGGATTGAGAATCAGACGCTGCTCCGCGCGAGCCAGCTCATCGAGTCGGAACTCCCCGGTCGACCGGTCGTGGCCCTCAGCGGACCGAGTCACGCCGAAGAGGTGGCCCGCCGCATGCCCTCCAGCGTCGTCGTCGCCGGGCACGATCTGGCTCTGCTCAAGCAGGTGCAACAGCTGTTCTCCACCGACCGGTTTCGGGTCTACACGAACACGGACATCATCGGCGTAGAGCTGGCCGGGGCACTCAAGAATGTGATCGCGATCGCGGCGGGGATCTGCGACGGGCTGGGGTATGGCGACAATGCCAAGGCGGCCCTGATGACGCGCGGGATCGTGGAAATGACCCGCTTTGGCGTTCACGGCGGGGCCTTGGAGAAGACGTTCGCGGGGCTGGCCGGGCTGGGCGACTTGATGACCACCTGTTTCAGCCCGCACGGTCGCAACCGCAGTGTGGGGGTACGACTGGGGAAGGGCGAAACGCTGCCGCAGATCCTCGGCAGCATGGCAGCTGTGGCCGAAGGGGTGAGCACCTCGCGCAGCGTGTGCGACCTCTCCCGCCAGATGGGGATCGAGATGCCGATCACGCAGCAGGTGTACCGCGTGCTGTTCGAGGGACTCTCCCCGCGCGAGGCGACCGATGCCCTGATGCGGCGGCCCGTGCGCGATGAGTAGTGCCCCGTTGGAGTTCAGCCTTTAGGCTGCTCTGGGTGCGTCACAAGAGCAGCCTAAAGGCTGAACTCCAACGTGTGTCGGAGCGCGATCACTTTCCCCAGCGATCCTTCAGCCGCAGACACGGCCTCTCGATCAGAAACCAACTGGTGCCGGCCAGAACCAGAGTCAGCACCCAAAACCCGATAAACCGCCAGAGGGGATGCAGCACATAAAACGGACCGGCTCCCAGCGGAGTCTGATCCAGAAGCCACGTCATCAGATGCGGCGTGAAGTTGTGGATCAGATAGATGCCGTAGCTGATCTTGCCGACTCCGGTGAGCAGCGGGTGTGACAGCACCCAGCCCACGGGACCGCGATAGCCGGTGGCGGCCTGGGACACGATCAGCGAGAACGTGACGACCATCACCGTCTCGCGAATCGACTCGGCGGCTCCCGACAGCCCGCTCCCCTTGAGGAAGGACTCGCCTTGCAGGATCACAAAGATCGGGAGGCAGGCGAGTATCTGAATCCAGCGGAAGGTCTGCTTCCACTCTTCGCAACTCTCGACGAGGGCCAGCAGCGCCCCGGCCCCCAGAGCATCAGCGGCACTGGGCATGAGGACGGTCGGTTCGGTCTGCGGGAAGTACCACTGCATCAGGATTTGAAACACCGGAGTGCCGAGGATCATGGCGATTGTGATCCGCAGTAATGTCTTGGGAGTGGTCCACAACACGACCCACGGCCAGAGGAGGTAGAACTGCTCCTCCACCGACAGCGACCAGTAGTGCGATGTTTGCGAGAACGCCCTCGTCAGCCACAGGTAGATGCTCGTCGTGTAGGTCGCATGCCAGACGATCGTCGCCCGCGTGTCGTTGAAGTCCGCCAGCCACGCCAGGGCCAGCACCACATAGTACGCCGGAAAGATCCGCAGCGACCGGCGAATGAAGAACTGCTTCAGCACCGGCCCCCGCGACTCTCCCGGTTCTGGCTTGGCCCGGAGCAGGATGCCCGTGATCAGAAAACCACTCAGCACAAAGAACATCTGCACCCCGAAATGGCCCCACGGCAGATGAGCACTGAAGTCCGGCATCCAGTGGAGCCACGCCAGATCAGTCGTGGCGTGGGGCATCCAGTGGAGCCACGTCGTGTCGTTTGGCATCCAGTGCGACCAGACGACCGCAAACACCGCAATCGCCCGCAGGCCATCCAGCTGGGGCATGTAACGTGCGGGAGTGGGCGGGGGGTGGTTCATGGGGTGGCTGTTGTGGAATGGCCAGTGTCGCCTTTCGCTCCGCGAAAGAACGCTCTTTCGCGGAG
>JAYWFM010000393.1:0-48068 GCA_043778825.1 Planctomycetota bacterium | reverse complement strand
CCTGCGAGCGAGAACCCTCGTCTTCTGCGAGGGAGTCGCGGCTCGCTCCAACCCGTGGTTCTCTCACGTCGAGTTCAAACCCGCGCGGGGCGAGATGCTGATTGTGGAGATCCCGCTCTGGAACGAGGAGCGGATCATTCACGGCGGCGTGTGGATTGCGCCGGGGGGATCTCCCACCGAGGGCCAGCCACGGTTGTATCGCGTCGGGGCCACGTACGACTGGGACCAGCTCGACGCCGGGCCCACAGCGATGGGACGGAGTTCGCTGATCGCGTCATTGGAGAAGCTGCTGCATCGGCCCTATCGGATCGTGGAACATCAGGCCGCTGTGCGACCGATCCTCAAGCATGTCCACCCCGTGATCGGCCTGCACCCGCGCTACCCGCAGCTGGGGTACTTCAACGGACTGGGTTCGAAGGGTTCGCTGCAGGCTCCGTTCCTGGCGAGACAACTGGCTTCGCATCTGGTGCAGCAGACGCCGCTGGAGCGCGAGGTCGATCTCCGAGTCCGTGTCCCCTGGCCCGCGTGTCCCTCATGATCCCCGTGACTCAGCAAGCTCACGAACTGCTCACCGCGCGGGTGCGCGGCCCTCTGGCCATCGACGCGACAGCGGGAAACGGGCACGACACGGAGTTTCTGGCCCGTCTGGTCGGTCCGACGGGGACGGTGTGGGCGTTTGATATCCAGCGGGAGGCACTGCTGCGGACGGCGAGTCGACTGAGGGAGCGGCGGATTTCGGTGGAGGTGCGGTGGGGTTTCCCACGAGTCGCTGTGCCGGATGTCCTTCCCACTTCCGCATCAGATTGCAGTCCACAGGTCGTCTGCGTCGAAGCCAGCCATGCCGAGATGCCTGACCATCTCCCGGCGTCCTGTCGCGGACAGATCGCCGCGATCATGTTCAACCTGGGATACCTGCCCGGTGCCGACAAAAGTTGCATCACGACGGCGGTGTCGACGCTGGCAGGGTTGGATGCAGCGGTGGAGTGGCTGGCCCCCGGCGGCGTGCTGACGGTGGTGGTTTATCCCGGACATCCGGGAGGCGGCGCAGAGGCGGCTGCGGTCCGCGAGTGGTTCTCGCAGCGTGCGTGCGATGGCTCGTGCGAGTTGCTGGGGGAGGTGTCTGTGTCGCTGAATCCCGGGCCGCAGTTATGGGCCCTGCGACGGACGGGGGGGACACCGGCACGGGGCACATCGGGCCAATCATCAGGAACCTCAGTCGTGGTCCGCCCACTTGAAGATGAGGGTCGCTGCGTTCGCCAGAACGCGGGGAGCCCGCACTCTGGCGAGTGCAGCGACCACACAAGTGATCCCTAGAGCGGTTTCAGATCCGGTCTTTACACATTAAATCCCCAGCCCCAAACCGCCTCCCCAGGGCACACCTCTGACGCCCCGAAGGGGCAGCTACATACCAGCCTGGGGCAGAGCGACCAACGGGAGCGCCGCCCCAGGGCTCTGAGTAGAAACGGTCCCAGCCCTGAAAGGGCGAAACCGAGCTGGCCTCGTATTGTGTCGCCCTTTCAGGGCTGGCCGAGTCAGCGGACTCGATTCCCAGGGCGTTGCCCTGGTCCGGTTTGTCGGTGCCCCTTCGGGGCGGAAGAACGAGGCATTCTTGGGACGGGGGGCAAAGTGCGTCTCACACTTGAAGACACACGCGACAGACAAGTCGGGATTGACCGTTTCCCGAGGGTGTGTTGGAATTTGGGCCAGTTCGTCGCTGTCCGCCGATCACTCTTCCCGCAAAGCCTCCCGTAATGTCCACTCGCTCCCGCTGGTCCAGCCGCCTCGGCGACCCGTCGCTGATATTCGCCGTGATCAGCACGGTGGCCTATTACGCTGCCGTCTTCCATCCCGCCCTGAAGGGGGGCGTGCTGTTCCGCTACACGACAGAACACCCCGTGGAGTACGTGATCGTCTTCATGTTCTTCTGGGGCATGACGGATGTCGTCCTCAAGTTGTGCAGCTTCCCCCGTGAGTTGCTCGCTCTGGGCCACGAGTGGGTTCCCCCCCGGGCAGGCCGCGAACCGGCAGAAAATGCCGCCGGAATGCTGACCTCCATCGAATCCCAGCCGCCCCGGATGCGGGAGTCCCGGATGGGGCGTCGATTGGTTTCGGCCCTCTCGTTTGTCACGGAATCCGGTTCGTCCGAGGGCCTCTCCGAGCATCTGCGCTACCTCGCCGAACAGGACGACGAGTCGACGTACAACCGCTATTCCCTGGTTCGCTTTGTCGTGGCCGTCACTCCGATCCTCGGCTTTCTGGGAACCGTCGTCCACTTCGGCACCGCACTGAGTGGACTGTCGTTCGCCGGGATGGATGACGGACTGTCGCACGTCGTCTCCGAGATGGGCACCGCGTTCAACACGACCACGGTCGCCCTGGGGGCTGCCATGCTGGCGATGTTTTCCATGTTCCTCTGCGAACGCGTGGAGAACGGATTCGTGGGTCGCATCAACCGGTTCGTCGAACGCGAGTTGGCCAACCGGTTTGTGGAACACGACGCCAAATTGACGCCGTTCCTGTCGATCTTGAAAGCGGCCCATGAGGAGTCGCAGGCGGCCCTCGCAGTCTCGTTGAATCAGCAGGTCGAAGTCCTCTCGAAATCGCTCGACGCACTGTTCCAGCAATTCGATCAACGACAACAGCACGAAGCAGACCGCTGGCAACACACGCTCGCCGCGGTCCAGGAGCAACACCGGGGCTGGGACTCCGAGCGCGAGGAGCGGCTGCGACAGATTCTGACCCTCATCGACACCCGGTCCGACAAGCACATGGAACAGGTCCAGGCGGCGCTGCAGGAGGCGACAGCCTTCAGTTCGGAAGTCGGGACTCTGGTGAAGACGATGAACGGCATCGCCCGCGGCGAGGGCCGACTGCTGGAACTGCAATCCACCCTGTCGGACAATCTGCGAGTCCTCCACGAGACCCATCAGATCGACGGAGCGTTACACGGCCTGACAGCTGCGATCCACCTGCTGACCGTCCGCAACGGCGGCCTGTCGCTGAAGGAAGCCGCCTGACGGCCAGCGGGCGTGTGTGTGACTTTGACGTGCTTAGTTGGACCGCGCCACTTTTTCAGAGTGGAAGCCCTGGAGAGGGATTCTCCGAACCGTGGTGCGACTCAAGCGACAGGGCTGCGTCTGCCTTCCCCATTCGCGCTCCCTTTGATTCGCGCGGAGACTCGGATTTCCGCGCGAATCAAAGGGAGCGCGAATGGGGAATGAACTGGCGTCTCACGTACCACTGAAGGGACATCCCTGAAAAAGTGGCGCTGTCCAATTAGGCGAGCGGTCGGAAAGATGTTCCCCAGGAGACGGCCTTTCCAGACGTGTCCGACAAAAGTCGAAGTCGCGTGGGCTTTAGCCCACGTTTCCCTGAAGACAACACTCCCGCGTGGGCTAAAGCCCACGCTACCGGGACTTTTGTCGGAAACGTCAATCAATTCCGCTCTACGCCATCACCGGCAGGATCGGGTACTGCCCGGTCAGTACCTTGTTCGGAGCGACGCCCAGCCACTCCTGCAACAGCGTCGCATACACCGAACGGAAGTCGGTGTGGAACTTCACATCGCCGTCCTCGAGGTTCTCCAGCGACGGGTGCTGGCCGTGCAGGCCCCCTTTGATCTTCGCCCCGGTCAGGAACACCGGAGCGGCTGTGCCGTGGTCGGTGCCTTGTGAACCGTTCTCGGCGACGCGGCGACCGAACTCGGAGAACACAAACCCGGTCACGCGCTCGGAGTGCCCATGTGACTTGAGATCCGCATGGAACGACGCCAGTGCCGAGGCCATCGTGCCCAAGAGTTGCCCGTGCGAGAGTGACTGGGCGGCATGTGTATCGAACCCGTCGTGGCTGACGTAGTAGACCCGCTGCGGCAGTTTGGCGTCGATCAGTTGGGCGATCAGTTTCAGACGCTGGGCCAGCGGCGTCTGCGGGTAGTCGACGCCCGACTTGTACTCCGCAGCCACTTCGCGGATGCGCTTGGCCGAGGCGAACGACTGCTTGGCCGAGGACTGCACGAAGCTCAGCAGGTCGTCGCTCCCGTCCGCCTTCTCGGCCAGTGATTCGACCGCAGCCCGGCGGCGATCGCCCTCCGCACCGGTCCCGGTCTTGAGTTGAAAGTCCTGGATCGAGCGCATCGACGGGGCGTATCCGGTGGCTCCGTACACCGCCAGCGGCGGTTCGCCGTCGCCGATGTGCAGCACGCCATCGCCCGCTCCGCCGATCTCCGGAGCACAGCGGCCCAGCCAGCCGAACTTCTCGGTCGGGCTGGTCGTGGCCTTGTGCCAGATGTCCATCGACTCGAAGTGCGACCGATTCGGCTGGGCGTAGCCGACCCCTTGAAGGATCGCGAGTTGACCCGCCTCCCACAACTGGCTGAACCCAGTCATCGACGGGGCCAGGCCGAGTCCCTGCTCCAGCTTGAGTACCGACGCTGCGGGAATGCGAAGTGTCGGACGAGCCTGCTGATAGGCCACCGCCGAATAGGGCACGACGGTATTCAACCCATCATTGCCGCCGGTCAGTTGGACGATCACCAGGATCGTATCCTTGGTCCCGCGCTGGTCGAGACCGGGAGCTGCAAGGGCCATCCGCTGGAACACCGAGGGCAGGGTCAGACTGGCCGCCGTGGCGGCAAGGAAGTTTCGGCGAGTGGACATGGGAGGCTCGAAGAGGGTTGATGGTTGAGGGTTGAGCGACGGAGCGGAAAGCCCAGGGGTTGCAACCCCAGGGCTTTGGCGTGGTCGCGAGTCAGCTCAATTGCGACTCCGGCAGTGCCAGCACCAGATGCGCCGCCAGACGCGCCAGCCGTGCCTGGTTCTCGCGCCGAGCGAACGGACGATCGTTGGCACTCTCCATCTCGGTTCGCAACTGAGCCACGATCTGCGCGCGGGCCGGGGAGTCGGTGTTCTGCACGAACATGTTGAGGAACAGATCGGCAATCTGCTCCGGGGTTCTCGCCTCGTACTTGACGGCCCAGCGCGCGGGGTCGAGGCGAACGGATTCGTCGCGGCCCTTGGTGATCTCGAACGCCACGTTCTGCCTCAACAGCAGCGTGGTCGAGCTGATCCACTCCCGCCCGCCGTCCCAGCCCTTCACGTTTGGCGGGAAGTACAGGCTCTGGCCCAGTTGCCCGCAGATATCCGCCGCCTGTAGCGGGCTGACCGTGCCGCCCAGCGATCGCACCGTGCCGACCACGTACTCCACCGGCGATTTGATCCGCTGGTGAATCGCCGCGTCGGAATAGAACAGCCAACTCGACAGCATCCGCTGCACCAGCCAGCCAGTGTCGTAGTCTCTGAGTCGGTACTCTGTGGCGAGTGGCTCGATCAACGCATCCGGCGGTGTCGCGCTGTCGTTGATGAACTCCCGAAACAGCTTGCGCACGATGAACCGCGCACAGGCCGGTTGCCCCAAGGCCAGCCGCACCACATCGCCCGCCGCGAAGGCCCCGGTCTGCCCGAAGATGGTCTTCGCGGTCGGATCGTACTCTGCCGGGTTGAAGAACGGTTGTTCGTCTTTGGTGCTCCAGCCGGTGAGAGCGCGGGCGGCTTCTTTAATATCCTGTTCGGTGTAATTTCCGGGGCTGAGTGAAAATAACTCAAACACCTCGCGGGCGTAGTTCTCGTTCGGGGCTCCCTTGCGGTTCGTGTTTGAGTCGAGCCAGATTAGCATCGCCGGGTCGAACGTCATCTCCCGCAGCAGCCCCGCGAAACTCCCCAGCGAGTACCGCCGCAGCGTCTCGTTCTGCCGGTGCATCAGCCGCCCCGATGTCACCTTGGCGTGCGATGTCGCAAAGTGGTTGTGCCAGAACAGCGTCAACTTCTCTTGCAACGGATGCGGCGAGTTCAGCAGCCGATACATCCACAGCCCCTGCAATTCGCGGCGGTCGTTGCTGGCCAGCGTGCCGGGGGTCAACCGCTCGACATCGTTGTCGAACCGCTGCAAGCCATCGAGTCCGCGCACCAGACGCTGGACGACTTCGATTGGGTTCGAGGCGGCAGCGGCTTCGATGACATCCCAGGGTGCCCCGAAGGCGGCACGGCGGTAGAGGTGCGCAGCCTTCGCGACATCCCAGCGGCTCTTGCGCGTCGGGGTGAACGGCTCCCACGCGAGTTCGGGGCGGAGGGAGTTCAGGAGTTCTTGGGCTGAAGGCATGGGGAAGGTTGATGGTTAATGGTTGATCGACTGAGAAGAAAGCCCAGGGGTTGCAACCCCTGGGCTTTGAGCGGCTACTCCGTTTCGGATTTCAAACTTTGTGTTTCGGATTTCTCTCCAATCACGATCTCGATTCCGAACCCGTCCGCATCATCGCCGAGTTGCACATGCGCCTCGCCGAGAGAGGCCAGCAGCCCGAGGGCCACTTGGTACTCATGCTCAGCCTTCTCCACGGTCCAACCCGTGCTGAGGACGATCTTGCGGGTGGCGCTCGACTGCATCCGGCCCAGTTGGCGGGCCAGACGCGGGAAGCTGATGTGTTGGCGTTCGGTGAACGCTCCGGGGTCGGGCTGGGTGCCGCGCGGCTGGTCGAGTTCGTCGATGACCGCCTGCACGACCGTTGGCGTGGTGCCAATGATGAAGTGCCCTCGCGTGATCGAGGAGGTCACTCGAAAATTGTACTGATCGCGCGGTCGTTTGCGGACCTCTTCGTCCGTTTCCTGGAACACAAAGCTCAGCAACGAGGCCCCCTTGTAGTCCTGGCGAACGGTCAAGACGCGCTGCTCGCCTCCCTGAATCAAACCGATCAGTCGCACGAACGGATCGGTCATCTTGCGGAACTTTTCCTCGTCGCGCAGGTCGACGAGGAACGCCGCTGCGGGGAGGACATCTTCGACGATGACCTTGTCATAGGGCACCTTCTCCTGCTCGATCGACACGATCCGGAAGTGCGGGCCGAGTTGCGAGATCAGTTCGCTGGGTCGAAAGCTGGTGCCGAAAACGGCCAGTTGCTGGCCCGCGTCTTCGTCTCCCTTCTCGACCTTGTCGACCACCTCAGCCTGGACCAACTGGCGGCGGTTGTTCCACAGACCCGCGTAGTCGCGATACCACGAGAAGGTCTGAATCGTCCCCGGTGGATGCAGCGGCGGAGCGATCTTCTCGGCCTGGTGAGCGAAGAAGGGAGTCAACTCCTGCGGTCGAGCCGTGGCCGATTCGCGGAACCCGACCCGCAAGGCGACCGCCTCCCCCGCCCCCGCATGCAGCCCGATTGAGAGCCGCTCATGCCGCCGCACTAGATCGGTCCAGCCCCCGAAAAACGTGAGCTGCCCAAAGTCGCTCGCCGGAACCTCCAGCCCCTTGGCGAAGTCCGGGTTCTTACGGACTGCGGCCAGTGAGACATGGACATCGGCCAAGAGCGTCGGGTCGGTCGGGGCCACGCCCTCGGTCGGGACCGACTTCATATGCTTCAGAACATTCTGCATCGCCTCGGCTCGATTGGCCCATGCCACCCGGTGCCCGATGACGGCCACATGCAGATTCCCCGCAGCCAAGACCGGCGTGCCCTCGATGTCGACCGGCTCGTACTTCAGTCCCAGTTCGGTCTCAGCCCACTGCTGAAGAATCTCCATGAACGCCTTGGCAGCGGCCTCGTCCTGGGCCAGGAAGACTCCGCCCGTCGGCGGATCGTCGCCCCCCTCGCCAATGGCGACCAGCGCCCCGCGTTGCCAGATCGCTTGGATCCCGCCCTCGACCCCGACGGTTTTCAGTTGGCGGTCAATGAACCCGATCGACTCCGTGAACTGAATCAGCCCAATCGTCTCCGCACTGGCCCGCTGCCACTCCTGACTCGTCTCCAACAACCGCACAATCCGCAACATCAGCGGATGCCCCACCAACCGCTCCGGGTCGACGATCCGGGCCTGGAGTACCAACCCCTCGGGCAACGGCTTCAGCAGCAGCGGGTCGATCCGGACCGGGTCGGCTGCCAACAACGAGGCCGCGAAGAACAGGAACCCGAGACCGAGGAGTGTGTACAAACGTGCCATGCGCGAGATCGCTTCCGAAGGGTCGAGAGACGGCAGGTGTACCTGCCAGAGCGGCAGCCAGTTTCGGGAATCTCGGGGAAGCATTTGTGGTGAGGCTCTTCGTCCGGAGTCAAAGGCGGCACTGGTCCCCGCCAAACTGCGTTTGTCTGTTCAGCCACAGAAGCTCCGCTTATCATGCCACGGCTCTCCACTGCATTGCCGATTCCCCCCCGGAATGTTCCCGTGCCAAAACACACTCTTGTTCGGATTGTCTCTGTGATCGCCGTGCTGCTGGTGGGTCACACCATCGCGGTGGCCCAGACTGTGCCCGGTGATGCCGCGCGGGGGCAAGGTTCGTATCTGAACGGGTTGGGGTGGTACAACCTCAACACGGCCAAGGCCAACTCGATCAACGTCGATGCCACGATTCGTTGGAAGCAAGACCTGCGGCAGATCCAACTCGATCGATGGGATTTGGTCGCCAATCAGAATGCCAAAAAGGCGGCGGGGAAGAAGCTGAAGATCGAAGAGGTCAAGTATCAGCAGCTGGTCCGGCTGCGGCAGTTGCGAGTCGAACCCACAGCTGCCGATGTCGAAACGGGCGATGCGCTGAACGTACTGCTGTACGACCTGACCGATCCCGATATCTCGCAAGAGAGCTGGGCCAACACCAGTCAACAAGTGAAGCTGCCGGAAGGGATGTCGGTGAAGGATTTGGTGTTCCGGTTCACGTCGTTGAAAGGCTCATCCGCGACCTCAGCGGCCCTCAGCAAGGGAGTGATCGCTCTGTCGCGACTAGCGGTCGCGGGGGACAAGTGGCCCACACCTCTCCAGGTGCCGGAGATCCAAAAGGAACGAGCGGCGTATGAAGCGGCCTACGCCAAAGTCCGGGACCAGATCCTGGCTGGGCAATTCGATCTGAAAGCCGTGCAGGCGATGGACCGCAGCTTGGATGCCCTCAACGAGAAGGTCAAGACAGATGTTCCCGCAGAGCGTGGTTTTCGCACGGAGGCGGCGAAGTTCGTGAGCGACCTGAAGGACTCGACCCGCATGTTCGACGCCGCCACGGTCGATTACGCCCGCGAAATCCTGAACGACACAAAAGACCACGACGCCACGACCGTCGCCGAACTGGTGGCCTTCATGCTGAAGTACCGGCTGCAATTTGCCAGTGCGGAACGGAGTCCGGGGGCGAGAGAGATTTATACTCCGCTGTTTGAGGCTTTGCAGGAACAGCACAAGGCGTTTGGGATCAAGGTGCCGGAAGTTCCCGAGATGGCCGAGGAAGAGTCGGAGGCAATTGTCGCGAACTCTGTCTGGGTGGGCGACAAGTTCCCACATAAACTGACGATCACAGAACGTAACGGGGAGACATTTCAGGCAAGATTTGAAGTCCCCAACGGCTTTGTACGAGAAGTCAAGGGCGAAGTAAAAGGCAACAAGCTCTCATGGTTGGCGAAAGATGCCCGTGCAGTGAAAGGTAGAGCGGGAGGTGACAATCACGGGACAATCGGTCGCGATGAAAATGGAGATAAGATCGACTTTGTTTGGCGGGACGGTGACGGATCAGGAACGTTTACGCTTCGCCTTCAGAAGTGACTTTCTTCCAGTCGTCGCCAACGTTGGATTCCCCAGTGGACCGATTATTCTTGTGGGACGATGGCCCCGGTGGTCACGTCAGGCATATGGTCGATCACCCGCGAGGATTCATGACATGTTTCCCTGCTGTGTCTGATTGAGTACGATAGATCGTTGGGTCAAGTGACCGGTTTCGTTGGAGGTGATGACGATGAACCAAATCATGATCGACAACCCACTCACCCGGCGATTGCATGGCTTGGTGGAGCCTGTGGAATTGGTGGATGAGGGGGGGCGACGGGTCGGTCACTTCGTGCCCGCGCTCCCCGTGTCTGCGGACGAGTGCCCCTACTCGTCGGAGGAGTTGGAAGCCCTGCGAGGTGCAGCGGGCGGGCGACCGCTCACGGAGATTTGGAATTCGCTGGGCGCAAGATGATGTACACCGTGATCTGGAGACCTGCGGCGGAACGCCAACTGGCGAGCCTCTGGACGAATGCAGGAGATCGCCAGTCGGTCACACGGGCTGCCGATGATCTTGACGCCCTGCTCAGGGCCTCGCCATTGGAAGTCGGTGAATCTCGTGTGAGTAATATTCGGATTCTCGCAGTCTCTCCCCTGTGTGTGTACTACGACATCCACGAGGCCGACTGTCTCGTCGCTGTCTGGGCCGTGTGGCAGATCCGCCGGCGATCCTGAGCGTCCCCGACAGTCGTGGGATGCACCAGAGTCGGAGTCCCGGATGGACCGATTGTTCTTGTGGGACGATGGCCCCGGTGGTAACGTCGGGCATGTCGTCGATCACGGCCTCAACGTCGTGTTGAGTGACAGAAGACACAGCAGGAGTGCCCCATGAGTTCCACCATCACATCAACCGTGCAAACCAGACTGGAGAGTCGGCCGGAAGTTTGCGGTGGTCGACCGTGCATTGCAGGGACGCGGATTCGCGTGCAAGATGTGTTCGTGTGGCATGAGTTGCAAGGCCAGACCGCGGACGAAATCGTCTCTCGGTTTCCGCAGCTCTCGATGGCGGATGTCTATGCCGCACTGGCGTACTACTGGGACCACCGGGATGAGATTCAGAGTGAGATGCAGGCAGAGTCGGATCTCGTGACTCGCTTGCGTCAGTCATCGGTTTCACCACTCGCCGAAAAACTGGCTGCGTCGAATGGGTAGGACAATCCGCTTCCACCTCGACGAACACATCGACTCCGCTGTCGCGGATGGGTTGCGACGGCGCGGTGCGGATGTCAGCACGACGGCGGAGCGTGGGCTGATCGGTCAGGCGGATGAAGTCCACTGGCAACTGGTCTGCGAAGAGCAAAGAGTCCTGGTGACTTGCGACTCCGATTTTCTCAGCTTTCACGCCCAAGGCCGCCCTCACTGGGGAATTGCCTACTGCCATCAGCAAAGCCGAACGATTGGGCAGATAATCCACACGTTGGAACTCGTCTGGGAGTTGCTCGAACCACACGACATGAAGAATCGCGTTGAGTTTTTATGAGGCTCGACACGCCGGGTGACCCAGACGCCGCTTGGGTCGTCTGGGTGACGCGGGAACAAGAGGGATGGCGAGTGGAGCCCGTCCCCCGTCACCTCTTGTTGCACTACAACCCAGACTCTCAAAACAGAGTCTGGGCCACCTCGCCAACTTGATCGTCCGACGTTCCGTGTCGTGACGATCGACGCGGAGGGTCGGACCATCATCCCGGCCTCAACGCCCGCAGGGAGCCGCTCCGATGAGCGACTCCCTGCGGTGAGGAGATCAGGTGGTCACGCGGCGGGAACTCTCAATCCTTGCCCTTCTTGTGAGAGGGTTGACGATTACCGCCCGATGGGCGTTCTGCTTTGGGGGCTCTTTCCACGGGGGCCTGGCGTTCGACTTGTCGAGCGGGAGCCCGCTCCACCGGTGCCTGGCGTTCGATCTGACGCGGAGCATGCTGGACGGGAGCTTTCTCCATCTTCGGAGCATGTTCGATCGGCTGCTGCTGTTGGCGAAACACCGGGGCCGGATTATCGTGGCGAGGGGCGATCGTCCGTTCGCGCACGACATGTTCCTTCACGGGTTTGGCGTCGGACTTCGGGGCCGAGTCGATCGCGCGCGGCAAGCGGTTCTCAACAGCGGCGGGAGTCGGTGCCACACGCGAAGCCGCGTTCCCTGCATCACGCAGGGCACGGGGGACCTGGTGGCGTGGCTCCTTCGCCGATGAGTCATCGACAATTCGCCCGGGTTGCTTGTCGACCTTGAGATCGGCCTTCGGATTCACCAGCGGACCGCCGTCCAGGATGCGAGGATTCCGACCTGCGGGATTGACGACTTCAGGCACATCGCCCCCCTTCGTTTTCTTCTCGGCTTCGCGGGCGATGCGCTGGGCGTCGTTCTTCTGACGCAACTCTTCCAGGCGAGCGGCTCCGTTCCCTGCGTCAGCGGTTGTCCCCTTGGGGTCGGTCCGGTCAGGCCGTCCCAAGACACTGTCGTTGACCACCGGCTTCGCCTCGCTACGGTGTCCCGACTGCTGGCGGATGCGTTCCGCAGTGGCGACAGAGTTCTTGGACTTCTCCTTCAGCGTCTCGGGCAGATTGCCCAGCACCAGCTTGTGGTGAGTGGCCCCAGCGCCGTCGCCGCCCTGGCCGCGAGAATTCCCCTTCTGATCCGACCGGCCAGTGGCATCCTTCAGCCGCAGGTCGACGACCTGCCCAGGCTTCAGATCGACGGACTTCACGAGAGGCTCACCCCGTTCGACTTGCCGCCGAGCGTTCTCCAGAGTGTGGTGGGCCCGGCTGTTCTCCCGTTGGACATCGAGTTCCTGGCGATCCATCGTGCGGAAGGCATTGCCGGAGTTGTGCTGTTTCACCACATCGTCGAAGCGGTGGGTCGTGACGGCCAACTGGGCCGAACGATCTCCCGGGTGCCGGGCCAGGAACTGGTCCTGGTCCTGCATCAGACGCGGAGGCCGGATGTCGCGATTCGATTCGAACCGCTGGTGCCACGTGTTGACCGACTGATCGAAGTCGATCCCCTGACGACGAGAGTCCATGCGGTAGAAGCTGTAGGCCGGGTCACACAGCCGACGGTTCAAGGTCGTGCGGCGATACCACGGGGAGTAACCCATGCTAGCGTACTGGTTGCCGTAGTAGTCTCCATAGTAGAAGTCGCGGCACTGGGGTCGCACGAACAGATGGATCAGGAAGCCCGACATGTTGACCGAGTAGCGAGGCTGGTAGCACGCCGGACGACCGTACCCATACCCCACCAGCGATCGGCGGAACCGCACCGGCGAGAACAGCGTCCCGCGCCGGGCAAACCGGTAGTCCCAGTACCCGGGCACATACACGCACCCGCTGGGAGTCCAGTTGTATTGATTGGGGATCCACATATAGTCCTGCTGGCAGGGCATGTAGTACCCCGGCGACCATTGGTAATTATTGGTGGCGTAGGTCCAGTTCCCCGGCACCCACACCTGATCGTCACTCGGAGGAGGAACATTCGGCCCGACTTCCAGCGAGGCGGGAGGCTGCGGGACATAGGTTAATTCCTGGGATTCGATATTCGTCCAGAACCCGGAGACCCACTGGAAGCCGCCTTGCACCTCGGCCCAGTACCCCGGCACCCAGCGGCGACCGGGAGGCACATCGCGCCACACGCCGCTCACCCAAATGTAGTCCGTGGCCTCCTCGTCCCAGCTCCAGTAGCCCGAGATCCACTGCACGTTGTCACCCGTCGGAGCCTGCTCCGGAGGCAATTCGTCCACGGCAGCCGGAGGAGCCACGGTGACGATGACGTTGGGAGCGGGGTCGAGTTCGTAGACATCCGCGAAGGCCGCGTGAACCGGGCCACGGGCAAAGGCTTCGATGTCGGCCTCGGGCACCGCCATGCTGGGATCAGCGGGAGGAGGCAGATCGTCCGGGCGCGGGGCCTGTTCCGGGAGGTTGGGCCCCGGCAGGACGGGACCGATCAGATTCGGAGCCTGCTCCTGGGCGATCCGCATGGGCTGTGGAGGGGCCGGGGGGAAGTCCTGCGCAGACAGCGAGGTGACCCACGGGGAGGCGAAGGCCACGAGGGCGATCACGAGAGGGGAGACGGGGCGATCAGTCATGGAAGTGGCTCCTGCCAAAAGTCGAGGACACGATGTTTCGTCGCTACGACCAGTTCTGTCAACCGCGAACCACTCCACAATCGGATCGGCACCACGGTGTCATGTCCAGAGAGTGCAGATGGCGTGCCTTCGGGGAATCGGAGCCGCCATCTGTCATTGGCTGAGGGAAAACCCGAGTTCCAGGCCGGAACTGGGACTTGAAGTCACTCGGGGTTCAAAGTCTCATCGACGACAACGTGTCATCGGAGTGATTCCAGTTCACCTCTCGCACAGGTCGCCAGAATGTGAGGAGCGTTTCCCTGGATCTCACTTCCTCTTCCTCCGCGGAAACGCACTTCTCACATGGGGCGTCTTATCTCTGGCTGATGGCTGATGGCTGACTGCTTGCCCACTGCGTTGCCCTGCTCTTCCTCCCGGCATCACTTGCCAATCGACCTTGCGGTCGACAGTCTACTCGCTTCTGACTGAGACTCGTCCCCGGAGGTTGTCCTCATGCGATCATTGGCAGCTGTATGTGTTGTCGCTGGAGTTCTGGTCTTCTCGGGGCTGATGCTGCGCGAGGGACAGTCCGAGTCTCCCGCCGTCAAGCTGCCGACCATGGCCAAGGGGGTCGTGTACCACGATGCCAACGAGAATCGCGTGCGGGACGCGGACGAGAAGCCGCTGCCCGGCGTGCGGGTCTCCAACGGCAGCCAGATCGTCTCGACGAATGAGCAAGGGCAGTACACGCTACCGGTGGACGACGACACGACGCTGTTCGTCATCAAGCCCCGCGGCTGGCGGACGCCGGTGAACGCGGACCAGTTGCCGCTGTTCTACTACACGCACAAGCCCGGCGGCTCGCCTGACCTGAAGTACGGCGGCGTGAAGCCCACCGGCCCGCTGCCCGACTCGGTCGACTTCCCGCTCTACCCCCAGCAGGAACCCGAGCAGTTCAAGGCCCTGCTCTTCGGCGATCCCCAGCCGCGCGACCAGAAGGAAGTCGACTGGATCACTCACGATGTCGTTGAGGGGATCATCGGCAAGACCGATGCCTCGTTCGGCGTCACGCTGGGCGACATTGCCTTCGACAATCTGGAGACGTTCGAGCAGCTGAACCGTTCGATCGCGCTGATCGGCATCCCGTGGTACAACGTGATCGGCAACCACGACATCAACTACGACGCCCGCACTCGGCGAGATGCCAATGAGACCTATGAGCGGGTCTACGGCCCGTCGTATTACTCGTTCGATCACGGGCCGGTTCACTTCCTGGTTCTCGATGATGTCGAGTGGATGCTCAAAGACCCGGTGAAGGGCACCTGGGGCTATCGCGGCGGCTTCGGCCCAGAGCAGCTGGAGTTCATTAAGACCGACCTGGCCCAGATCCCCGAGGATCAGTTGGTGGTGTTGATGATGCACATCCCGCTGCTGGAGGTGAACGACCGCCACGGGCTGTACCGGCTGATCGAGAAGCGTCCGTTCTCGCTGTCGATCTCGGCCCACACGCACACGATGGAACACCACTTCATCACCGATGCCGATGGCTGGCAGGGGGCCAAACCGCACCACCACATCATCAACGTCACCGTCTGCGGCAGTTGGTGGAGCGGAGCCCCCGACGAGCGCGGCATCCCGCACGCGATGATGTCCGACGGTGCCCCCAACGGGTACTCCGTGATCTCCTTCGATGGCCAGAAGTACTCGCTCAAGTTCCAGCCCGCCGGACGAGACGCGAACTACCAAATGAAGATCGACCTCCCGGAAGAACTCGCCGCGTCGAAGACCGCCGAGACCGATGTCTACGCCAACATCTTCGAAGGCTCGATCAAATCGACCGTCGAGATGCGGGTCGACGGAACCGGAGACTGGCAGCCGATGACCCACACCGGCGAAGTCGACCCGGTCTTCGTCCGCACGCTGGCCCACGAAGAGGAGCTGCTGAAGCTCAAGCCGAACGACTGGCGGAAACTTCCCAAGCCGGGGATCTGCACGCACCTGTGGAAACTCAAACTCCCCGCCTTGAAGCCGGGCGTACATGATGTCGAGGTGCGGACCACCGACCAGTTCGGCCAGAGCGATACCGGGCACCGGGTGGTGCGGGTGGTGGGTGATTGAGAATCCGCCGTGCCCCCGACCCGTTGAACAGGGGGGATCTCGGCGAGTCTGTGCAGAGCGGCAGCGAGCGGCTAGACGTAAGTCCGCCGTGTTGAGCGGCGCTGTCTGACCAACCCGGCGCGGTTTGTTCCGAGCACGTCGCTCAGGCACGGGGGGCTGACGCCACCCCGCTCGCTGGGGTTCAGCTGTCGACAAACTCTCCCCGCTGTTCACCCGCCGCACGACACACCGGGTGTCACTGGCGAGGGCTTTGACTTGCCGATGTTGGCAAGCACCAACATCGGAATGGACGGTTCACGGGCAGACCACGATCAAACACACTGGCGGCCCAAAGCGACCGGCAGTGGCACCCGGCACCCGGCGAGGAAATCACCCGAATCACTGGCATTTCGCAATGCTCTGATGTCAGTGTAGAATGCGTCATTGTCGATTGGAGAGGACGATCATGACTGCCACAAAATCCAAGGCTCCCCGAACTCCGTCGATCACGACGGACAATGGGGCCAACTCCCCGAACCCGGTGCTCAACCTCCATGAGGCGGCGGCGTTTCTTCGCGTGACGGAAGCAGCTGTGCTGGACATGGTCCAGCAACAAGGCTTGCCGGGTCGCTGCATCGGGCCGGAGTGGCGGTTTTCGCGGGCGGCTCTCGAAGTCTGGTTGGTTGCCCCACATTCATCGCCACGGTATGAGCAGTCATCGTTGATCGGTGCCTGGAAAGATGACCCGCATCTGGAAGAGATGCTGGAACAAATCTACCAGGGACGCGGGCGACCGATGGTGGAGCCGGGGCGATGATCCTGCTCGATACGGATACCATCACGCTGCTGGCGGCGGGGCATGCCCGTGTCGTGGCGAAGTTCGTCTCGTCCACCGAGCCCGTGGCCACGACGATCATTACGCGCATTGAAGTCTTGCGAGGCCGATTCGAGTTTCTGTTGAAAGCTGCCGACGGAGAACAATTGCAACGTGCTCAGCAATGGCTCATCCGAAGCGAACGCGATCTGGCCCGATTCGGTTGCCTACCCATCAGTGCCGCCTCAGCTGCGGAGTTCGACCGCCTGCGATCCCACAAGAAACTCGTGAAGATCGGTCGCTCGGATTTGCTGATCGCGTCGATCGCCTTGGCCCATCAGGCGACGCTGGTCACCCGAAATGTCCGACACTTTCGTCAGGTGCCGGGTTTGAATGTGGAGAATTGGGCGGACGAGTCGTGAGTGCGTCGAGTTGTGGCCCGTAGTCTGGACCCCTAGGTCCGGACGATTTCTTTCCATTCCGCGTGCGTCGGTAACAAGCTCGCTCGGACCTACGGGTCCAAGCTACGAGCCATGCGACGGCCACCGCAAAAAAAAAACGCACCGGGTGTCACTGGCGAGGGCTTTGATTCGCCAGTGCTGAGCCGCCCGACCACTGGAGAGACGGTTCATGGTCGAAGCACTGGCGGCCCAGAGCGACCGCCAGTGGCACCCGGCGAACATGCGGCACCAACCAGGTTTTTCCGCCCGGATACCGAAATGGGCTGCGATGTGGCACGGAAGCGACATTGATCACCGACTTGGTATTCATCCTGAATCCTCTGACGGCGGCCGAGCGTGCTGCATGAAGGTGAATGTTCCCTAGTGCCCCGTCAAGGCTAGATTTTGGGGTTGATTGGTTGAGTTGAAATCGACGAACCTTCCGCTTACAAGGAGGTTCCCATGACCAAGAAGTACATCGTGCGGTTGACCGATGCGGAGCGTCGGGCGTGTGAGACAGTGGTGAGTGAGTTGAAGGGGGCGTCGCAGAAGGCTCGGCGGGCTCGGATTCTGTTGAAGGCGGACGCGGATGGTCCGGCGTGGACGGATGAGAAGATCTGTGAGGCGTTCGGTTGTCGCGAGCAAACCGTAGAGGGGATTCGCAAGCGGTTCGTGACCGAGAGCTTTGAATTGGCCTTGGAGGGGAAGAAACGCGAGTCGCCACCGACAGCTTCCAAGCTCGATGGTGAGGGAGAAGCGAAGGTCATCGCGCTGCGGTTGGGGACGCCTCCGGCGGGATATGGGCGCTGGACTCTGCGGTTGCTGGCTGATCGCGTGGTGGAGTTGGAGATCGTGGAAGCAATCAGCCACGAGACTATCCGCGCGACGCTAAAAAAAACGGCATGACGAAGCGGAAGATCGAGTACTGGGTGATCCCTCCCGACTCCGATGCCGAGTTCGTGGCCTGCATGGAAGATGTGCTGGAGCTCTATGCCGAACCCTACGATCCCCGGAACCCAAAGGTCTGCATGGACGAGCAACCCGTGCAGCTGACCGGTGAGACTCGCGTGTCGATTCCGGCCACGAAGGACCATCCGGAACGGGTCGATTATGAGTACGAACGCAAAGGCACCGCGAGCATTTTCATGTTCGTCGAACCCCTCGCCGCCTTTCGCCAAGCCACCGCCCGCCCCCGCCGCACGAAGGTCGACTGGGCGATCGAAGTGGCTCACCTGATGGACACGCGCTATGCCGATTGCGACACCGTGACCCTGGTCTGCGACAACCTCAACACCCACACGAAGGGCGCGTTCTACGAAGTCTTCCCAGCCGACAAGGCCCGCGACTACGTCCGCCGCCTGAAAATCGTCCACACCCCCAAGCACGGCAGTTGGCTGAACATCGCCGAGTGCGAACTGAGCTGCATGACCAGCCAGTGCCTGACCGGTCGCCGCATCGGTGAGATCGAAAAGCTGCAGTCCGAAACCAAAGCCTGGTCCGAGAGAACCAACCTGAAACAACGCGGCATCGACTGGCAATTCAAAGTCGATGACGCTCGCACGAAGCTCAAGAGGCTCTACCCCAAAATCAAGACTTGACGGGGCACTAGACCGTTGATTGTCGCACGCATGTATTGGATTGGCAATGTTGTTCCAACGTCTCCAGCAGGGCCGCAGACTGGACACCCCGGCCCTTGGCTTCTCGCCCCCCATCGACTACGACTCACCCAGCGGAATGTCCCAATTCCAGTGACTCATGAGGCAGTGCAATGTGGCAATGGACGATGTGGTGCGTGGGCGTCGGTCTGATCCTGGGTCAGGCTCTGCCGGGTCGGGTCGCCTCTGCGGAGGAGAAGGACGCCGTCCCGGTTGTCAGTCCGATCCAAGTCGCACCCGGCGACTGGCCGTGGTGGCGGGGGCAGAACCGTAATGGGATCGCTCCCTCGGGACAGAAGGCCCCGACGAAGTGGTCCGCCACCGAGGGCATCCGCTGGAAGGCTCCGCTCCCCGGTAAGGGGCACGGCTCCCCCATCGTGGTCGGCGATCAAGTGATCCTCAACGCAGCTGCCCACGAACCCGATCGCCAGTTGACGATCGCCTTCGACCGCGACACCGGCCAGCAACTCTGGGAGACCAAGGTCCACGCGGGCGGCCTGATCGCCAAGCAGAACGACAAGAGTACCTCGGCCAACTCCACCCCGGCCTGCGATGGCGAGCGGATCTTCGTCAACTTCTTGAACTCCGATGCGATCTACACCACCGCTCTGGATCGGAAAGGGAATCAGCTGTGGCAGACGAAGATCACGGATTATGTGCTGCACCAGGGGTTCAGTTCGTCGCCGATGGTGTATGGTCCGCTGGTGATCGTGTCGGCGGATACCAAGGGGGGCAAAGGGAAACTGGCCGGACTCAACCGCGCGACCGGCAAGATCGTCTGGTCGCACTCGCGACCCGCGCTGCCGAACTACCCCTCCCCAATCATTTTGAAGGCGGCGGGCAAGGAGCAGATGTTCCTGATCGGGTGCGATCTGGTGACGAGTCTCGACCCACTCAGCGGTAGCCAGAACTGGGAGTTCCCCGGAGCGACCACCGAGTGCGTGACCTCGACCGTGACGGACGGCACGCACATCTACACCAGCGGCGGCTACCCCAAGAACCACTTGGCGGCGATGAAGGCCGATGGCTCGGGGACCGTCGTGTGGGAGATCCCGTCGCGCGTCTATGTGCCGTCGATGGTGCTGCAGAACGGCTCCCTGTACGCGATGCTCGATGAAGGGATCGTGAAATGCCTGAAGAGTGACACCGGCGAAGAGCAGTGGAAGCACCGCGTCGGCGGGACGTTCAGCTCCTCGCTCGTGCTGGTCGATGGCGCAATCTACGCCACTGATGAGTCCGGCAAGACGACGATCTTCCGGGCCGACCCGAAGGAGTTCAAACTCATCGGCGAAAACCAACTCGGCAGCGAAGTCTTCGGCACCATGGCGATCAGCGGCAGCCGCATCTATCACCGCGTGGCCGAGCAAGTCGAAGGCCAGCGGCGGGAGTTCCTGTACTGCATTGAGTCGGCCCCGACCGGTAAATGACTGTGTCCGACCACAGTCACTCAGATGTCACACCTCGTGCCTCGTCAGAGGTTGATTTGGGGGTTGGAGTCCAGGCTTTAGCCTGCACCGGAGCAGCCTAAAGGCTGGACTCCAACGCCATCACTGCGCCAGCGTCTCGGCCACATCGGTCTGGTACGCGGTGATGCTCGGGATCAGCCCGCTGAGCGTGGCCAGAACCAACGCGATCGGCAGGACGATCAACTCCCACGGCGAGTACGACCACGGGTCAATCAACAGCCCGCTCCGGGCCTCCAGAATCGGCGAGGCCACAAACATCAACCCGTGCCCCAGCAACAGCCCGAGGAATCCGCCTCCCAGACACAACAACAGCGTCTCGCACAGAATCATCAGCGAGACCGTCCTCCGCTGCGCCCCCAGCGCCCGCATCACGGCGATCTCACGGCGGCGCTCGTTCATGGAGTTGTAGATACTGACAAAGATCCCGATCCCGGACACCGCCACGATCAGCCCGGTCAGGCACAGAAACGCCGTCTGCAGATTGCCCACAAAGTTCTGCATGATCTTCTGCATAATCATGACGGGGCTGACCGCCTGGGCCGCGTTCTCTTCGCGGAGTTCGCTTTGAATGCTTTCCGCGCGCAGCGCGCGAGCCAGTTCATCCCCCTCATCCCCCTTGGCCACGATCAGGATCGCCGAGACCTCTTTCGAGAGATCGGGAACCGCGTGGGCCGCATGCTTGGGGTTCAGCTTCAGGGCCACTGCTTCTCGCCGTTCCGCTTCGAGTTCCGGTGCGTACTGTTCCAGGAGCTGGGCTTCGGTCTGGTCATTGAAGTATTGGGCCTCGCGGTGGATCGCTTCGCGGAGCGGATTCTCGTGGCCCGCCAGCATGAAGAACCCGTCGATGTGGGTGAACACCGTGCGGTCGTTGGGGGTTCCGGTGGACTTGAGGATTCCCTTCACGGTGAATTTCTCGTCGTGGATGTGGGCATCCTTCCCTGGCTGTCCACCGTGGACCAGTTGGAATTGCGAGCCGATGGTCCACTCATTGCGGCGGGCGACCTCGGAACCGATCACTGCGTCCCAACTCCCCTTGAGAAAATCTCCCTTGACCTGGTACAGCTGTGGCTCGGGAGTGCGGGCATAGGGGAGCTTGAAATACTGTGGGCTGGTCCCGATCACCGGGAACCCCCCCTCCTGCGTGGTGTCGCCGAAACAGATCGGGATGGCGAGTTCCACGCGCGGGTCTTTAGTCCATTTCTGGTAGTACCGCCAGGGCATATTGAGTCGCGAGTTCTCAATCCGGTACACGACCGCCAACACCAGTTGGGTCGGGCTCCCCGCCGGCCCGATGATGAGGCTGTACCCGCTGCCGCTCTGGGAGAACTGCTTTCCTAGCACGCCATGCAAGACGAGCACCGCGATCATCAGCGACACGCCCAGGGCCACGCTGATCATCGTGAGCCACGACGCCACGCTCCGCTGCCGCATATTCTTGAGTGCAATCTGGAACAGGTTCATACGGACTCTCCCGGCTGATTGAACTGGCTCAGTGTCTCGACGCGATCAAACGCAGCTGCGACCTCGGGGGCATGGGTGACCAGCAGCAGTGAGATCTGGTTCTCGCGGCAGGCATCGCGAATCAGATCCAGAATCTTCGTCTGGTTGGCCCGGTCGACACTCGCGGTCGGTTCATCCGCCAGCATCAGCTTCGGCGAATTCCCCAGCGAGCGGGCCACCGCCACCCGCTGTTGCTCCCCGACCGAGAGCATCGAAGGCCGGTGATTCAGTCGCTGGCTGAGCCCGACGCGGTCGAGCAGTTCTTTGGCCCGCGACCGATCGACCCGACCGCTGAACGACATCCCCAACAGGACATTCTCCAAGGCCGTAAACGCCGGGAGCAGATGAAATGTCTGGAACACGATCCCGATCCGCTGCGCGCGAAACCGGTCGCGGCTCGGTTCGGGGAGGCGGGAGATGTCGATGCCATCGATGACGATCGAGCCTTCGTCGACCGTCGTAATCCCGGCGATGGCGTTGAGCAGCGTCGTCTTGCCGCCGCCACTGGAGCCGACCAGCGCGACCTGCTCCCCGGACCTCAACTCAAAGGAGTTGATGCCCAACACCGGCAGCCGCGTCCCGTCCGGGAGCTTGTAGCTCTTGCGGACATTCTTGAGTACGAGAGACATGGAACATCCTCTGGAAGTCAGTCGATCTCAAAAGCCCAGGGGTTGCAACCCCTGGGCTTTCGAACACTAAGCCACTTCATGCACCAGCACCACATTATGCCGACTCGTCGGCAATCCGGTGCCGGAGAGTAACAGAATCCGGTCGCCCCGCTGCAGGTCGCCCGTGGCCAGACCGCGATGCACCACAAACTCGATTAGCTCCCGGTCCTCATGCGCCGGGGCATCCGGAACCGGGATCACACCCCAGTACAGGCACATGCGGCGCAGCGATGACAGACTGTCGCTGACCCCAATCGTCGGCACGAACCGGCGGTTCTTCGACAGGCTCAGCGCTGCCCTGCCCGTCGAACTGGCCACGACCACCAGCTTGGCCGACAGTTCTTCGGCGAGTCGGCCCGCAGCCCGTGCAGCGGCATCGGTGATCGGGCTGACGCCGGGTGTCGGACGGCTCTCTCCGTCGCGGGTATACAGGCGATCGCGCAGCAGCGGTTCGGTAGCGATGGCAATGCGGTGCATCATCTGCACCGCCTCGCAGGGGTATTTCCCGATCGCTGTCTCACCGGAGAGCATGCAGGCATCGGCCCCGTCCAGGATCGCATTGGCCACATCGGTCGCTTCGGCCCGCGTGGGGATACGCGAGTTGTGCATGCTGTCGAGCATCTGCGTGGCGATGATCACCGGCTTCCGCGCTCGATGGCAAGCCGCCACGATCCGCTTCTGAGCCACCGCGATCTCGGCGATGTCGACCTCCACGCCCAGGTCGCCGCGCGCCACCATGATGCCGTCCGCCTCGTGGACGATCGCCTCCAGATTGAGGAGCGCCTCGGGCTTCTCGATCTTGGCGATGACGTGCGGCGCATTGGCCGGATGCTGGGCCGCAATCAACTCTTTGAGATCGATGATGTCCTGAGCTGTGCGGACAAAACTCAGGCTGATGTAATCGGCCCCGGCCTCGATCGCCCAGACGGCGTTCGTGCGGTCGAGGTCGCTCATGGCGGCCGCTTTCAGAGCGACATACGGGAGGTTCACCCCCTGTTTACTGCGAAGCGTGCCCCCCTGCGTCACCTCGCACACCGCCCGCTGGCCATCATTCGAGAGGACCCGCAATGCCACCGTCCCGTCGGCCAGCATCACGCGGTTCCCCTCGCTCAACTCATCCAGCAGCGGCTCATAGATGCAAGTGAACTCGCGCGGATCGGTCGTCACATTCCCCCGGATGAACGCCACCTGCTCCCCCACCACCAGATCGATGACCCCCCCCGGAATCTCCCCCAGCCGCATCTTCGGCCCCGCCAGATCAACCAGCACCGCCACCATCCGCCCGGCTCGCTTCTCCGCCTGACGAATCCGATCCAGCCGCACCTGGTGTTCCGCCGCCGATCCGTGAGCCGTGTTCAGCCGGAACACATCGACCCCGGCGAGGATCAACTCCTCCAGCTTCTCGACCGTGTCACACGCCGGTCCGGCTGTGGCCACGATTTTGGTATGACTTTCACGCTTCCAGGAATCCAAGGGCATCGACGGCTCAATCTGAACGGGCACAGCGGGGAGGTTCTGCGCGGAGCGCTCGCAGATCACAGCATTCTAACGAGTCCGAGTCGGAGCCGGGAGACACGCGGGAAGCCCGGTCGCCGAAGTTGCCAGACTTTGCTCATTGAAAGTCTGGGTAGGGCCTCACGATGGGGGCAACTTGTTCCCGCCTCCCCGGTTGTTGGGAGACCTGCGGTGTGCATGCCAGCCTGCTTTTCCGACGCACACACGACATGCGTCCATCATCGAATCGGGATTCCCTGGAGCCGTTTGAAAACGGTATGATCGAGCAAGTCACATACAGGATGTCTCCATGATCCAGATGATTCTCACCGAAGAACAACAGCGACTGCTCAGCGAATCCGTGGAGCCAGTCGAGATTGTCGACCGATCCGGACGTCACCTGACAACTGTCAAAGAGGGATGGACCGATGCAGAAGTGATTGATGTCTTGACCCGCTCACGGTCTTCCGGAGACGGAGGCACGTTGGCCGAACTTGTTCATCGACTGAAAGAGAAGTATCCGATTCCGCTGTAGTCGGTGGCATGTGCCATCTCGTTTTGGGAACGGAGTCCGAATATGCCGACCACTTGATGGATGATCAGATGTACGCAAGCCTCTGAAGCAGAGTTCGAGCGGCTCTGGGAGTCCGTTCCCGAGGTTCGTCAAAGGATGTCGGAATTCGAGGCTTCGAGTCAGCGTCGCGACCTGGAATCCTGGCTGGCTCGGACAGCGGAGGCGCGTGGGACTCACCTCTGGATTGTGACACACGATGGAGTGCTGGAGTTCATGCTGGAATGCTATCCCGAAGACTGTCTCGTGCGGCTGATCTGGCCACGTCTCATCCTGGCGAAGGGCAACACGCAGCATGACGCCGAGTGAACGACTGTCATTCCTGGAAGCCCGCTGAGTCGCTGGGACATCAGAGCCACTGGCGGCCCAAAGCGACTTCTTGTAGCACCCTGCGGGTGCCACACTCTGCTGGATTGCACGAGACACGGCCCCTGGAAACTTGGCCCCCAAGCTCATCGCAAACCGAAACCCCTGACCGGGCCAGTCAACCTACCCGATCCGCTGAATGAGATCAGGAATTCTTGAGTAGTCCGACTCTTTAAAGTATGAACCGATAAGCAAGCCGATTGCAGGATCGGAACGTTTGAGTTGGTTCAAGTACTCCCATGTCCGTTTGTCGACTTCAATACAGTCTGAGTACAAAGCAAGAGTGGCAAGACCGGCATCTCCCATGTCACTTCCCGAGACCCTGTCTGCTCGTTGCTGAATTGAAGCAAGACGAACATGCAGAACGTCGGATGGCAATGAGTCGATTGGCACGTCAGTCATTGAGAGACTGCATGTGGGTCTCAGGTACTTTGAATACACCCTCAACCTGGCAACGTAAGCTGCGATATGGCCGACCTCACCCAAAGTTGTACGGGGAGTCACCAACTCCTTTGGAACACCGAAATGATCCATGATTCCACCGATCGGGTCGTCTCCAAATCCATTGTTCGACTCAACTCTAATTTGAATAGATTTGGCAAAGCCGCAAGCAATTCTGTCCACGTCTTCAAGCCGACGATCGCCATGCTGCACCAGCTTGTGGCGCAGACTTTCCGCGTATTTCGGAAAGAATGCCCCCCGACTCTCATTCGACCGTTTCTCCGTATTACGGCTCTGCTCAATGGTTCTGTGGTTGGCATTACTCGCATCAGGCTTCGCTATGGAAGCAACGGTTTTTTCGACTCGGTGTAACTCTACGGAAATCCTCTTGATCTCTCCCCAGAACTCGTCGGTATTCATGAACATTTCTGATCCCATTCCCGTTTCCCATAAGTCCTGCCGTACCGCTTCGATGATCTCCCTCCAAGTCTTTGCTGAATCGAAGTGAAAGGCGTGCAACTCCCGTACATGAAGGTCGCATACACTACCTGGGAACCACGTTTTGCTGTATGGCCGAAGCCATGCGATCAATGGCAAGCTACTCAGAAAACCAAGCCGCTCACGAGTAACAACTGGGTCTCCATGCCTCAGTAGCTCGCACACATGCATGAGAGTGAAAGCGACATAGACGCCACGGTTTCGTAGGTCCGCAATGAAAGTTCTCGCTTTCAATCGGTCTTCCGGGCTGGCGCTCCAGTAGTCTCGCGAGACCTTGCCAAGCGTTGAAGAATCGAGAGCGACGATGAGTGGTCGAATGAGTTCCATTTCGTTTGTCTCCCAGAGTGTCGGGTGATCACTTCTCTATACGCATGGACCACAACACACGGCTCGAAGTTCGCGTATGATACTCCGTTGCAATCTAGATTCGCTACACAATGCCAAGGGCGTACGAGCGAAGATACCTACTGGGCCCACGAGATGATCTGGCATGTCCCACGGGTAGCTGCTTTGGGCTTCCATGCCATCATTATCTGAGTCTCGGCTACCTCCCCATCGTTGCATCTGCGAACGTGGGATAGGCATCCTGCCTGTGATGTCTTCCGTGGCAGACATCAAGAAGAGACAGGCTGGAAGCCTATCCCACGCAGCCACTACCCCGGGTTCTTCCACTGTTCCTCAAACGTGGTTCCACGAGCCGCAGCATTGCCCGGCCAATCGTTGTCGAGTTTCCAGCGGCCCTGGTTCCGATCGACGTTCTCGCCAGCCACGAAGAGGTTTTGGTCCGCAGCTGTCCAGACACCGACCGGGGCCGGGGGAGAGAGCGGGATGCCGAGGAGCCACTTCACGCCCTGCATCATGAGCAGCAGCAGGGGGAACATGACGAGCATGAACAGGGTCAGGGGGATCAGCATCGGGCCGAGGCTGAAGAACCGTCGGGCGAACTGCTCCCAGACTTCGCGCCAGCCCAGAAGTATCAACAGCGTGCCGAGGCTCAAGTACGGGCCGTAGGGGATCTCCTTGTCGAGGCGGAACGAGAAGGTGACGAGGTGAGCTGCGGTCGCCAGGAACGAGGCCAGGAAGAAGGCCAGGACGGTGGCCTGCCAGCCGATGAAGGCTCCGACCATGGCCATCAGGAAGATGTCGCCGTCACCCATCGCCTCGCGACCCAGCACTCGCGTCCCGATGCTGCGGACCACAGCCACCATGACCGCCCCGACCGCCAGACCGGCGACGCTCACGAGCAGTCCATGCAGATGCGGGGACGTGCTGAACCACTCGGGGACGCTCCACTCGGGGGTCAGCCACGGGTGCAGGGCCTTCGGGATCATGATCCGGAAATCGCGGAGCAGATCCGGGTCTTGGTGCCAGGCCGGGACCAGATGCAATCGTCCCAGGGCTGTGGAGGCCACAACCGCGAACAGCGTCTGCGGGATGGTGGTGGCGTCCGGGATGATCATCAGATCCCAGTCGATCAGCGTGGCCACCAGCAGCGCCTCAATCAGCACCAGATGAAACGCCACGCGCAGATGCAGGAACATCAGCGGAGAGAGGCTGCCCAGTCCCGGAATCTCCTGCGGGCCGAGATCGGCGAACACGGTACTGCCAGTCAATGGGCCATAGTGGAGCGGCACCTCCAACCAATAGACCAGCACGAACAGCAAGGCGTTGAATAACTCGACCAGCGGATACCGCATCGAGATGGTTAGCCCGCAGGCTCGGCAGCGCCCACGCAGCGACAGCCACCCGAAGATCGGGATGTTGTCATACCACTTGATCGGCGTCTGGCAGCGGGGGCAGTACGACCCCCGATTGGCGATGCTCTTCAGTTGGCCCCACAGCGTGAGGCGCTGTGGGATGCGGAAGACGCAGACGTTGAGGAAGCTGCCGAGGCAGGCTCCCATCCAGAACAGGAACGGGAGGATCAGCCACGGGGGCAAATCCTGATTGACGAAGACCTTCATCGGGAACTCCCGCTGGTGATGGCGCGGGGCAGGGCGAGCAGGATTTCGTCGACGATGGAGGCGGGGGAGCGGCCTTCGGTGTCGACTGTGTGCGTGGCGGTCTCGGCGTAGAGCGGGGTCCGCGCCGCGAGCAGCGTTTCAATCTCCGTGCGCGGGTCAGCCCCCGTGAGGGACGGTCGCCGCGCGGCGGTCGTTGAGTCGCCGTGGATGCGGGCGAAGATGCTGTCGAGGCTGGCCGTCAACCAGATGGCGGGACCGGCCGCGCGGATGGCCTGTCGCGAGTGGGGATCGAGGATGGCCCCGCCGCCCGCCGCGATGACGAGGCGGTCCTGCGACAGCAGTTCGGAGAGGACGCCCGCCTCGCGCATGCGGAAGCCGAGTTCCCCTTCCTGCTGAAAGATTTCGGCAATCGACCGGCCCGCCTGCTGCTCGATGAGCGCATCGGCATCGGCCCAGTTCCAGCCGAGTCGCGCGGCCAGCAGCGGAGCGATCGTCGACTTGCCGACGCCGCGATAACCGATGAGGGTGATGGTCACTTCGCGCTCGCAGATTGCTTGGCTCCGACGCGGTACAAGTGATGTTCGCTGCGAATCAGCAGCGACTTGTCGATCACCGCGTACGAGGCGAACGTCCGCTCCCCTTCGGCGAACGTGTTGGTGGCCAGCACCCCGAACTTCTTGGCAGCGGCCACAACGGTCGCCTTCCCGTGTTCGTTCTGGAAGTAGACCCGTCCATCGGCTGCGGTGGGCGAGGCGGAGTAGTTTCCCTCAATGCGTTCCTGCCAGTGGATCTCGCCGGTCTTGGCATCGGCACAGGTCGCGATCCCGCCATCGGAGACGTAGAACAGCATGTCCTCGACCGCCACCATCGACGGGTTGTGCGGAGCTTGTTTATCGGTCTGCCAGCGGATGTGAGTCTCGGTGATGTCGCCCTGGCCGGTGGGATCGATCGCCAGCAGATTCGGCTTGTCATAGCTCGAACTGACGAAGACCAGGCCATTGGAAAACACAGGGCGCGGGACGACGCTGTAGCCGCTGCCGTACTGGCAGCGCCAGATCTCTTTCCCGGTCGCTGGCTCATAGGCGAACACAGCGTCGCTGCCGGGGCAGATGGCCTGCTTCTGGCCATCGACGGTGATGACGAGCGGGGTGCAGAACGAGAACCCCTTTTGAGGCGCTGTCTCGCGCGGCGTGTTCCAACGAATCTTCCCGGTGGCCTTGTCGAGGCCGACCACGAACTGCTTGTCGGCCCCATCGCAGCAGATCACGAGTAAATCATCGGCGAGGGCCGGTGAGCCACCGGTGCCATGCTGCGGTGCGTAGACCAGTTCCTCGTTCTTCCAGACGAGTTCTTCTCCATTCGTTTTCAGACACGCTGTGCCGTGCGGGCCGAAGTGGAAGTAGACGACCTCGCCATCGATCAGCGGAGACCCGCTGGCGTGGCTGTTCTTGGGGTGCATCTTGAGCGGCCCGGTCCGACGGAACAGCTCGATGTCCCACTCGACCTTCCCGGTCGCAGCGTTGACGCACAGCCCGCGCAGCTCATGGACCTCGGGCTTGTCGCCGTCTTGGGGGAGGTCGACACTCGTCGAGAGGTAAATCTTCCCCTGCGACACCACCGGCGAAGACCAGCCCAACCCCGGAATCGGCGTCTTCCAGGCGACGTTCTCGGTCTCGCTCCAGGTCAGCGGCAGACCCGTCTGATCGCTCACGCCCTGCCCGGTCGGACCACGAAATTCGGTCCACTCCGCAGCTGACACCGCCGTGGCCAAGCACAGCCCGACCACGCCCATACATGCACGCCAATTCCACATCCGAATCGCTCCTCACCGTTGCCGAAAATCACCGAGTACACACTGTACCCCGAGGCTGGCACGGTTTCGAGGGGAATGGAGGAGGTTTATGGTTGATGGTATATGGTTGATCGACCAAGCCCAGGGGTGGCCACCCCATTGGTCTCTACACAACTCCCCACCCGAGTCCTGACACCCCTCGAGGCAGGCCCGAATTCCGGCTGGCAGCTGTCATTTCCCCGAAGGGAATTCAGCCCATCGCCGGTGGTCGAGCGCAGCGACACCACCGGCGAATTTCTGGCATCCCTGCCGGGAGGAGAGGCCACTCGCAAGGATTCTTCTTTAGCTGTGTAGCCTTCGAGTTGACTCGACGTGCGAATTCGCAGGGACGTTACATTCGCCCAGGAGAGAGCGATTCAGCGTCTCACCGCCCCGCCAGATACCACACCACGCCCAACGCCGCACACGCGGAGAGTGTCAGCACCATCCCCTTCTTGAAGTAGAACGTGAGCACCATCGCCAGCGCCGCGATTACGCAGGCTCCGGCGCTGACGCTGCCCCACTCTGGCACCTCCAGCTTTAGCGGGCCGTACTGCCGGGCTTCGACCTTCTCAAACAACGTATGCAGCGCGAACCACACCGCCAGGTTCAACACCACGCCCACCACAGCTGCGGTGATCGTCGACAGAGCGGCGGTGAGTTGGCGATTGCCGCGCAGTCGCTCGATGTAAGGAGCGCCGAGGAAGATCCAGTAGAAGCAGGGGACGAACGTGACCCAGGTCGTGATCGCGGATCCGAGGATGCCCGCGGCGATCGGGCTCAGCGGACCCGGATGGCGGTAGGCTCCGAGGAAGGCCACGAACTGCACGACCATAATCAGCGGCCCCGGCGTCGTCTCGGCCATCCCCAGCCCGTCGAGCATCTCCGGTCCTGTCAGCCAGTGGAACCGCTCGACGGCCTGCTGCGCGACATACGCCAGTACCGAGTACGCCCCGCCGAACGTCACCACGGCGGCCTTGCTGAAGAACAGCCCCTGTTGCAAGTACACCGAGTCCGGATTGTCCGGACTGTCCGGACCGAGCCAGTAATACAGTGCGATCAGCGGAGCGAACCACAGCGTGAGGCAGACCGCGCTCACCCGCAAACTGCGGCCCCAGGACGGCGCGACCGGCACGAGATGCAGGTCCGAGATGTCCCCGGTACTCGAACTCCCGCCGTGCCCCTTGAGGACGATGAACCGGTCCGGTGCCACCTTGCCGCCGATGTAACCCACGATCCCCGCCGACAGCACGATGACCGGGAACGGCACGCTGAAGAAGAAGATCGCGACGAACGACACCGCCGCGACAACATACATCGCGTTGTTCTTCAGCACCCGCTTGCCGATTCGCAGCACCGCCTCGAACACGATCGCCAGCACGGCGGGCTTCAAACCGAAGAACAGAGCCTGCACCGCGACCGTCTGCTGGTACTCCGCATAGATCAGACTCAGCGCCAGAATCGACACCACCCCCGGCAGTATGAACAGTGTCCCCGCGATCAGCCCCCCGCGCAGCCCGTGCATCAACCACCCGATGTAGGTCGCCAGTTGCTGGGCCTCGGGACCGGGGATCAGCATGCAGAAGTTGAGGGCGTGCAGGAACCGCTCCTCGGAGATCCACTTCTTCTCGTCGACCAGAATGCGGTGCATGACCGCGATCTGCCCGGCGGGACCGCCAAAGCTGAGGGCGGCGACCTTGGCCCAGGTGCGTGTGGCCTCGGGGAGGGAGGGGAGTTGTGGAGGTGCTTCGGTCATGGGGGCCTGTGAACAGTGTATGGGGTTCGAGTGCGATTGTGATTCTGCCTGCCGCATGAAACGGCCCATGTGTTGAGCGGCCCGGCGCTAGCCGCCGGTTCTTCTCCGTGTGGCCTGTTGGGGAACCGAGTCCTCGGGCCAGACCACGGTGAGGGGAACCGGCGGCTAGCGCCGTGCCGCTCACGACCGGTTGCGTCCGGATTGTCTATCGGCCCGCTCCGCCCGACTCCAGGTAGGCCAGCAGGTCGCGAACCTCGTCGAGCGTGAGGGTATCGAGCAGCCCACTGGGCATCGGCGAGACGGGCGAGGTATTGTGCTGGTCGATCTCTTTCTTGTCGATCTCGACGACTTTGCTGGCATCGAGCGGGTCGAGGCTCAGCCGGACTTTTTCGGAACGGTAGTCCCCCTCGGGGATGATGCGGCCCGTGTGGGTTTGGCCCGAGAGCGTCGTGATCGTTTCGAGGCGGTAGTTCTCGGCGACCGACTTCGACGGAAGCAGGACCGATTCCAGGACATCTTTGCGACTGAACCGGCGGCTCACAAAAGTCAGGTCCGGACCGACAGCGGCACCTCGCAACCCGACGCGGTGGCAGCGGGCACAGAGGGCCTCGCGGAACAGGAGACGACCTCGCTCGGCGTCGCCTTTCGGGGCATCACTGCCGTGCAGCGAGGCCAGCTCATCCGGCGTCCACTTCTGGAGGAACGCACGCGGCGGCGGCAGTGGCTCCGGGACGGGCGGTTTCGGTTCCAACAGTCCCGCCAGCTCCGTTCGCTCCACATCGCTGAGCGTCTTGATCGACTCCTCCCGCAGCCACTTCTCCAGCGGCGGCAACCCCGCCCCGCCGATCATCAGCGGGATCGAGTTGATCGTCTCGAACTGCTGCTTCCGCAGTGCGGGCGTCCACCCGGTCTTCTGGTTCCGCAGTGCCAGCAACCCCGCGAGCTGGTCCTCCTGCACCCCACTGGCCAGCAACACCGGCCCGACCAGCGCCGGGAGTTCGTCTGCCCCGAGTTCGCCCAGCAGATACGCCAGCCGACGACGAAGCTCCACGCTCGTCCCCTCTGGGGCGACCGAGAATGGGCGCGTGTCGAGAGCCTTCCACACGGCAACAACATCGGGAATCAACTTCTCCCGCTGCATGAGGACTTGGTCTCGTGAGATCTCCAGGCAGAGATTCGCGACACGGGTCCAGATGAATTGGGAGGTGAGATCGTGGGTCGCAATTGGGATATTCTGACCGTGAACCTCGATATTCAGCAGCATCGAAAGAATCGAACGGACTGCCTCCGGCTTCCTCGCTCGAGCAATGACCATCAGTGCTGTCATGGCACCCGGTCCCGGCGCGATGGTCCGGGAGTTACCGGTCTCCAGATTTTTGGGGTCTCGTTCGACGACCAAGCGGGCACTATGTCGCTCGACGGAATCGTGAGACAGCATCTCTCTGGGCAAGGACGAATTGCTCATGCTCGTGAGTGTCTTCTTGCTGCGGATCATCCCAGAGTATTCCTGGCTGAGTTCTTCGTGTTGGCTCGAAGGTCGTGACGTGAATTCATGTGGTTCATTCGTCGATATGATCCGAAACAGCGCCGATTGCGTCTTCCTGCCCCCGGTAATCAAATACATCGCCCCATCGGGACCAGTCGTAATATCGGTGACATTCAGCGGTCGCCCTTGCAGGAACGTTTCCGCACTGGCCCGATAGGTCATCCCCCGTGGAAACAGATGGACTGCGATCACCCGTCCATACGTCCAGTCGAGGGCGAACAGTGCTCGCTGGTAGGGTGTGGGAAACTTCAGGCCATATCCGAACATCACCGATGTCGGCGATGACCGTCCGATGTCGAACAGCGGGGGGGCGTGGTCGGGTTGATCGTGAAACCGTGGTGGCAACTGGCCGGTCACCTCGCGGTAGCCGCTGTCACCGCCCGTCACCAGTTGCAGGATGCGCGTGGGTCGATACCAGGGCGTGCCCATATCGTGTTCGTTATCCGCGTCGAACGTGAACGGATCACCCGACTGATGCAGCGCGACTCCATAGGGGTTCCGCAGGCCCGCATGGACCAGCGAAGTCTTGAGCGGTTCTCCGAGGTCCAGGCGGTAGAGAGTTCCCTCCCGCTTGGGAGGGAGCAGTTTTGTCTCGCGAAGTGGTGAGGTGAGATCGTTCAAGTCACTGGTGGGGAGATCGACGGAGTCGCCGTGGATCGAATAGATTGAGGGCGGTCCAGAAGTGTGCTTCAGCAGGGCAATATCGTTGCGTCCGTGCCCAACTCCACCAGGAAATTGTCGAATCAATTCCAGACCTTGAGCCGCCCCGGTGTTATCGATCTTCAGTCGGTACAGCCCCTTCGAGTTGTTCGCATTCGCGTAGAGCGTCTCCCCGTCATACGCCAGCCCGCGGCACTCCTCCAGCTTCACGTCGATCTTCTCCACGCGAGACACCGACTTCCGGTCCTCCGCCAGCGTCATCCGCAACAGCCCCACATCCTCGCGCGAGACCGTTAACCGTCCCTGGTCATCAAACGCCATCGCGATCCACGACCCCTCGTCCGGCTGAGCCACTCGCAGCTCGGTGATCTCGAAGCCGGGGGCGAGCCAGAACTTCGGGCGGTGCTTGTCGGCGACCTCGCCCTTCGACTGCTGCCATTGCTCATAGTTCTCAAACGCGGACAACGAGAGATCCCGCCGACCGATGCCCCACAACTCGGGAGCCACCGCGCCGCGAACTTCCAGCAGGAGTTTCTCCGTCTCCAACGGCGGCACATTCAGCACGCCGGTCGGATCGACCAACCCCACCGACCACGCCGCATCGCTCACAACCATCGTCGAGGTGCCATCGACGTAACGGACCTCCAAGGACAGAGCCACACCGGTCAACCGGTTCCCCTCACGAATACGCACGCGCAGCCGGTTCTCGCCTCGCTGCACGGCGTTGGTCACATCGAGCGTCTGCAACTGCACAAACGGAGCGACCTCCAAAACTTCGGTCTCATTGATCGCCACCGTGGCAAAGCAGAAGTCGGCTGCGAACTTCAGCGTGGCCTGCTGCACGGGGGCCTCGGCCTTGAATGATCGGATGAGATCGACCGGCTGTGGACCTGGGGAGGAGGTGCTGATCCAATGCGGGATCGCAGGTGGCGAGGCCGCCGGAGCTTCGGCAGCGCAGGCGGGACAGCAAAGCAGGCACAGGCCAACGGCGATCCAGCAGTGACGCATCGGGCACCTCATTTCGGCGAAGCGAAAGAACGATGCCGCGAGGATAACCGAGAGGCTTGAGGGATCGCTACTACGCGGGAGGGCCTCTGTGCTTGTCAGTGTGTGCATCGGAAAAGTCGGTAGCCGTGAGGTTCTGCCCCCTCTCCCCCGCGATCGATGTGGCTTTCGTCTTGTGCGTATTGCGGGGGAGAGGGCTGGGGTGAGGGGGCCATATCGCTCGCTCCAAGCCCCTCACCCCGGCCCTCTCCCCACAGTCACGTCCTCACCGAAAGCCATGCCGCCAGTGGGGAGAGGGGGCAGAGACAATTGGCTGCCTACAATTCTGATGCTCACACTTTTTGTCTGATCGCTGCACTCGCCAGAGGGCGGCCTCCCCGCGTTCTGGCGAACGCAGCTACCTCTCTTCTTCATCGTAGTGGACCACTATTCCTGTCCGCTGACCAGCACCTTGCCGACCAGATGACTATCGGGAAAGTTCGCCAGAACATACGTATTACGCTGCTCGCGGATATCGACGGTCACGGACTCGGGAACACCGTATGCCCCATGCGCATCCACCGCTTGCAGCTTGAGAGTCCGAGTCCCGACCGGAGCCTCGATCCGCAACACCTGGATTGTTTCGGGGAGCAGACCCCAGCAGCGGGTGTCGGCGGCTTCGCTGAACTCCCAGGCGATCCCGGCGAGGGTCAACCCAATGTCGAGGGCGGGGTTGGTATCGGCGTTCAGCTTCTCTTTGGCGAGGTAGATCGACCCCTTTTTGATCGTGCGCCGCGCGACAGCCATCGCCAGCACTTCGTGATAGCGGGCCTGGTAATGCGCCTCGGCGAGTTCGCCCACATCGACCAGCGTGGCGGTGGTGCCGACGGAGCTGCCGTCGATTTGGGCCTGGACCGCTTGAATGCGGTTGGGTCGGCGGACGACCTTGGCGACCTTGATGGGAGCGAGGGTGGGTGGGAGCGTCTGGCTGCCCAGGGCGCTGATGATCTGGTCGGCGATCAGGAGGGCCATCTGCGTCGGGATGTCTTCGGAGACTTCCTTAATCGGGCCGCGACCGACCATCGTGAACAGGTAGATCGCCCCATGCTCCGGGGCACATGCGGTATCTCCGAGAGCGCGTTCGAGGTCCGCTTCGCCGTCCCGGAAGTCGGGAACATACGAGACCACCATCTCCCGCGCCCGGACGACTTCATTCGCATCCAGGGCCGATTCTTCGTGCAGCATCGCCCGCACGTACGGCCCGAGGGCCACCTGCGGCAGTTCCAGGGCGGCGGGAAGTTCCTCGCCCTCCGGCGTGTGTTCTGCGAGCTTCTTCTGGCTCTTCTCGGCCAGTTCCAACTGCTTCGCCCCGATCTGCAAGGCGTACGCCTGCGCATCGCCTCCATCGGCCATCAGGTTCGAGAGAGCCAGAAATGTCCGCACCAGGATCTTCTCGTGGTCCTCCCCGGCGTAGGCGATCTTCGTGTCGTCCGTCAGCAGGGAGGTGGCGATTTCCTTCGCCGACTTCTCCTCATACTTGTCGAAGTCATCCCGCACATGCCGCAGCAGCTTTTCGGCTTCCTTCGGATGACCAGCACACAACTCGATCATCGCGCGATCGAGGTCGAACACGTCCTCATCCGACTGATGCTTGTCCCGCAGCTCCTGGACTTCGGCCCGTGCCGATTCGAGCTTGCCCGCGTAGAAGTCATTTCGCACAGACACGACGCGGTCGACATGCGACGCACAACCGCACAACGCCGACACCACCGCGACGCACATTCCCCGCCACAGGCTCGGGATCACCCGCAGTCGTGGGACTTCATTCGTCGGGGAGAACTGGGAAAACATGTGAATGTGGGAGCCGCTAAGGTTTGCAGGCGAGCCGGTGGCCGTCAGGCCCCGGACTTCCACCGCACGTCATCTTTCCAGCTCGGTCCGGGGGCTGACGCCCTCCGGCTCGCTGGATTTCATCGTTGCTAGTAGTGCTTCAGCTTGCTGAGCTTCGACTTGTGATATCCCTTGCGGATCGTCGCGGATTCCTTGTCGTAGTCCCCGGTGGTGGCGTCCACGAGTTCCAGGACCAGCTGATAGTCGCGCTGGGAATCGCCGTTGCTCTGCGTCGACAGAGAGGTGATCTTGGCGAACAGCAGGTAGTGGATCGGCTGCTCCAACTGCTCCATCGCGGCCGCGAACATCCGCTGGTTCGCCGGGACGAACAGCTCATCTGGTTTGAGGCTGCACTCTTTGAGTCCCGCGTCGACGAAGCGTTTGTTGACGAGCTTGAACTGCTCGGACTCGCTGATGAGCGAGTCGATGTGGTCGTAGATCTGTTCGCGGCTGTCGCCGAGTTCCTCGGCGCTCTTGTTCTCGACGCCCATGAAGCAGACTCGCTTCTTATCGATCTCGGCACCTTCGGCCATCGAGGCGGGGTGGATCTCGGAGCATTGGCGGGCCAGCAACTGGCCGACCGACTGCTCGATGAGCGGCTTCCACGTCTCCGCCCCAGCGGTGTGGCTGCCGACCATGTCCTGGTCGTCCTCGTTGAGGACGTGGGCGACCTGTTTGCCGCGACAGCCGGTCGCTGCCAGCAAGGCTGCCAGCGTGGGGGCCATGGCGGATTGAATCAGAAAACGTCGACGCAACATGGAGTGGCCTCATGCCAGGTAGTCAGTCCCGACGCCACGGCTCCTCCAGGAGCAGTGGGCAGCCGGGCTTGCGATGGGAACCTCGAGTGGGGCAGTCGTGGCCACACCTTCACACGGATCAGCCACAGGAGGTCCGTCCCCTGGCGATCCCACGAGCGGCAGGAATTGCCGATGGGCGGAGTGCAACCTCCCATCGACGAAACACACGCCGTGCGTGTCTTTCTTCGACGGACAGACAGCGGCCTCTTCAGCCGAGATCGACGCCCTCGCCCGAACGGACATTTCTACCATGCACGGGAATTTCGCAGAAAGAGCAGTTCGCACATCCGGTCGCGCCGGTGGTATCGAATCGACTACGCCTCATCGGCGAGGGGAGTCGTCAGCCGCACCGTGGCTCGGACCCCCAGGTCCGGGCGGAACGGACGTAGGCGTCCGTTCTACACAGACTCACCCAGGCCATCGGGAACTGGTTTACGCCTCATCGGCGATCAGAGTCGTGATCCGCACCTTCAGATACCGTTCCCCTTGTGTGTCATAGAAATAAATCAAGTTTTGGTCGCTCGCCCAAATCGCCCCCAGGCGGATGCTTCTGGGTCCGTGGAGCTGAAACTGCCGACCGCAGACGCGCCCCCGCATCAACAGCGGGTCTTCTTGAGTGACAAACTGGTCTTCCAACAGGCTCTCCTTGGCGCACAGTTGTGCATGCACATACTGTCGCAAGTCGTCGAGCGTCGGGAGGGTCGCGGTGGTGTCCAGCATCGGTCTTGTCGCGGGCGGTTCCGGGTGTGCATCTCATCGGGTGTGACTCGTAGATCGCAGCTGGGCTATCGTCGGAACCGTCAGCCAAACTTCCCTGCGACTGACGACCGACGACCGACCCATACAGCCGCAGAGAACGGAATTCACGGGGAATTCCTCAAGCGGGCGACATGTGGAGACGTTGCGTGTCGGGGCTCCTCATGATTTTGTTCACTTCTGACTTTCCAGATGAGATCGGAAGAGATTCACAAAATCATGAAGAACAAAATCATGCAGAATTCCCCCTGAAACGCTGTGGTGAGTTCCACACCTGCCCCACCGATCACGGTCATCAGAATTCTCTGTGACCGGAAGGAACGTTGTGGGACCACTCCCCGGATGTCATCCTCCGGCCGACCTTTACTCAAGCCAGCAGTGGGTTCGGTGGAAGCCCCTCCATCCGTTATGATGCGAATGCCCATCGCTCGGACGGACTCACCGTGCCGAGATCCTTGTCTGCCCCACTGTGATTGACCCCTTCGGGAGAGGTTCGTGCCGTCACCCCTGCACGCGTTGGTTCAAAGCCTGGAAGACAACATCGCGCAGGCGATCCTGGGCAAGAAGTCGGCCATTCGGCTGGCGCTCGTGGCCCTGTTGGCGGAGGGGCATCTGTTGATCGAGGACGCTCCGGGAGTCGGAAAGACCTCGCTCTCCAAGGCTCTGGCGTTCAGCCTCGGCTGTAAGTTCACGCGGCTGCAGTTCACCCCCGACATGCTGCCCAGCGACATCCTGGGCGGGAGCGTGTTCCTTCCCAACAAGGGGGAGTTCGAGTTCCGGCCCGGCCCGATCTTCACGCAGATCCTGTTGGCCGACGAGATCAACCGCACGACCCCGCGCACGCAAAGCGCGCTGCTCGAAGCGATGATGGAGCGGCAGATTTCCATCGAGGGCAAGACCTACCCGCTCGACCGCCCATTCTTCGTTCTGGCGACGCAGAATCCCTACGAGTTCGAGGGGACTTACCCGCTTCCTGAAAACCAGTTGGACCGGTTCATGATCTGCATGGACATCGGCTACCCGGACAAGACCGCCGAGAAAGCGGTGCTGCTCACGCACCGGCTGGGGGAGCCGGTCGACCGCCTGAAGTCGGTCGTCTCCATCGACCAGGTGCTCGCACTGCAAGCGGCCGTGCGCGAGGTCCGGATGGACGACTCGATCAGCGATTACATTCTGGAGATCGTGCATCGCACGCGATCGAACAACGAACTGACGGTCGGAGTCAGCACGCGCGGGGCGATCACGTTCTCGCGCGCGGTCCAGAGCCACGCCTTCGTCGAGGGACGCGAATACGTGATCCCCGACGACGTAAAGCAAATGATGCTCCCCGTCCTCGCCCACCGCGTCACCTGCGCGGGGATGCTGCGGGAAGGTCAGCGCAAGCGGGCCCAGGCCGTGCTGCAACAGCTCGTCGACCGGATCCCGGTGCCGAGGTAGGGGCGGGCACTCGTCGAGTATTGGGAGGGCCAATGGGATTGGCCCACTACCCCGCTAGTCCGCTTCCACGATGCAATGGGACAGTCGAGGAAGGCATGCCCACAGACACCAAGACCCGTTGCTGATACCTGCTGATCGTGTATCGCCAACACTCCCGCATCATCCAATCCCAGGATGTCCAGACCGATGTAATACTCAGTAAAGAGCGACAAAGATCAGGCCATTGGAGTTGGACTGTGACGCTCACGGGGATGCAGTCCACGGGCCTTCGATGGCGGCAGCCAACTTGCTGGCCAAGGACATTTGATCTGGCTTCGCGGGCGGGAATCCACTGATCTCCGCGTGATTGGAGTTGTCCGGAAACGGACTCGGACCCACGCACAATGGCGAGATGCGACAAGCGCCAGCGAGTATGTCCGCTCGTCCGAGCAGAGTCTTTCCTCGCTTCACCGCGACCTGAGAGCCAACAGACCAAGTCTCTTCGATGGCAGCGTCACGATGCCGATTGACGGACAGATCCACCCATTTGTAGGGCACGAACAGCTGAGGTCTGACTGTCCCGTCCTTGCGAACATGGTCGCTGTTGACGATGAACCGGGCCAGCAGTTCTTCATCATCGACGGGCGGTACGTTCTGAGGGTCGATCATTCAAAAACCTGGCTGATCCAGTAGAGCAGTGTTTTGGGAAACCGATCGGCGAACTGGCACGAACCGCGTGGATCTTCTGAGCCGATCAGCGCCGCCCAATGCAACGTCCCACCGGCACTCAGGCTTACGGTCAGCAGGCGGCGAGGAGAATGATACCACTCAAAGTTCAACTGGCCGTCCGGTTCCGGGGAGATGGTGGGCAGTGTGGAATGGAGAGGAAGTGCCTCGATGAATCGACGAGCGACCTCGAAAGTCTCTGTGGAGATGGCTTCGGCCTGCTCGCCGTCCCAGTCATAGAGTTGACAGCGCTGATACGTCTCTTGAAGGGCGTTGAACAGAACCGAATGAGCTGCGGCGGGGGCAGCCGGTGGTTCGGAATCTCGCACAACAATGTCGACGCGATGGCCGACAAAGGGCAACAACTCCGGCATATGGAGCGTGTCCGATTCAATCTGTCGGGAGAACGCGATGGACGACATGAGACTTTCTCCTCCAAGTACGAACCGAAACCGAGCTTCACGTGACTATATCGTCAACACCTCGACACCCTTCACTTGTCCTGTCAGACAACGAGCCGAGGTGTTATCTCTCACCAGCTTCATTCACTTTAGCACTTTTTGGATGCGATCGGCAGACCACACTGCGTTCACCAGCACCTGGCGCGTACGCGAGTGGCACACTCACTCGGAAAAGCCGCGCAGGAAGGTCAGCAGAGGTTCGTACTCCGGGCGGTTGAAGTCAAAGACGTTGTGCCGTGCCCCCGGTCCGAGACGCGGGTCTTCATCATACTTCACAGCCAGAAGGGCACTGATCTTGCCCTTGTCGGGACTGTGCGCTGTGTGTCCCTTTTCGGCCATGCAACTCAGGTAATCGTCGATGCACTGTTTCGGCCCGGCGTTGTTCGGATCATTGGCCCACGCATTCCAAGCCAAGGTTTCGACCTCGCCGGGTTGCTTCCCATCGGGCACCACAAAGTACCCGAGATTCGGCTGGCCCTTCGACCAAATGCCATGCTGAAGTGTGCGGTCAAACGTGGTGGAGAGCAGTTGACTCAGCGACTGGATTCGAGAAGCCGGTGACAGATCCCCGTCCACAATGACAGCCGCCGTTGTCTTGTTCGCGACTCGACCGGGACTCAAGTACGTCCCGATGTTCATCATCAAGTCTTCGGTCCCATTGAAATGTTTGATGAAGACTCGTCCATGCAGACCGATGAACTCGATCATCTCAGCATAGAACAACAGGTCGCCGTACCCCTCGACAACGAGGAGATACTCAGCGTCCTTTTCGTGGGGTTTGCTGATGTCTGCCATTATTCACGTAAGTCGATGTCGCCCTTCATCGCGGCAGTGATGTGGGCTTGGTCGAGGACACGCCCCTGGATTGAAACGGTTTCGCGGAAGAGCTGAATGACACTCAGACCATAGGACGCTCGTTCGGAGAACGCTTCGTGAGCCGCTTCGATGCATTCGTGGCTGTGCGTGGTGGCGAAGATTTGCACGTTGAATTGCTCCGATATCTCAGCCAATCCTCGCCACAGGTCGATGAGGCTGGAGTGGTGAATGCCATTCTCGATCTCATCGATCAGGCAGACCTTCGGGGTCATTGAGATGATCTCCGCGAAAATCTCGATCAGACGGTAAATTCCTTGTCCCATTTTCGAGAGAGGCACCATCCTCTTGAGGCCGACATCAATCACAATCCGGTTGCCTGGAACGCTCGGGTCAATTCTGAGCTTCTTTACCCTAGGATCAACTTGCCGCAGAATCGACTCGAGTCTTTCTTCGGTCCCCGCAACGAGCAGTGCCTTTCCTAATCTGGGAACAAGCTCTCCAGGAGTTCGATGGTAGACAGAAATGACACTGACACGGCAATATGCCGCATCAAAATCATCTGGTTTCGGTATGGATATGGCATCTAGGCCGTCATTAGTCCACTGGCCATCCACATTCAAGTTGGTAGACTCGGTCGAAGCGATCCACGATCCCGAAGTGGAATCATCTTGACGCAGTGTTGCTCTACTGTCCACGCTATTGACGACTTCGCAAATCCCCTCCAGCAGCGAAGTCTTCCCCGAATTGTTCTTCCCGACAATCAAATTGACCCGCTGTAGTCCCTCCAGTTTGAGCTGGCGGAACCCGCGGAAGCTGGTGAGTTCGATCGATGTCAACATGGTTGGGGCGTCAGAGTGGCGATGTGCTTACAGCAAGTGTAACCCAGACTGGGCGGGCGGCAATGTCGGCATGGGGGTAAGGGCGGCCTTTCCAGGCCGTCTTCAAGCGGAGGTGGGATCGAGGAGCAGCGATTCTGCTCTTTGGTCGGACGGTCGGGCTGGAAAGCCCGGCCTACGACGGAGCGGGACGGGCAGGATTGCCCGTCCGATTTGCCAAACCCCAGCGAGCGGGGGACGTAAGTCCTCCGTGCCAGAGGCGACGTGAACACACCACACGGGGTCGACCAGTGATTGAGCGTCGCACAGCACGTTGGACTTACGTCCAACGCTCGCTATCAACCCCGACCCAAGCCACACGACCTCGACGCTCGAACGTTGCACTGGCCGGGCCAATGGGCCCGGCCTACTTGGCGGGGATCGTCGGTTCGAACCCCAGGGTCTTGACCAGAAACGCCCACTGGTCGGCGGTCTCCTCAATGATCTTGGCGGTCGGCTTTCCGGCTCCGTGGCCCGCGCGGGTTTCGATGCGGATCAGGATCGGCTTGTCACCGGCTTGAGCGGCTTGCAGCGCGGCGGCGAATTTGCAGCTGTGGCCGGGGACGACGCGGTCGTCGGTGTCGGCGGTGGTGATCATCGTGGGCGGGTACTTCACGCCGGGTTTGCAGTTGTGGTACGGGCTGTACTTGAGCAGAGCGGGGAACTCGTCGGCATTGTCCGAAGAGCCGAAGTCGTCCACCCAGTAGCGACCGGCGGTGAACTTCTGGAACCGCAGCATGTCCATCACGCCCACCGCCGGGAGGCACGCTCCAAACAAGTCGGGCCGCTGCGTCAGGCACGCCCCGACCAGCAGGCCGCCGTTGCTGCCGCCCTGGATCGCCAGCTTGTCACTCCGCGTGTACTTCTCCGCGATCAGGTACTCGGCCGCTGAGATGAAGTCGTTGAACACGTTTTGCTTGTTGAGTTTGGTCCCGGCCTTGTGCCAATCCTCGCCGTACTCGCCGCCGCCGCGCAGGTTGGCCAGCGCGAAGATGCCGCCCATCTCCATCCATTGCAGCCGCGAGACCGAGAACGTGGGTGTCAGCGAGATGTTGAACCCGCCGTACCCATAGAGCAGTGTGGGGTTCGTGCCGTCACGCTTCATCCCCTTCTTATAGGCCAAGAACATCGGCACCTTGGTCCCGTCCTGGCTCTTGTAGAAGACCTGCTCGACGGCGTAATCGTCTGGCTTCACCAGCGTCGTGGGGGCCTTCCACAACTGGCTTTCCCCGGTGAGTAAATCGTACCGAAAGATGCTCGCCGGGGTGTTGAAGCTGGAGAAGGCGTAGAATGTTTCGGTATCGGACCGTTTGCCGGAGAACCCGCTGGCGGTGCCGATGCCGGGCAGGTCGAGGTGCCGAATCTTGCGCCCGTCGAGGCCGTACAGGTTGACCTCAGTCTTGGCGTCCTTGAGGGTCTCGACGAGGAACTGGTTGGCGATCAGCGAAACATTCTCCATCACCTCGGGCTGTTCGGCGAGGATTTCGCGGTAGTTCTCCGGCGACGGCTTGCGGGTATCGATGGCGATGATCCGCTTCTTGGGAGCCTTGAGCGTCGTGCGAAAGTAGAACACCGGGCCATCGTTGCCCAGGAACGAATACTCGTAATCGAAGTTGTCGATCAGCGCCAGCGGCAACCCCAGCGGCTGCGACAGATCCTTGTAGTAGACGCGATAGCGGTCATCGGTCCCGACCATGATGGTCAGGATCAGATACCGCCCGTCCTCGGAGACGGTGCTGTGAAACGTCCAGTCGGGATGGTCCGGGCGGTGATAGACCAGCACGTCGTCGGACTGCACGGTGCCGACGCGGTGGAAGTAGACCTGCTGATTCAGGTTGAGGTTTTGGAACGCCTGCCCCTCTTCCGGCTCGGGGAACCGCGAATAGAAGAACCCGTTCCCGTCCGGCGTCCATTCGGGGCTACTGAACTTGATCCACTTCAGTTCGTCGACGAGTAGTTTCCCGTCTTCGACTTCGAGGATCTGGAAGTTGCTCCAGTCCGACCCCGCCTCCTGTCGACCGAACGCGGCATACCGTCCATCAGGGCTGATCTTCACGGTGCCGAGGGCCACGGTCCCGTCCTTCGACCACGAATTCGGATCGATGAGGACGCGCGGCACAGCGGTCAGCGAGTCCAGCACATACAGCACCGACTGGTTCTGCAACCCGTCGTTCTTCGAGTAGAAGTACCGCCCGCCCGACTGCGAAGGCGGCGACACCCGCTCGAAGTTCCACAGCTCGGTCAGCCGCCGCTGGATGTCTTTCCGCTGCGGGATCGATTCGAGAAAGGTGAACGTGACCTCGTTCTGAGCCGTCACCCAATCGGCGACTTCCTTCGAGGTGCGGACATCGTCCTCCAGCCAGCGGTAGGGGTCGGGCACCTTCACGCCGTGGTATTCGTCGACGTGGTCGATGGACTTCGTCAGGGGGGGAGCTGCCGAGGCGAACGAGGTCAGTAGTGACATGACGAGAACCTGACGAAGAACGGGGCGCATCGGGGACTCCTGAATCAAGCGTGTGAGGACACCCGCGATTGTAGTGGCGACACCGGCGAGTCTGTACAGAGCATCCCGCCTGTCGCGGAATCCCGCCTCGACAAGTCGCAGCCGATCTGAGAGAACAGGCTGTGGGCTCGCGGATGTGGCCCCTGCGGAACGAAGGAGCAACCATGACAACGAAATCCTGGACCCGCCGGTCGTGGCTGGCACTCACTGCGGGTGTCCTGTGGACCCGCTCGGGAATGGCGGAGGATGCGGTCGCAGCTCCCGTGGACGATGACATTCCGAGACCGGCAGAGATCCCGCCGGTGCCTGTGGAGGAACTCGACGCGGCGATTCGCCGGGGCGTGGACTTCTTATTGCTGGAGCAGCGGCCCAATGGGTCGTGGGGGTCGGCCACGCTGACCAAAGACCTCAACATCTATTCGCCGATCCCCGGTTCGCACGATGCGTTCAAGGCGGCAGTCACGGCGATGTGCCTCGCGGCGCTGCTGGAAACTGGCGGCGACCGAGCCGATGTCAAGCAGTCGATTGAACGCGGCGAGAAGTGGTTGTTCGAGAATCTACCCTCGGTCCGGCGGGCGACCGGCGATGCCCTCTACAACATCTGGACTCACTGCTATTCCATCCAGGCTCTGGTGCGGTTGCTGAAGCTCAAGACGGAAGACAAGGCCCGGGCGGAGAAGATCGGCGTTCTGATCCGGCAGCAGTTTGACCTCCTGGGGCGGTACGAATCGGTCGACGGCGGCTGGGGCTATTACGACATGCGGCACGAGACGAAGCAGCCGTCGAGCGACTCGATCAGCTTCGTCAACGCGGCGGTTTTGGTGGCCTTTTATGAGGCAAAGCAGGCGGGGTTCGAGCCACCCGCGAAGCTCGTGCAGCGGGCCATCGACGCCACCCAGCGGCAACGCCTCCCCGATCACAGTTACCTGTACGGCGAGTACCTGAAGTGGAAACCCCGACGCGGCATCAACCGACCCGGCGGGAGTCTGGGCCGGTCGCAGGCGTGCAATGTGGCCCTGCGACTGTGGGGCGACACGACGATCACGGATCAGGTGCTGACCGACTGGCTCGACCGGCTGTTCACCCGCAACGGCTGGCTCGACATCGGTCGCAAACGCCCGGTGCCACACGAGTCATGGTTCCAGGTCGCGGGGTACTTCTACTACTTCGGGCACTACTACGCCGCGTGGTGCATCGAGCAGCTCCCCGAAGCGAAACGTCCGCTGTACCAGGCCCATCTGGCGCGGACGCTGCTGATTCGGCAGGAGAAGGAAGGCTCATGGTGGGACTTCCCGTTCTACGACTACCACCAATCGTACGGGACATCGTTCGTGCTGCTGACGCTGGCAAAGATTCGGTCGTAGCCACCTTCGCCAGAAGGTGGGCCAGTGGTCTCGGCGTTCGCGGTGCCGACAGACTTCCGAAGTCTTCGGAGCCTTCGGAAGTCTATACCAGTGTTCGAACGCTGGTTCCGGCCCCCCGCGTTCTGGCGAACGCAGCTACATCGGCCCCCCGCGCAGCTGGCGCTCCAACCGCCCGGCGAGGAGCGACAGCGGGTAACTCATCGCGAGGTACAGGATCGCGGTCAGCACCCCCAGTTCCAGGATCGCCCCAGTGCTGCGGGCCTGGATGTAATATTGCTTACTCAGTTCCACGACGGTGATGACCGAGCAGACGGCGGTGTCTTTGAAGAGGGCGATGAAGTCGTTGGTCATCGGCGGGATGACGATGCGGGTCGCCTGCGGGATGATGATCCGCCGGAGAGTCAGCCACTTGGACATGCCGAGGGCGAAGGCCGCTTCGGTCTGCCCCTTCGGGATGGCCTGAATCCCCGCGCGATAGATCTCCGACTCATACGCCGAATAGTTGATCGCCAGTCCCATCACCCCGGCCCAGAAGGCGTGAATCGAGATGTGGATCTCGGGCAGCACGAAGAAGATGACATACAGCTGGAGGACGAGCGGCGTGCCCCGGACGACTTCGACGTAGAGGGTGCAGAGCCTGGCCACCGGCCACGGTCCGTGCATTCTCCCGATCGCCAGCCCGAGGCCCAGCAGCACCGCCAACGGCATCGAGATCACCGACAGCAGGACGGTCATCAGTGCGGCCTGCAGCAGCAGCGGAGCACGCTGCCCGATTACCGTCCAGCCTCGGACGATGTCCATCGTCTCGCCCTTGGAAGCGGACTCGGTCTGCGATTGCAGGGGGACAAACTGCCCGCTGGCGTCGGTCTCCAAGCCCCGCTGAGCCTGCTTCTCGTTCCACAGGTTGTACTTCTCCAGGACGTGCCGCATCCGCCCATCGGCCAGCGTCTCGCGGATCGCGGCGTTGATCTCCTTCCGCAGTCGCGTCTCCGACTTCGGCATCAGGACGACGTAATACCCGATCCCGACCGGTGGCCCGATCCGCTTCAAACCGGGGAAGCCGCCTTCCCCGAAGACGATCATGGGCAGATCCTGAAGCGTCGCCTGGAGCCCCTCGACTTCCAGTTCCGTCCCACGCATCGCATCGTTGGGTCCATCGAAGGAGACGACATGCACACTGTCGGAAAACCGTTTCTTGAGATAGTCCTCCGCCGCTGTCCCCCCCAGAACGCCGACATTCCGCTTCCCCTCGGGCGAGGGCTGGGCCAAGTCCTCAATGGATTGCCACGTGGAATCGCGCCGCGCCATCAGCTGGAGTTCATACAGGTAATACGGCACCGAACAACCGTACCGCTCACTGCGAGACGAAGACCATTCATACCCATTCAGAACGATGTCGATATCGCCGCGCTCCATCAGGTCGGGCAGCTTGTCCCATTGCCCCTGCTTGAATTCTGCCTTGACGCCGAGCTGTTGGGCGAGCAGGTCGGCGATCTCGACCTCGAAGCCGGTGACCTGAGCGGGGTCGTCGGAGCGAGGGTAGACATACGGCCCGCCGCCCTCCTGGTCCGCACCCCAGCGGAGCGTGCCCCGCTGGCGAATCCGGTCGAGAGCGTCCTCCGCAGAGACCGTCTCGGAACCGAGTGCCGCAGTGATGAGCAGTATCGGAAAGATCCAACGCGCGCGCATAGCAAACCTCACATGTGCCTCCATCTCCACGAACGAAGATACTCCTCCGAGTGCCAATTCACAGGATAGCGTAACGCGGGAGATTCTGGTCGCCTCATCGGATTTAGAACGAGAACATTCGCCCATTGGCGGTTCCCGCCACAGTCACCCGACTCGTCAGCCAGGGCGACCACCAAAAAGCGTTCGACATCAGGTTGAAGAGTCCGGGAGTGCTACTGGGAGTCGAGCTCTCATAGGACTTCGAGAGACGTACGCCCTCGCTCACGCAGCGGGTTGCTGAGCCTGGGACCGCCCATGGGCGAATGCACCAGATGCTGGCGTGTGTGCGTCCCCATCGTCGGTGCTCTGGGGCAGAGCATCCAAACCCTCGGAGTGGAACCACGAAAGTCACGAAGCACACGAAAAGGATGACCAA
>JAYWFM010000392.1:0-19926 GCA_043778825.1 Planctomycetota bacterium | reverse complement strand
TCCCTACTCCCTACTCCCTACTCCCTACTCCCTACTCCCTACTCCCTACTCCCTACTCCCTACTCCCTACTCCCTACTCCCTACTCCCCCACAGAGATCCCCCGACATGCCGCCCCGCATTGCCCAACGACTGCGCGGATTCGTCGGGACGGAGTTCGTCCGGCTGTGCGGGTTGCTCTCGTTGTGCCTCGTGCTGAGCGTGATGACGCTCCGGGAGCAGCACGACGCCGATGCGGGCGCGGGACGCCAACTGGCTCGTCGGGCCTTGGAGCTCCAGCCCGGGCAGGTGCTGAAAGGGGGGCAGGTGCTGGTCGTGATCCCCGTCAGTGCGGTGGCACACGCTCCCGGACAGGCCACCGGCGGCCCAGCTCACCCCACTGAGGGCAGCTTCGAGGCGTTTGCCGAAGCCGCCGAGTCGACCTTGCGGGAGCAACACGTCACCGTCCACACCGCCCGCGGCGACGCCCGCGAGGTCCGCAAAGTGCTGGTGGCCCTCAACTCCACGCGCCAGCCGCTGGGGGCCATCCTGACCACGCATGAGGCAGCCCAGTGGCTCCTCTTTGAAGACCTGGTCGTCGATTTTCCAGCCCTCGGCAATCCCTCACTGCTCGTTCCCCAGGCGTACCGCTGGCCCGACTTCCTCAAGGCCCGCAACCTGTTCAACATCGCCGACCAGATCGCCGTCATTGCCATCGTCGCCATCGGCATGACGCTGGTCATCATCACCGGCGGCATCGATCTTTCGGTCGGCAGTTTGATCGCGCTGTCGGCGGTGACGAGTTGCCTGCTGATTCAAGACTACGGCGGCGGAGTCGCGGCCAGCAGTGGCATGATGGTCGCTTGTGCCCTCGCCGGAATCGCAGCCGCCGCGAGCCTGGGAGTGCTCAACGGGCTGCTCATCACCCAGTTGCGAATGCCGCCGTTTATTGTGACGCTGTCGACGATGCTGGCGGTGAGCGGAGTGGCCTACATGCTGACGGGAGGCGAGTCGGCCCACAGGATCCCCCCGGCGTTTACGTGGCTGGGGCGAGGGGCGGTGAGGGGGATTCCGAACTCGGTGCTGTTGCTGGGGGTGTTGTATGCCCTCTCGCACTGTGTGATGACGCGGACGACGGGGGGCCGCTATCTGTATGCCGTCGGTGGGAACCGCGAGGCGTCGCGACTCTCCGGGATTCGGACCGAGCGGGTGCTGCTGGCGGCCTATGTCTGCTCGGGCCTGCTGGCCGGGTTCGGCGGGATCCTCATGGCCTCCCAACTGCAAAGCGGGTCACCGATGTATGGCCAGATGTACGAACTCTATGTGATCGCCGCCGTCGTCGTCGGCGGGACGAGCCTGACCGGGGGCCGGGGCACGATGCTCGGGACGCTCATCGGAGCCTTCATCATCGCCGTGATCCAGAACGGCATGAACTTGCTGCGCGTGGAGAGTTACCTGCAAAAGGTGGTGCTGGGACTGGTGATTCTGTTCGCAGTCGGGATCGACCAACGACGCGGGCGGGCCGGTGAGCGGTGAACCACAAAGCCCAGGGGTGGCCACCCCAGGGCTTTCCGTGACTCATCGCGTTCACCGTTTCGAGGCGGACGCCAACCCTCTACGATACGACCGTTGACCTCATCCCCCACCCAGCAAGGCCCCGCGCATGTTCGGATTCCTCAGCGGCAAGGACTGGAACGTTCTGGCAGTCATCTTCGAGCGGACCGACCTCTTCACGGTCAGTGGCCAGCGGGTCAAGGGCGGCGACGCCGTGAAAGCCCGCGACGGGGCTCAAGGCCACGCCCGCACAATCTTCTGGGCCGTTTTCGACCAGAAGGGAAAGTTCCTGGAGGGGGCTCCCGGTCAGGGAGCGCAGCACGTCCCCGTCGAGACCACCAAGAAGCTGGAACGCGACCTCCGCACCAACCGCACGATCCAGGAAGTCCTCAAGGCCCTCGAAACCGCAGCCACCAACAAGCTGGCCAAACCGCTGGTCTGGATCGGCTATCCGAGAAAGGCCGCCCTGCCGCCGAAAGATGCTCCGGAGGCGTAGGGCGCTGTCCGAACGCTCCGCTTCGAAGACTTCGCGTCGCGGCTAAACGGTGATCAAAGCCGCGATGAGATTACCTTCGGCCCGCTTCCCTCGCCGTCTGGACCGGCCGGTCCGAGGGCACTTGCATCGACTTCAGCAGGTCGGCCACGATGTCGGCGGCGGCGGGGGCGGCGACCATGCCGCCGTAGTCGCTGCCGCCCTGGGTCGGCTCGTCGACGGTCACGATCACGACCAGACGCGGGTTGTGGACGGGGGCTCCGCAGACGAAGGAGCTGATGTGGCGGGTGTGGGAGTAGTGGCCGTCGGGGTCCATTTTCTGCGAGGTGCCGGTCTTGCCGAAGAGGCTGTAGTCGGCGAGCTTGGCCTTGGTCCCGGTGCCGCGCTGGATGACTTCGACCATGGCCTCCTCGACGACCCAGCGCGTCGACTCCGGTCGCAGCACATCGGTCGTGACGACGTTCGGGGCAATCGACTGGCGACCGACGGAGCCGAGGTACAGATGCGGCGTGACCCAGCGGCCTCCGTTGGCCAGGGCCGCGTGCGCGGCCAGAATCTGGAGCGGGGTGGCCAGGATCTCCTGCCCCATCGGGATCGAGCCGGTCGAGTAGATCGTCCACGTGTCGAGCGGGTGCAGCGTGCCCGTTAATTCTCCGGGTAACTCGATCCCGGTCCGGTGGCCGAAATGATATTCCGTCATTAACTGATGCAGGCCGGGGTTGGTGAGTTTCTCGCCAATCTTGGCCATGCCGATATTACTCGATTTGACCAGCACATCCTTGAGGCTCAGTACCCCGTACCGATGATGATCGTGCAGCACGCGCGGCCCCATGCGGTACACCCCGCGCTCGCAATTGAAGGAGTCCGTGGTCTGGAGCAACTGCTTGTCGAGTCCCCACGCCACGATCACCGGCTTGATCGTCGAGCCGGGTTCGTAGGCGGCCTGGATCGCCAAGTTCCGCCAGGAATTCGGCGGGGCATTCTCCGGATGAGTCGGATCAAACGCCGGGCGGCTGACCATCGCCAGCACCTCACCGGTCGCCGGGTCCAGCACCGTGGCACACGCCCCAACGGGCCGGTGCTTCTCCATCAACTCATCCATCCGCCGCTCGACATGCAACTGACTCAGAATGTCGAGGGACAGCTGGATGTTCTCGCCAGCTTGGGCAGGGATCGATTCGGCATCGACGAGATCGATGACGAAGCCCCGCGCGTCGCGCACGACGGTGCGCTGACCGGGTTCGCCTCGCAGCCGGGTATTAAAAAACTCTTCCACCCCGCCGTGAGGATTTCCGTCGATGTCGCGCCAGCCCAGGACGTGGGCGGCCAAGGCCCCTTGCGGGTAGACCCGCAGATATTCGGGCCGAAAGCCCCACTCGGCGGTGGGCAGGTTCGAGGCGATGACCTGCGCCACCTCCGCTTCCGTCAGCCGCCGTTTGACCCACAGAAACCGTTTCTCTCGCTGGTCGAGCAGCCGCTGTTGCAACTCCACCGGGTCGACGCCGGTGGCATTTGCAAACGCACACGCGGTGTGGAGCGGGTCCACCACGCGGGCCGGATCGACGAAGAGACTCTGCACCGCAATCGTGGTGGCGAGGAGCCGTCCCTTGCGGTCAAACAGGTCGCCGGGTCGCGCGGGGATCGTCTCGATGTGTTGTTGCTGACGCGTGGCCCGACTGGCGAATCGATCCTGCTGCAAATACTGAATCTGAATCATGCGCCCCATGAGCACGCCCCAGATCAGGGTCAGGGTCAGCAGGACGCTGATCGACCGCCAGACGAGGCGTGGTTCGTGGGGGGGGGGCATAGGAGGGGAGGAGGGGAGGAGGGGAGGAGTCATCAACGGGCAGGTGTTCGCTGTCGGGCTTGCTCGATGTGCCCATTGCCTCCCCATGACAGGGAAGCATTCGTGTTGCTTGAGAATTGGTGTTCATTGAAACATCCAGACGGAGGAGGCAGGAACACGAATGACCGCTAATAAATACTGATCCAGAAATCCCCACTGGTCAGAATTCGTGGTGATTAGCGTTTATTAGTGTTCCAGAATCCTCCGCTGAACATCCATTCCGAGACTGTTCTAGTGTCGTGGTGAGGCCGTCAGGGGCTTTCGACGCGGGGCGGCGCGTGCGGCTGCGGCTCGTTGGAGAGACTCCAGCAGCCGGGAGGGGGCCCCCAACTCCTGACTGCGCAGCTTGAGACGGGCGTACTTCTCTTCCAGTTGGGCCAGGCGGTAGACCTGCAACGTCTGCTCCCGCTTCATGTCGAGGAGCCGCTTCTCGAGTGTGATCCCAGCTGCGGCGATCAGCACGACGAGAGACAGTGCGGCACAGAAGCGGAAGAACATGGGGGGCAAGGCTTCGGGTTCGAGTGCCCCGTCAACGCTCGATTGGGGGGGTTGGACTCCGTCGGGAGGGCGAGGCTCCTGCCGAGCCGCTCACGCCAGTTCGCGCGTTCCCTGGCTCGCGGCTCCGCAGGAGCTTCGCCCCAGTGCTGTGAACACGATGGAGGTCATTGTGGGGAATGCTTCCGATGTGCCCGTGGCCCGTAGCTCACGTCGCTCCGCGACTGAGATTCCTTTCGCCAGAAACTGTCCGGACCTCGGAAAACCCCGCGTGCGTCGGTCTTCCCTCAGGCGGAATGCGAGTCGCGGAGCGACATCGCCTACGAGGTCGATTTCTGAGAAATCGACGACAGTCAGGCTGTCCCTGCGCCGCGATCCTGTTCACAGCACTGGCTTCGCCCTCCCAGGGGCGCATCCCACACCCCCAGTCTTCGCTTTGACGGGACACGGCATCGCCTACTACATCGCGGGGTCAGCGGGAGCCGCCGGATCAGCGGGCGCAGCGGGATCAGCGGGCGCTGAGGGGTCAACGGGAGCCGCCGGGTCGGCGGGAGCCGCGGGAGCGGGGTCAGCCGGTGCCGCAGCCGGTGCCGCCGGGTCCGCTGGCGGAGCCGCCGGAACAGCGGGAGCGGGATCAGCCGGTGCAGCCGCCGGATCGGTCGGCGGCGTCCCTTCTGCCGGGGCCTCCAGGCCTTCCTCGGGGGCGAGTTCGGGGAGGATCGGACGACGTTCGGGATACAGGTGGTATGTCGGAATCCCCGAGTCGCGTTCCTTCAGGCAGACAATCAACCCCTGTTGAGTGGCCAGGAACATCCGGTCCGTGCGGTCGTTCGTGGGAGTCTTGATGAAATGGCGATAGGGGAGCCTGCCCACGACATGGCCATCCGAGGCCTCCACGATGACGATTTCCTTCTGCCCATTGAAGGCGTAGATGCGGGACTGCCCCACCATCAGGATCTGGCGTGCCTGCTCCTGGGGATGGTCCCAGATTTGAGCTCCCGTGTCGGCGTTCAGGGCGTAAGTGCCCACCGTTTCCGGGGTCACATAGACCCGTGAGCCGAAGAAACGCGGCTGCTGCCGAATCGCGTGGGCCGAGGTAAAAGCCCAGCGATACTGGCCGTTGTCCTGGTTCAGGCAATACATCCGCGAGTTCTCGGAGGCCAGCAGGATCGAGTTCTCATTCCGGCCCAGCGGGGTCATGATCTTGGCGTCCGTTTCGAACTGGAAAATCAGCTTCTGCCCCTTGGCGGCCACCGAATAAAACGACCCGCTGGAGCTGGCGAAGCAGACGCTGCGCGAAGTCGAGATCGGGGGCGAAACGATTTCCGAGGGGGTCTGGTAGCGCCAAATCTGGGCGATGTGGGAAAACTCAGGGAGCATCCGCTGATTGTGCAGTTCCTGGATGATCTTCAAATCGAACCCGTAAACGCTGCCGTCCACCATGCCAATGTAGACATGGTCATCATCCAACGCGGGCGGCGCGGAGGGATGCTTCGGAAGCTTCAGTTCCCACAACACATCCCCAGTTCGCTTGTTGATCGAAAACAGATTGAGCCCCACCGCCACCAGCAACAGCTTCGAATTGGAGACCTGCACAAACGACTGCTGATCGGGTCGACCGACCAGAGTCGACCACGCCTTGCGGCCCGTCTCCGCATCAAAGGCCGTGATAATCCCGACCGTCGAGCGGACGAAGACCATTTCTTCGTCATTCGTGACCAAGTCGACCGTTTCACGCCCGGGGTCGACCGCCGCCCGGCCCCACCAGGCCATCTTGAGGCCGTAACGGGCCAGCTCGGCCGGTGCGGGCAGTTCATTGGCCAGGGCCGCAGTCGTGGCGATCCCGAAGACGCAGGTGGTCAGAAGAAGGCGGATCGCCTGCATGGAAGACTCCACAGAACAGCGGGTAGGCCACGGACGTGGAGACGGAAACACGCCTCGACCCCGGTCAGCCCACCCCGTTCCGTCATCGTCGGCATTTCCCAGTCCGATTTCCAGCCCAGTCCGGGGTCCGACCTCGAAAACCCTCCAGTTTCACGCCCCCGCGAGGCACGACCGGTTTCCCCCGCTTTCCCGGCACAGCCACGGGCCGCCACCCCAATGAGAGTCCGCCAGCCGTCCGGGAACTGCACTCGCCAGAGAGCGGGCTCCCCGCAACGCTTCCGGCCCCCGTCGGGCAACACCATACAGGGGTTCCACATCCCCCAGTCCCAGCGGGGCCGGTCTCTCCGACGAGAGGGGAGTGAGTGGTCGCTGTGCCCTACTCCAGAGGATTCCCATTTCCCCTTTCTGTTCGTGTATGCATCAGAAAAGTAGGCAGAAATTCATCACGGAGGCACGGAGGCACGGAGGCACGGAGACACGGAGGCACGGAGGCACGGAGGAGAATTTCGCGCGAGTGACATGCCCCGGCTGCGGACGAGGAAGAGGAGACAGAAGACACAGGATCAGCGGGATGAATCCCACCACTCACCCAGCGGTTCTGCATCCTGTTGATCCTGTCAAAACCTCCGATCTCAAACGTCTGGATTTCTCCGTGCCTCCGTGCCTCCGTGGTGAAATTCTCCCGCTGCCTACTTTTGTGATGCACACACCTTTCTGTTCCTCCCTGCCTCCAATGAAGGCATTTTGATTTCGACTTGTCATACTCCAGTCTCAATCCAACCCCGTTGCTGACGGGAACCCGAACGTCCCGGTCCTGTTGATGTCTGACTCCCGCCCCCATTGACTGGTCATCCGATGAATCCACCACCCGCTTCGATTGAGATTGCATTCCGAATTCCCGGCACATGGACGCATCCCCGCGAGCTGGTCGAACGCATGCCGCCGGGGTGCCGGTTGTCGCCCGAGGGGTTGATCCTGCCGGATGGGCGGCAGGTCGAGATCGCGCCCATGCAGCCGGACAAGCAGTTTGCCTCGATCTTCGCCTCGTCCTGTCGCCGCCCCGCGACCCCCGACGAACTGGAGAGGGTCAATCGCTACACGGTCAACATGGGGCTGTTGGGGCCGGGCGGCTCCATCGAGGCGGCCCGCACCATGATGGAGGCCGCAGCGGTGATTGTGCAGGCGGGCGGAGCGGGCGTATTCATCGACAACAGCGGGCTGGCGTATGGCGGCGAAGACTGGCTCAACTTCGCGGAGGATGGGAGTGCGGATGCGCTGAGCTTTGCGTTCGTCAGTATCGTCCGAGGCAAGACGGAGGCGTATACGATGGGCATGCACGTGTTCGGCCTGCCCGAGATCAAGATGCGTCGCGCTGACATCGAACCGACCGGGGACTTGATCATCGACGTGCTGCGCTACATGTGCCACAGCGAAAAGCCCGTCGACAAAGATCACGTGCTGGTTCTGGAGGACGGACAGATGCTGCACGTGACCTCGAAAACGGAGAGTGAGTTCCCCGCCGGAGGCCCGATGCACAACCCGTTCGGATGCCTGTTTCTGCTGCCCGCGAAAGAGATCGCCGATCGCAATTGAACATCCTCAGAATCGGTGTTCAGGAACAGACATCGCAATTCGACACTCCGCGCTGAACCCGACAGGCTAGTCCTCCCAGGCGTGACACTCAGCAAATATCCACACGCAAACGACACTCGCCTCAGCTGCCAGTTCCTCTATGTCCCGGCAGGGACACCCGACAATAGCCCACCGATTCATCGGTGGGTCCACGAGCTTCTCGCGGTCGGCAGCCCCGGCAGGGGCGACAGAAGCACGCAGCGTGGCCGCACGCCGACCGCTCGTCACCACGGTCATCGCCAGTTTCTGCCGTCCCTGACGGGACTCGTCGGTTCGTCCGGGGCGCTCTCCCACCGTTGAAACGGTGGGCTATTTTCGGGAGTCCCTGACGGGACACAGAGGGTGCTTTCGTGGGACAGGCTCACCTGGGACGCCCTGACTTTGTCGGCTTGGGCGCGGAGTGTCCGCAATTCCGCCTATTTTCCTGTCATTGATCTTCCTGTCATCATTCTTCTCTGCCTCTCATCAGGACCAGAGGAAGACAGGAAAATCGAGGACAGGAAGAATGAAAAGTGGGAAGGCCGCTGATGTTCTGCACACGGATTCTGAAACTGCTCTGAGTGGATCACGGCCTGTGGGGCGTAATTATTTTGCTCACGTAGTCCACTTGTCGAGCTCCGGCTTCAGCGAGTAGAGGGCACAAATTGAATTCCGCTCTCATCGCGGATAAAGTCTGACTTGCCGCACCGATCACATTCGCACCTTTTGTCTGTTTGCCCCAGGAACCGCCCTGAATGATTGACCCCGTTGACCGTTGGACCAGCGACGATTCCGCCGATCTGTATGATGTCCCGCGCTGGGGCAAGGGGTACTTCACGGTCGGGCAGAACGGTCATCTGCTGGTGCATCCGGATCGCGATCCGGCGAACAGCCTCGATCTGAAGACGCTCATCGACCGCCTCGTGCAGAAGGGTCTCGATCTGCCGATCCTGGTGCGGTTCAATGGGATCCTGAAAGACCGGCTCAAAGAGATTCATGATGTCTTTGCGCATGCCATCCGCGAGCATGACTACCAGGGAAAATACTGCTGCGTCTACCCGATCAAGGTGAATCAGCAGCGGGAGGTCGTCGAGAAGATCATCGAGTACGGGCGTCCGCTGGGGTTCGGGCTGGAGGCGGGCAGCAAGCCGGAACTGATGGCGGTGATCGCCCTGGCCGACTCCACCACGCCGGTGATCTGCAACGGCTTCAAGGACGATGAGTTCATCGAGATGGCGATGATCGGCCAGAAGATTGGCCGCAACATTATCCCCGTGGTCGAGAAGATGTCCGAGTTGGATTTGGTGCTCAAGTATGCGGAGAAACTGGGTGTTCGCCCGCAGATCGGCATGCGGGTGAAACTCGCCACGCGCGGGTCGGGGCGCTGGCAGTCCTCCGGCGGGTATCGGTCGAAGTTCGGCCTCACCGTCAGCGAACTGCTCAAGTGCTACCAGAAGCTCGAAGCCCTGGGCATGGCGGACTGCTTTCAACTCCTGCACTTCCACCTCGGCAGCCAGATCACCAACATTCGGCAAGTGAAGGGGGCGGTGACCGAGGCCATCCGCGTCTACGCCGACCTCGCCAAGCGCGGGGCCGGACTGAAATACCTCGATGTCGGCGGCGGCCTGGGGATCGACTACGACGGGTCGCAGACGAACTTCGAATCGAGCATGAACTATACCTGGCAGGAGTACGCCAGCGACGTTGTGTACCACATCCAAACCGTGTGCGACGAGGTCGGCGTCCCGCACCCGAACATCATCACCGAGAGCGGCCGCGCGATCGCCGCCTTCCACAGCGTCCTCGTCTTCGGCACCCTCGGCGTTACCAACCAGGGGGACGTGACCGAGATTCCCACCGAGATCCCGGAGATCTACGAACAGCCGCTGCACGATTTGCTGTTCACGTACCAGGACGCCACCGCCCGCAACGTGCTGGAGACCTACCACGATGCGCTCCAGGCTCTCGACACCGCCACCACACTGTTCAGCGCCGGGTATTTGCCACTCGACCAGCGGGTGATCGCCGAGAACCTGTTCTTCGCCATCATTCATAAAATCCGCAAACTCGTCCAAGACCTCGACTACGTCCCCGAGGAATTAGAGGGCCTCGACCGCACGCTCTCCGACACCTACTACGGCAATTTCTCGGTCTTCCAGTCGGTCCCCGACAGCTGGGCCATTAAACAACTGTTCCCGGTGATGCCGATCCACCGCCTCAACGAGCAGCCGACGCGACACGCGGTGATTAGCGATGTGTCGTGCGACTCGGACGGCAAGATCGACGCCTTCATCGACCAGCGCGATGTGAAGAAGACGCTGCTGCTGCACCCTTATCAGGGGCACCATTATTACATCGGCGTGTTTTTAATCGGCGCGTACCAGGAAATCCTCGGCGATCTGCACAACTTATTCGGAGACACCAACGCCGTGCATGTCGATTTGAGTCCCACGGGCGAGGTGGAACTGAACCAGATCCTCAAAGGCGAAACCGTCAGCGAAGTCCTCGACTACGTCCAGTTCAAGGGCCGCGACCTGATGGACCTGCTGCAAGTCTCGATCAACACCGCCGTCCAAGAACGCCGCATCACCCCCACCGAAGCGGGCCGCTTCGTCAAGTTCTACGAAGACGGCCTCAACGGCTACACCTACCTCGAAGAACCCGACGGGGAGTAATTCGACAGCGAGCGGGGGACGTCAGTCCCCCGTGTCCCCCGGACGTGATTCGTCGACCGGTGCCTCGCAATCGACCTGGACGCCTGGAATAGCCCAAGGTTGACCCATTGGGCTTGGAGAATGACTCCACGACTTCGTATCATGACTCTTGAACGCATCGTCAGGAGAGTCGCGGCCATGGTGATTACACTCGAACCCGAACTTGAGGCCACGCTCAATGACTTGGCCCACCAGCAGGGTGTGGCCCCCGAGGTCTTGGCCGTGAATGCCCTGCGCGAGCGGTTTCGCGCTCCCTCCGCGCAATTCCAACCGCAGGATGATTGGGAGCGTGGTCTCCTCCAAGCGGCGAGAGACTGGGGGGTGTCCCTGTCTGATTCTGTATTGAGCAGCGAAGGGGTGTACGACTGATGCCGGTCCTGATCGATACAAGCATCTTGGTCCGGTTAGCAAACACGGCGGACGTACAGCACGCCATCGCTGCCAGGGCTGTCCTGGAATTGCATCGGCGAGGTGAGATACTGCATATCACGCCGCAAGTTCTCATCGAGTTCCGCAATGTGGCCACTCGCCCGAAGGCAGAAAATGGGGCCGGGTTGCCCATCGGGGAAGCGGCGGCACACTCCACGGAGTTCGAGGCCAGGTTTCCCCTTCTGGCGGAAACTCCCGAGATCTACCCCGCTTGGAAGGCTCTCGTTGGGACGTTGGGAGTCATCGGCAAGCAAGCGCATGACGCCCGCTTGGTGGCCGTCTGTCATGTGCATGCGGTGACTCATGTGTTGACGTTCAACGTCTCACATTTCGTTCGCCTCACAGCCTCTGGGCCACCGGTCGTCGTGATCGATCCTTCGACCATCGAATAGTCATCGCCGAACCGCTGGCCACCCGGCGCGGGTGGCCCCCCAACTGACGCCCCAGTTCCAATGTGTTCGGTGAGTCTATTTCGTTCATCGCAGCGCCTCGACAGGCTGACGCCTGCCGCTCTCAAGGACAGCCTCACGCGACCGGGGCTTTCTCGGCCATCGCGCGGGCGGCCATGAGCAGGCCGACGGCGTCGAGGCCGAGGTCGGCGAGGAGTTCGGACCGTTCGCCGTGTTCGATGAACCGGTCGGGGATGCCCAGGCACTTGATCTGGCGGGTGTCGAGACCCGCTGCGTTGGCCGCTTCCAGAACAGCAGAGCCAAAGCCGCCGTTCAAAGTGTTTTCTTCGACCGTGATCACGAAGCCGCCCTGCTCGATTGTCTGCGTGATAGGAGCCATGTCGAGCGGACGCAGGAACCGGGCGTTGACCACGCCGACATCCAGACCGTCCGACCGCAGCTTCTCCGCGGCCTTCACGCAGTCGATGAACATCGTCCCGAAGGCCAGGAAGATGCCGTCCTTGCCCATCGAGTACACCTCGGCCTGGCCCAACTCCACCGGAGCGACCTTGCGAGGAACCGTGGCGACGTTGGTCTTGGGGTAGCGGATCGACGACGGGCCGCTCAGCTTGAGCGACAGATCGACCATCGGGGCCACGTCGGCCTCATCGCCGGGGGCCATGATCGTGATGTTCGGGAAGACCCGCATGTAGCTGTTGTCGAACAGCCCGTGGTGCGTCGGGCCGTCCGGTCCGCACAGCCCGGCCCGGTCCATGGCGAAGACGACCGGCAGGTTCTGGAGGGCGACTTCCTGAAAGATGTGGTCGAAGCTGCGCTGCAGGAAGGTGCTGTAGATGTCGACGATGGGCCGCATGCCCGCTTTGGCCATGCCGGCGGCGAAGGCGACGGTGTGTCCCTCGCAGATTCCGGTGTCGAAGAAGCGGTCGGGGAACTCGGAGCGGATGGCCTGGAGCTTGTTGCCCTCGCACATGGCGGCGGTGAGGACGCAGACGCGGGAGTCGGTTCGCATCTTGGCGAGGATGGCGTCGCTGACGGTATCGGTGTAGGCCCGGCTGGAGCCCTTTTTGAGGAAGATCACGCCCGAGTCATCATCGCGGCAGAACGGCGACGGCGAGTGGAACTGCACCGGATCGGCCTCAGCGGGCTTGAACCCGTGTCCCTTCTCGGTGAAGACGTGGAGCAGCACTGGCCCCTTGATCTCCTTGACCATCAGCAGGTATTCACGCAGCGACTTCAGATCGTGCCCGTCGACCGGACCGATGTACCGGAAGCCCAACTCCTCGAACAGCTTCCCGCCGTGCAGGAAGCCCTTCACCGCTTCCTTGACGCTGCCGAGCATCTCGCGGGTCGGTTCGCCCACCAGCGGCAGCTTGTTGAGCAACCAGGAGACATCCTTCTTGAGGCCGTTATAAAACGGAGCGGCGCGGGCCTTGTCGAGGTACTTGGCCAGGCCGCCGACGCGGGGGCAGATCCCCATCTTGTTGTCATTGAGGATGACGAGCAGGTCCTTGTCGAGACCGGCAGCGTTGTTGAACGCCTCGAACACGATCCCCGAGGGAAAGGCCCCATCCCCGATCACGGCCACCGATTTGCGGCCCTCTTCGGGGTGGATCAAATCATCCCCGGCCTTGAGGCCCAGCACCGTCGAGACACTGGACCCGGCATGCCCGGTGACGAACAAGTCATAAATACTCTCCGCCGGATTCGGGTAGCCCATCAGGCCCCCCTTGCGGCGGATCGTGTGGAACTGCGGGAACCGCCCGGTCACGAGCTTGTGCGGGTAAATCTGATGACCCGTATCCCAGATCAGCCGGTCCTTCGAGAAGTCGAACACCTGATGCAGAGCGATGCACAACTCGACCACGCCGAGGTTGCTGGCGAAGTGCGCGGGGCGGTCGCTGACGATCTCGCACAGCGCATCGCGAATCTCCTGAGCCAGTTGGACCAATTGGGTATCGCTCATCGCCTTGAGTTCGGCGGGCGACGCGATCAGGGGCAGCAACTGGTAGTCCATCAATGATCCCTCTCGATGATGTAGCGGGCGAGTGCTTGCAAGTGGGCGGCCTGCGGACCGAAGACCGCCACCGCGTCGCACGCGCGCTCGACGAGTGTTTCCGCCCGTCGTCGGCTTTCGTCCAGGCCGAGCAGCGACGGGTAGGTCAGCTTGTTGAGGCCGGTGTCCTTGCGAACGCCTTTCCCCATCTTGCCCGCATCGCCGACGACATCCAACAGATCATCCGCGATTTGGAAGGCCAGTCCGATGGAATCGCCGTAGACTTGCAGGCTGCGTAGATTGTGCGGGCTGGTGGCGGCGATGCGCCCCCCCATCAACAGTGCTGCCGAAAGCAAACGTCCCGTTTTTCGGCGATGAATCGCTTCGAGTTGTTCGATCGTGCGGATCGGGTGGGTTTCGGCTTCGAGGTCCGCCTGCTGCCCGCCGACCATCCCTTCGGCCCCGGCGGCGCTGGCGAGTTCGACGCAGCACGCAGCGGCGACCTCAGCGGGCTGTACTTCGCGGGCGATGATCTCAAACGCCCGTGTCAGCAGCCCATCCCCGGCAAGAATCGCGGTCGCCTCACCGAACTGGATGTGATTGGTCGGCAGCCCCCGGCGGAGGTCGTCGTCGTCCATCGCCGGCAGGTCATCGTGAATCAGTGAGTACGTGTGGATCAGTTCGATCGCACACGCTGCGGGGAGTGCTGACTCGATCGTCCCGCCGCACGCCTCGCAGGCCAGCAGCGTGAGCACGGGCCGCACCCGCTTGCCCCCCGCCGCGACGCTATACAGCATCGACTCGCCAAGCTGGGGCGGGCAGTCTTCGGACAAAGTGACGTACGTCCGCAACCTCTCGTCGACCCGGCTGCGGAGCCGAGTGAGGACCGCCGGGAGCGGATCATTGAGAGTGGGGGAGACGCTGGGCATATGGCCGTACGAGGGGGAGGGGGCGATCGGCCAAAGTGTAGTGGGGGCCAAGGCTTGAGCCAAGCAGCCCGTTGGAGTTCAGGCTTTAGCCTGCCTCTGATACCGCGAGGGGCTGCCTAAAGCCTGGACTCCCACGGCGGTGGATGGCGTCCTCGTTCGATCTCTTCCCGGCGAATGCTCAGCATGACGGGACGATTCAGATTCAATGTCGCCATTGTCGCACGACCGGTCGCAGTCAGGCCGACAACGCGAACATCGTCCCAAGCAAAGTGGTCCGACCAGGACTGACGCCGTGGATGGAACAGCGCCACCGTGCGTCCAGTCTCGGTATCGAGTCCCGACCGCCGGGCTTCCTTACGCAACGAACAGGAGTCGCAGGCCAGCGCGAGATTCTCGGCGGCGGTTTGCCCACCGGCACTCTCTGGAACGATGTGGTCAATGTGAAATGTGGCTTCCTGGCCTGCCTGAGCCAGACCGCAGTATTCGCAACGCTGCCCCGCGCGTTCCCTCACCATGCGGCGCATGCGTGCCGGAATCGAACTCATTGACCGGCAGCCTTAGAACGACCAGCACGTTCCGTTCTCAAGCGGAGCAACGTCAGCGTTTCGGCGAGATTCACCAAGCCTTCCGCCTCGGCGCGCTCGGCGACCGTGAGACGTTGACCCTGGTCCTGTCGATCCAGCAATGCCTGCAACCGGCTGTGAACTCCGGCAGGGAGGCGGAACTGTGCCAGATCATCGGGCAGTTCCATTTCGATGGTGACGGTCTGTGACATGGGATGCCTTCCCTTTCCAAGTCATTTCTCAAGCCACCCCAGTGTGATGTACTCCGGGTCGTTTTTCCAGCCGAATGAGAAGTCGTTGGCCATGCCGTGAGCCAAGCAGCCCGTTGACCACCCGCCGCACCATCTGCTTCATCACTCCTTGAGGCGACCCTGATCTCGGTGATCGGCCATCCACGACGTGATCACCCCGGTACTCAAGATCGAGAAGATCACCCCCAGCAAGTAGAGGTTGAAGTGTTTGCCGAGCGAGACCTTCAACCATTCGGCCACAAACATCTTGATTCCCACCACCAGCAACACCAGCGCCAGTGACACCTTGAGGAAACGGAACTTATCCAGCATCCCCGCCAGTGCAAAATACAGCGAGCGCAGGCCCAGGATGGCGAAGACATTGCTGGTGAATACCAAGAAGGGATCGGCGGTGATGGCGAAGATCGCCGGGATCGAGTCCACGGCAAACACGACATCCGTCGACTCCACAATGATCAGTGCCAGAGCCAGCGGAGTGACCATCAACGTGCCGGGCTTCACCCCGTCCACAGCCGGATCCGGCAGGGCGTCAGCGCCGGGGATCTCGCTTTCATAGGCAGCCGGTGTTCCCGCCCGCACGAAGAAGTGTTCCCCGTGGTAACGCGAGGTGACGGGAAAGTAACGTCGGGTCAGTCGGACGAGGAAGTTCAGATCGGGAGCTCCCTGCTCGGGCTTCACGATCAACATCTTGACGGCTGTGAAGATCAGGAACGCGCCAAAGACGTACAGCACCCAGTGAAACTCGGCGATGAGTTTGGCACCGATGGCGATCATCACGCCGCGCATCACCAAGGCTCCCAGGATCCCCCAGATCAGCACGCGATGTTGGTACAGCGGCGGCACACCGAAAAATGCAAAAATCATCGCAATCACGAAGATGTTGTCGACGCTCAATGATTTTTCCACGACGTAACCCGTCAGGTACTTTTCGACGGCGGTCCAACCATCATTCTTCAAGCCATCCACCGCGTCGACCGTGGTCCCCAGCCCACACCACTGGCCGTCATAGGCATGGTAGATGAACACGGAAAAGGCCAGCCCGCAGCTGACCCAAATCGCGGACCAGACCAGTGCCTCCCGCACGTGAACTACGTGAGCTTTGCGGTGAAAGACCCCCAGGTCCAACGCCAGCAACAGGAGCACAAATCCGATGAAACCTGCCCAAAGGAATAACATGTGGCACCTCCAAGTGTCAGGAATGGATCGGCTCATCGACAGTGAGACAGTATCACATTCTGCATCACCCCGCCTCTCGACTGTGCTCGATTCCACCGCGTCAGAAGCCAAACACCAGCAGCGTCAACAACACCGCCAGAATCCCGAGTAACCCGCCGAGTTTCCACCAGAAGGGGCGACCTTGCCAGGCCGTCAGCGTGCGGTCGCCGACCTGGTACTCGCCGCACAGCGGGCAACGGGCTGCATCGTCATAGATCTCGCAGCCGCATTGGATGCAGTCGGTGGTGGTCGACTGGTCGTCCGGGCCGTAGTCCTCGTCGTCGTCCCAGTCCGGGTCGGAGTCCTCATCCGGAGAGGACCAGCGTTGGCCTCGTGGCATTCGATTTGCTCCACTCTGCGGGACCGCATCGGGATTCTTCAGGAATCGGCACCCGAACTTGCCCCCTGACGGCAACGGACTGAGGGCGGTGCGAATTTGACCGCTCTCGGGACAAAATCCGCACAGATGAACAGTAGACAATTCTGTCCCTCTGAAAACAATATAAGGGAATGAGTCATTGCCCTGCACGACTCACAGAAGCCGAAAGTCCCTGGACTCTCCAAGTCCGGTGGCTCGACGCCCGCCTCTGGGGGCGATGTCTCACGGCGGACGCCCCGGCACCGGATGCGGAGAATCCGGCGACTTTCGAATTCCCGCCTGACCCCGCAGAACTCACTCATCAAGGCGCAATTCCATGACAACCCCTCCTCGTCGATCTGGTTTCTGGTTGGCCTGCCTCCTCATCGGGGCGGGAGTCGGAGCTGTGGCTGCGCGCTGGACGCAGGCGGATCTGCCCATTCCGAAAACGGTCATCAAGTCGCCCGAGAATCTTTCGGCGGCATTTCGAATGGTCTCAGAGTCCGCGATCCCGGCCATTGTGGCCATTGAAACCAAGACGAAGGCCCGCATCGTTGAACAGGACACAGGCAGCAGCGACGGGGCCGACCCGCTCCAGAATTCTCCCTTCGGCGACGATCCAATTTTCCGCGAGTTCTTCGGCCAAGGGAAGGGGCCAGGACAGGGCGGTCGTCGCCGATTCCAGATTCCGGGGCAGCAAGGGGCGGGGTCGGGGTTTGTCATCGACGCCAGTGGCGTGATCGTCACGAACGCCCATGTGGTGGCGGGTGCGGATGAAGTCGTCGTCCGTTTCACCGACGGGACGGAGATCAAGGCCGATAAATGGGTGGGCGACTCCGTCACCGATATCGCCATCATCACACTCAAACCCGAGAAACCGCTCACTGCCGTGAACTTCGGCGATAGCAACGCCATGCAGATCGGCGACTGGGTGCTGGCTCTGGGCAACCCATTTGATCTCGGAACGACTGTCACCGCCGGGATCATCTCGGCGACCGATCGCAAGGGGCTGGACATCAATGGCCGTGAACATTTCCTGCAAACCGATGCGGCGATCAACCCCGGCAACAGCGGTGGTCCGCTGGTCAACATGAACGGCGAGGTGATCGGCATCAACACGGCGATCTCGACCCGCAGCGGCGGCTATGACGGCGTCGGGTTCGCGATCCCCTCGAACCAGGCTCGGCAGATTGTCGAGAAACTCCGCAAAGACGGGACGGTCCATCGCTCCTTCATCGGAGTCACGCTGGATGATCTGAAGCCCACGGTGAAGAAGGCCCTGGGCATCACCTCCGGCGTGGCCGTCATGGAAGTCCTGCCCAATGCCCCCGCCGCGAAGGCCGGAGTTGAACCGGGTGACATCATCGTGCAGTTCGCGGGTCAGCCGGTCAAGAACCGTCCCAGCCTGCAAGAGTTTGTCGAACTGTTGGAGCCCGGCCAGAGCTATCCCGCCGAGATCCTTCGCGATGGAAAGACCATCAAGCTGGACATCACCCTCGAACAGCGCAGCTCCGCCGACTACACCAAGAGCAGTCCCCAGAACGAGTCGCCCGAGAAGCAGCCCGAGGTCTCGAAGCTCGGGTTCACCGCGAAAACTCTGACCGCGGAGACCGCGAATGAGCTGGGTGTTCCGGGACTCAAGGGGGTCGTGATTGTTCAGGTCAAGCCGGGCTCCGTCACCGCTCAAGCCGGAATTCAGAGCGGCGATGTGATCACCAAAGTCGGCCAGACGAAAGTCGACAGCTTGGAAGCCTTCGAGAAAGTGATCGACGACACGAAGCTGGAAGATGGTATCCTGTTGCAGGTCCGGCGCGGGAACTCGACCAAGCTGGTTCTGCTGCAAAGCGAGTGATGCCTCGTAGGCGATGTCGCTCCGCGACTCGCATTCCGCCCACGAGACATTCGTAGGGTCGGACCAGCCGCTTTGGGTGCAGGCCCCCAATCGCCCTGATGGACGATGTCGCATCTGGTGGGCCAGCGCTCCAAAGCGAGCTTGTCCCCCCCTACGCCATTCTCAACGAGAACTCCCCCTCAATGACACTCTCCACAGCCGAACCATCCCCCTCTGAATCGGTTCGGCTGCGAGGGCGGATCAAGGTGGAGCCGGAAGACTTCGTCGTCGAGGAGCTTCCCGCGTACCTCCCCTGCGGCGAGGGCGAACATCTCTATCTCTGGATTGAGAAGCGGGATGTCTCGGCGGAGTACCTGACCGGACAGTTGAGCCGCGCGCTGGGGATCTCGCGGGACTCGATCGGCATGGCGGGACAGAAGGACCGCCGGGCCGTGACTCGGCAGTGGGTCTCGGTGCCGGGGGAGGCCGAGAGTCGTTTAGCGGCACTCGATGACCTCGCGGCCCAAGGTTTGGTGCGCGTCCTCTCTTCGAGTCGGCATCGGAACAAGCTGCGGCCGGGGCATTTGGTCGGGAATCGGTTTGAGGTGCGGGTGCGGACCGAGGATGTGGACGCCTTGGGGATTGCCTCGCGAATCGCGGAGCGGATTCGCCACGAGGGCGTGCCGAACCGGTACGGCGACCAGCGATTCGGGATCGGCGATGAGACGCTGCAGTGGGGCCGGGATTTGCTTTCGGGAGCGCGCACGTCCCGCGACATTGAGCCGCGCCGTCGCCGCTGGTTCCTGCGGTTCGCGCTGTCGGCGGTGCAGTCGGACCTGTTCAACGCCGTGGTCCAGGTACGCCAGGAGCGGGGCCTGCTCCGCCGCGTGATTGAGGGGGACGTGCTGCAGGTGATCGCCTCGGGCGGGTGCTTCACGACGGAAGACCCGGCCCTCGATCAACCCCGCGTCGACTCGCGCGAGGTAATCCCCACCGGCCCCATGTTTGGCGTGAAGATGAAGTCGCCGTTGGGGGAGGCCCTGCATCTGGAGCAGGAAATCCTCGACGCCTCCGGCCTCCAACTCAAACTCTTCGAACCGTTCAGCCAGTTGATGCAGGGAGCGCGTCGAGCCGTGGTCGTCTACCCAGCCGATGTCGAGGTCCACGCCGACCCGCTGGGCGTGCGCGTGACGTTCTCACTGCCTCCGGGAGCTTATGCGACGACGGTCCTGGAGGTGTTCCTCGAAGAGCCGCAGATGGTCCCGGAGTCGAGCGAACTGGATGCAGAACTCGATTGATCTCTCTAAAAATGGCGAGCCGGGCGGCGTCAGCCCCCGGATTCAGAGCCATCGAAAGAGTCCGGGGGCTGACGC
>JAYWFM010000391.1:0-19945 GCA_043778825.1 Planctomycetota bacterium | reverse complement strand
GCCGAGCGAAGCCTTCCAGAAAGATCGCCTTGAACATGATCACGAACTGCGTGAAGTCCATGTCGTGAGCGGTCGGGCTACCGTAGAACATCAGCGGGCAAAAGATCATGTCCACGAGCAGCGGATCGGTGATCTCGCGGCTGACGATCTCGCGGGCGGAGCTTTCGCGATTCGCGAGGTTCAATTCGTCGTGCTGCTGGATTTGCGCGACGAGCCGACGGAAACCGTCGATCTGTGACGGAAACATTTCGGCGACTTGCTGCTCGAAGAACGCGAACTCGTTCGTGAATCGCAGCGTCACGCCGGGGAAAGCGACGCTCGATCCGCATTGCGGAGTGAGATCAAAATCCTCCCAGCGGAGCCGCAGTTGTCGCAGAAGTTTGCTCAACGGTCCGGTCTTCGTGCCGGGCTTCGCGTAATTGGTGACGGCGTGCAGGCCGACATCGTGATCGCGCTTGCGGAGCCGATAAAACGAATTCAGCCCGCCGATCGTCGTGTGCTTCTCGACGATGCAAACGGGCCGCTCGTAATACGCCAGCCGAATCCCCGCCGCGAGTCCCGACAGGCCAGCTCCGATGATGATGGTGTCGTACATCGCGGAGCGACCACAAACCCGAAGCGTCAGCGAGGGCGGGCGCTCCACAAGACTCGGAATTCATCCACGTCGGCGAAGCGTTCGCCCTCGCTGACGCTTCGGGTTAGTGGAGGCTGCGAACTATGCCGTCGCGGTTTGCAGCTTCGGGATCAGGTATTGGACCGTGCTGGTCATCGTGCTCAGGAAGCCGTAGTCCTCTTCGGGAATTTGCACGCGGTACAGCTTGCGGAGTTCCATGACGATGTCCAGGAAGTCCATGCTGTCGAGTTCCATCTGCTCGCGGAACGGCTTGCTGTCTTCGAGATGGGACAGATCCTCATCGGGCGCGATCCGGCCGAGGATAGCGAGAATCACCTTGCGAATATCAGCCGGGACCATTCCGGGACTCCGTCACTTCAGATCGAACAGGACTGGACAAGTTTCCACGGGCCACGCCCGGGGAGGCACCACAGATTAACGGGAGGAAGCGGCTGGGCAAGTCGCAGGCGACGGGAGTTCCCGAAATCGACAATGGGACAGGGGGATGAGTTGTCAGTCATCAGTCGTCAGTTTTCGGTCAGAGGGGTTGTCGAGTCCCGAGCCACTCTCTGACTGAAAACTGAAAACTGACCACTGAAAACTCCCCCTAAACCAGCAGATCACACGGATGCGGCGTGCGGTCGACCAGTGGAATCACCTGCGGCTTGTAGATTGTCAGATACCCTGTCGCCAGACGATGCAGATCCAGAGACGCCTGGGTGTCCCAAGACTCACACAGGATGTAGACCGCGGGGTCGCTCTGGGAATGGTAGACATCAAACCGGACACAGCCCGGCTCAGCTCGCGACAGTCGACCATGTGCGGTCAGGAGTTCGCCCACCTTCTGGATGTCGGCGGAGTCCTTCACTCGGAGCAGGACATTGATATAGAGCATCGGGAACCTCGGAGGGGCTGTGGGGAGACCGGCAATTATTGCCAGAAGTGGGATCGGCAGCAACTGATGCGTTGTGGCGTCCCTGCGTCAAACTGCGGCAGTGCCCCAAAACGCACTCGGTCATATCAGAACACGCCAATCCAGAAACAACGAAAGCGTCCCCAGAGACAATCCGAGGACGCTTATCGCTGAGCCGTTGAGCAAGTGCGGGCCAACCCTTGCTCGGGCTTGAAGGTATTATTCGCAAAAGTTGGTCCAAATTCCAGCGTGGAAGTCCGAGAAATGTAAATATTCCTAACTCGTTTTGTATCAATACAATACGTCATGTAGTCAGGAATGGCTCCCGAATCGAATCGGCGGAGAATGTTTCGCGACTCGGAAGGGCTGGTTATTCCCCTGTGCAATTCCGATCCAGTCTGGCTCGTCACGTGACATGGACAAGAACGCACTTCAGGCACAAACATCAAAGCCACCTGATGCACATGTGCAGAATGGGGATTTTGATTTTATGGCACACAAGATGCAGATTGTGTCTCCAGATTCTTTCCCGGTTGTTCCGTGTTCAAGACCGGGGGTTTTTTCTGGTTTGCCGGCTCGATTCCTCATCACCCCAAGAACACGGTTGGCCCCGCCTGATTCGTCAGGCGGGGTTTTTTCGTTATGATCCCCGACCCTAACCGGATGGACTGATCCGCCAATTCGCCCTCATCGGAGGGCACGGCGAATCCGACACAACCAATACGTGAGGACAGACTCTGGACCGAAACCCACACTTCCACAGGGCCACCACATTTTCTGCCACGAACTCCGTCGATAGAACCAGAGGACCGTCTCGTGGGATCGGGCGGAACCTTGATACTTTGCGAGCGATTCGCAGACCGTCCTGCCCTGTTCAGACCTCCGCCCCGCAAGCCCGATCCAAGCCGCGAAGTATTGGGGACGCTGTCATGCCCCGGCGAATTGTCTGTATGAGCCTTGTGGGTTGGTGCCTCCTCACCAGCTCCCTCCTGGCCGCTCCGTCGGTCTGGAAATCCGATTTCGATTCCGCCCGACTCGAGGCGCAGAAGCTCCAGCGTCCCTTGCTGGTTCACTTCTACTCGGACAGCTGTGCGCCGTGCGTGCAGATGGAGCAGAAAGTCCTCCACAAGGCTCCCATCGAGGAATACATCCTGGGGAACCTCGTCGCCGTGTCGGTGAACGTCGACCAGCACAGCGACCTGGCGAAGCGTTTCAACGTCAACAAATGGCCCTGTGACTTCGTGCTCGACCCGTCCGGGACGCGCCGCCTGGTCACTTCCGTCGGCCCGCGGTACTTGGCCGATTACCACCAGATGCTGAAAAAGTCCGTCGAGTGGAACGACCAGTTGCAGGCTCGACTGAAGAATTTCACCCCCGACAACACGGTCGATCGCGTGCCAACGACCACACCGAAATTCTCACCCGACAAACTCATCCTGGAGGGTTTCAGCCCCGTCTCCCTGCAGACCGACAAGAAGTGGATCAAGGGGACCGAGGAGTTCGCGGTCGATTTCGAGGGACAATGGTTCTTCCTCACCAGCGCCGCCGAGGTCAAGGCCTTCCTCGCCAATCCCGAGGACTACGTCCCTCAGTTCATGGGCTGCGATCCGGTCCTGATTTGGGACACTTCGCGGGTTCCCGCTGTGCGGGGCCTCACCCGTTATGCGGCCTTCTATGACGATCAGCTGTACCTGTTCAGCACGGCGGAGAACCGGGATCTGTTCAAGCAGTCTCCGGACAAGTACATCATGACCCGGGTCGTGCTCGATCTGGATTTGATTGAGACGGCCATGCGGTAGATGCTGGGGAGTCGCTTCCCGGATCGATCCACGGGCATTCTTCAAGAGCGACCATCCGCCAAGCGGGTGGTCGCTCTTCCCATTGGTATCGGCCTCCCGGTCGGCATTCGCCACCGACACATGAGACGCACGTGGCTGCGAATGCTGTGCGTGCATCAGAATTTTAGGCAGCGGCAGAAATTCACCACGGAGGCACGAAGGCACGGAGAAATCCAGACGTTTCCACATGACCGATTTTGACAGGATGAACAGGATGAACAGGATGAATCCCCACCCCCAGTTGGACTGTCTGCGATTCATCCTGGGAATCCTGTTGATCCTGTCTCTCCCCCTTCGTCCGCAGCTTGCGGGGGCACCCAAGCGAGGGTTTCCTCCGTGCCTCCGTGTCTCCGTGGTGAATCGCTGCCGACTTTCCTGATGCACCCCGGCGAACGCGAATACTTCTTCAGCCGGTGCCGCTCTGCACCCACAACTGGTAAACTGGGCGACTTCCATCGCCATTCGCCTCCCGGAAACGCCCGCCTCATGGCGACACACTCGCTCAGAAACCCGCATAGCATTCTGGCCGCTCTTCAGCGGCGACCGGCGGATGTCCTCGAACTCCGCATCAATCTCAAGGGAGCCAGCGACGCCTGGCTGGCGGTGGCCGCACTCGCTCGCGAACACCAGAAGCCGGTGCATCTCCCGATCGGCGATCCAGACCGTCTCGTCCGCAGCTCCACCGATGGCGGACGAGCCACCGGGAATGAGGCGACCGTCCGCGAAATCTCGACCGTCAGTGCCAAGTCGCTCTTCCAACACACTCAACAGAACGGCACCGAAAAGCCCGGCCTCTGGCTGGCCCTCGACCATATCCAAGACCCCCACAACGTCGGAGCCATTCTCCGCACAGCCGCCTTCTTCGGCGTGCGGGGTGTCGTGATGACCCGCGATCAGTCGGCCCCGCTGACCTCGATCGTGTATGACATCGCGTCGGGCGGGATCGAGGTGATGCCGATCGCCATCGTCCCCAACATGGTCCAGGTATTCGAGATCGCCAAGGAGGCGGGCCTGTGGATTCTGGGCACCTCCGAGCATGAGGCTCGTTCCGTTTCCGAGGTCGACCGCCACCGCGACTGGCTGCTGGTCTTGGGGAATGAGGAGAAGGGGCTGCGACGGCTGGTCTCGGAACGCTGCGACGAGTTGTGCCGCGTGCCCCCGCTGGGCGAGGTGACCTCGCTGAATGTCTCGGTGGCCAGCGGGGTGCTGATGGCCGCCCTGACAAATCGGTAGCTGCATTCGCCAGAATGCGGGCGACAGACTTCCGAAGTCTTCCGAGACTTCGGAAGTCTCACCAGGATGTCAGGATTTCCAGGTTCAGGGGCCAATTCCGGTAGGAACGCCAAGTCCCGATCACCGAGAACACCAGAAACCGGCTTCCACCGCGCATCAAAAAATCCATCGCAACTCCTTGTGAGATAATGCGATACAAATCGACATAAATAGTCCGCAAAGTCGATCCGTGCGTGTTCGGCACGACTCGTGCATTCTGGAAAGACCATGGCCCGACGGCCACCTGACCAGACCAAACCCCCGGCGAATCCTCGCCGCACTCATTCGAACGAAAAGACTTCGATCATGCTCGTCCTGACCCGCAAAGAGACCCAGACCATCCTGATTGGCGACGACATCGTGATCCGGATCGTCCATGCCGGAGCCTCCAGCGTCAAAATCGGCATCGAGGCCCCCCGCTCCACCCGCATCGTCCGCGGCGAACTCCTGACCCACGAAGCCCCAGACCCCGTCTCCGGCGAATTCACCGTCACCGTCACTCGCGATCAGCTGGCCGCCCTGGTCGGTGCGGCTTGATGCAGACGGTCAGACTTGTCTGACCCGTGGGATAGGCTTCCAGCCTGTCTTTTGGCTGAAGATGACAGGCTGGAAGCCTGTCCCACGGGGAGCTTTCGGGACCGCTCGGCCCCAGCGGAACAGAGACACTGTCCCACGGATGCCGCGTCGGAATCAGAGAAGACTCCCCATGATTTTGTTCTTCATGATTTTGTGATTCCAAAGTTGGCTGAGGACTCGCATTCAGAGAAGAGGAAGTGATTTACAAAATCATGGAGAGGGGAGCGCTGACTCGGTGGCGGAATGCGAAACGTGGAGCGGCTTCGCCGACGATGCGAAACTTGATCGATCGGGGTTCCCGGTTGAGAAAATCCTGACCCCGCGTACGATGCAGGGAGCTGTCCCAACCTCGCATCACACGTGGCAACTTACCCCATGCCGATTCGCACCCGCATCGCCGACCCCGCTGACATCCCTTTGGGGGAGGGGCGCGAGTTCGTCGTCGGCACCCGCATTGTGGCGGTGTTCCGCACCTCGGACGGCTGGCACGCCATCGACGGGATTTGCAGTCACGCGGGCGGGCCGCTCGCGCAGGGGAAGATCACCGGCAACGTCGTCACCTGCCCGTGGCATGGGTGGCAGTATCAGCTCCCGACCGGGCAGCATTGCCTCAACAGCCGGATTCAGCAGGCGTGCTTCGTCATTGAGGAAGTGGGAAATGACTTGTTCGTGACGGTGCCGGAGTGAGGGGCGGGGTGATCGCCTCATTGAATATGGAATGAGTCGCGTGGGCTTTAGCCCACGCGAACTGATGGATATCCGTTGATCGCGTGGGCTAAAGCCCACGCTACATTGAAAAAGGCGATTGTCCCGGAGTGAGGGGCGGCTGAGTCTCGGGAAGTTCGACGGGGTCTGTGGTGGCTTCCGCACGTCGGACACCCCGCTGCTCGAACCACGGCATGGCGACGATGCCTGCGGCCATGAGCCAGAGCAGGGCCGTGAACGCCAAGGCCCGACGCCCGGAGCCGACTTTCGGTTGGTTCGGGGCCGGATCTGTCGCAGTCGTAGGCAGACTGTGGCCCTCGATCACCGTCGTCAAAGCGGGGCAGCTGATCGGACTCTCCGAAGTCACCGCCTCTGGGCCAGGCTCTGGGCCAATCCCCGCGAACGCCACCTGCAACTCGGGACCGAAAGCCTCCATGGAACGCAACGCTGGCCCCCGTCTCAAGAGGCGGTTCATGCACACACGCTGGCACCGCAGCGATTCCCTCGCATACGGCTCCGACCACGGTTTCGCGATCCCGACCAGACGCTGCAGCACCTCATTCACCGACCGGCAATCCGCAATCTCCGGCAGCCCTCCCAGCGCCGCTGCGAACCGCTGGATGGCCCCCACCTGGAGTGCCACGCGACTCGTTGACGACTGACCGAGTGCCCTGTCCAGGCAAGCTTTTTGGGTTGTGGCCTGCCCGCTGGGAGGGCGAAGCTCCTGCGGAGCCGCGAGCCAGCGGACGCGCGAACTGGCGTCAGCGGCTCGGCAGGAGCCTCGCCCTCCCGAGGACGGCAACCCTTCAATCCACTGTTGACCGGGCAGTGGCTGACTCACGCTCGCACAGGGTTGCGGCCCCGCCAGCAGCTGAAGCTCCCCTCGTTGGTCCACCCACGCGGCCTCGGGGCCGATCCAAGCGAGGGCCTCATCACGGAGAACGACCAGGGCAGTTGAAAATTGCCGAACCAACTCCGCGACGTGTGTTCGTTCGAGAGGATGCAACGTCAGGAGTTCAACCAGCGGCTTGGCCTCCATGAACTCATACGCCACCAACAGCAGTTGAGGCGCGTGCTGCACCTCGAGACTGCGGGCAATATGTGGGTGTCGGGCCGTGTCTGGAAATGAGTTGGCCTCCGCGGCGGCTGCCAAGACGATGTGGCTCGGCCCCTCTGGTCCCGGCGGAGCAGACGCAGATGTCCGTTCGACTCGCGTCACTTCCAAGAGGACCAACCGCTGCGGCCCCGACTGCTCCGCCACAAACACGACGGCAGTCTCCGTTGTGGTGAGCCTCTCGAACAGCCGAAACGTTCCGGCGTACAGGCCAATTCGTCCGGCGAGCAGTTCGGTCGCTTGCCACTGTGTCAGAACCCTCTTCAGGACCAGTGCGGCAGCGTACTCGTCCGCCCGATGTTCCAGGAAGGAGCGGGACTGCTCCAACACCTGCCCGAACAGCGATCCCGCAAGCAGATTCGAGCGCAGCAATCCCTCCAACAGGTCCGCTGCGGTTTGAGGTGGCTTCGAAGGGGAGGGCGTTTGAGGCATGAGGGTGTGGCGGCTTTCGGTCCAGACAGTCGTCCAGCGTCCAGCCAGGGTGATGGAGTGCAAACATCATGCCCGTGGATAGCGGCATGTTGATCTCTTGGTTCACAAACGGGTTACAGCGAATTCATTCCCTCGGCTGTGGTGAAAACACAACAGTGGATTCCGGATTGCCACACGCTGTGCCTGCGGCAGAAATGGCCGCTCGATCCCTCGACCCGGAAAATGGTCCGAAATCCCTCTGCTCTTGCCGTTTACACGTTCTCCCTCACTCTCTATCTTTCCGGTCCTCCCGGAATTGGCGATTGTGTCGATTCTTCTCGGGGAGGACCAAGCGAGGTTCCAGTTCCGCACCAGCCCTCGGGCAGCGTGCTTCGGGAACCCGTTGAAGATCAGTGGATGACCCGGATTAGTCCGGAAGGAGCAGGGCGTGTCGCTGGAAGATGATGTCAAGAAGATTGTCAGCGAGAAGCTGAGTGTTTCGATCGATGAAGTGAAGATTGACAGCAACTTCATCGACGACTTGAAGGCCGACTCCCTCGACATCGTCGAACTCGGGATGGCCTTCGAGGACAAGTTCGGGGTCAGCATTCCCGACGAAGACTATGAGAAGCTGCGCACGGTGAAGAACGCCGTGGACTACATTGAGGAACGGAAGTAACAACGGATGGCTCGTCGCGTCGTCGTCACTGGATTGGGCGTTGTCACCGCTCTGGGATCGGAGATCCCCGAGTTCTGGGATAACGTCTGCGCTGGCAAGAGCGGGATCGGACCGGTCCGCCGGTTCGATTGCGCACACTGGAAGGTGAACTTCGGTGGCGAGGTCACGTACTTCAATCCGGTCGAGCACCTGCCCAAGCTGGAGAAGGATCTCAAGCGGATGGACCGCTTTGTCCAGTTTGCCGTCGTGGCAGCGGACAAGGCGATCCGTCAGTGCGGCTTCGATTTCAGTACCGAAGACCCCTACCGCCATGGCGTTCTCGTCGGCAGCGGGATTGGCGGACTCAATGAGATCGAGGTCCAGCACCAGGCCCTGTACGAAAAGGGTCCAGCCCGCGTCTCGCCGTTCATGATTCCCAAGCTGCTGGTCAATGCGGGGAGCGGGAACGTCTCCGTGTTGTGGGGGCTGCGCGGTCCCAACAGCGCGGTCTGTACCGCGTGTGCCTCCGCGACGAACGCCATTGGTGATGCCTACAAGCTGATCCAGAACGACATGGCCGACATCATGGTCACGGGCGGCAGCGAGGCCGCGGTCACCCCGATGGGACTCTCCGGATTCAGCCGGATGCACGCCCTCTCGACCCGCTCCGACAGCCCGCAAACCGCCAGCCGGCCCTTCGACCGCGACCGCGATGGATTCGTGATGTCCGAGGGCGCTGGCATCATCGTCCTGGAAGAATACGAACACGCCAAAGCCCGCGGCGCGAACATCCTGGCCGAGATCCTCGGCTATGGCATGTCTGCTGACGGCACGCACATGACCGCCCCCTGCCCGGACGGCAGCGGGGCCCGCTACGCGATGCAGCAAGCCCTCCGCGATGCCAAGGTCAACGCCTCCCAGATCGATTACGTCAACGCTCACGGCACGAGTACCCCACTGGGTGACAAGGCCGAAACACTGGCCCTCAAAATGGTCTTCGGCGACCGCGCCAAGACACTCGCCGTCTCCAGCACCAAGAGCCAACTCGGACATTTGCTCGGAGCCTCCGGCGGCGTGGAAATCGCCCTGTGCGTGATGGCCCTGCAAACCCAAGTCGCCCCGCCGACCATTAACCTCGAAACCCCCGATCCCGACTGCGACCTGGACTATATTCCCAACCAGGCCCGCCCGATGAAGATCGACCGTATCCTCAAAAACAGCTTCGGCTTCGGCGGGCATAACGCCTGTCTCGTGGTCGGACGCGTTTGATTCCCGAATCGCTCCGCTACGAAGTCTCCGCGTCGCGGCTAAACAACGGTGACGCTCTCGCGTTTAGCCGCGACGCGAAGTCTTCGAAGCGGAGCGTTGTGCGTACTCGACGATGCAATCCTCATCAGTTCGCGAGCGGTTTCACTTCCGAAACCGCTGCTTTGGGATTCGGCGACACCAGCGTCGCATACAGACACAACCCCACCAGAACTGCCGCCGCGAGCAGCGTTCGTTCGTAGTACAGGTATTCCAGCCACGTCGGCTGCTTCACCCCCGACAGGTGATTCAGACGCTGAAGGGTGGCAGCCGCCATCCACTGGTCGTTTGAAAGCGCCCTATAACTCGTTGGTCGCAGGAACGAGCGGACCCAGTGGAGATCGAGGTCGTCGGGGATACCGTAGATTTCCATGAGCTCGATCGCGTGTGCTGTCGATGGAAGTGATCCCGGTTGTTTCAGCCATCGCCCTTCTGGCCAACTCAAATACGTTTTGAATCCGCCCGTGATGGGTTGAAAAATACCGGATTGTGTCGTGTGCATTTCCCGCAGCAGGGCGTGGACCCTGGCGCGGTACTGATCGGGTTGGACAGGACGATCGATCACCTCCAGGAGCAGGGTGGCATGCAGAGCGTTCTCCAGACTGACGAACTCCGGCTCGGACAAAGCCACCTCTAATGTCGCATGCAGTCGCTGCTCCAGAACGTTCCGCTCGCGAGGCGTCAGGTCATGGCGCAGCACCGCAGCGCGGATCACCCAGTCGTCACCGGTGAAGCCATAAAACGGGAACGGCTTCAAGTCTCCCGGGGGATCATTCGCCAGAACGCCTCGGTAGTTTGGATACTGTTTCAGCAGGGGGATCTGGTCCGCCGACAGCAGCCCGACTCGCGCCGCGCAATTCAGGATGTACGGGTTCTGCTCGCCAGAAATCTCGGTTGCCAGCAGTCGCCGTGGTTTCGAGAGATCTGGATTCAGGTTCGATTGCACCGCCCAGCGTGCGGGGATTTCCCAGTGGCTCCAACTGGCTGACGAGAAGCGGGCGTGGTCGAATGACTCGACATAGTGTTTGATGCGAGCCGGTGTGGCTGGCCACAGGACCGGTCGCATGATCCACCCCATCAGCGGGGCCAGGATGAGCGTCATCAGGACTCCCAGAAGCCATTGACATCTCTGACTGATTTGAAATTCTGCTGGTGACGTGCTGAACATCACCAATGGGAGCAATACCATCACTCCCCCGAAAAACACTGCCATCACCAGTGACTGATCGAGGAAGTGAATGTCCCCATTCCCAATTCCGGCGAACTGAGCAGCCTGCCCGAGAAACATCAGTCCCATCATGCACGACCGGCCCACGACCGACCGATTACCCAGCCCAAGCTTGGCCAAAGTCGTCAAGACGTAGAGCAAGAACCCGAAGGAGATAATGTAGAACAGAAACAGCAGCCAACTCGCCCCGACAAACGCCAGAGTGAGGGAGACGCCAAACATCACCCCGACGCCCCACTTGTGGTCGCCCCACCAGTGACGCATCTCTTCGAGCTGTGATTCCGGGTTGTCGTGTCCCCCGACACTGTGATTTCGCAGCTTCTGAATCTTCGCCACACTGAACACCGCAGCCCCGAGCAGTACGAACAGGCTGATCGCCGGAAAGGCGAGATAGCCGAGCAGCTTGGACCAGCCCGTCGCCGGAGCCAGTTTGGCCACCGTGGGAGCCCCTTGGCAGCCGACGAGGACCGACAGCGGCAGGAATGCGGCGGCACTTCGCATGAGTGGCGAGAAGCCTGCGAAGGGGTCGCTGACTCGCTCAAGAGGGCCAGCGGCAATGCGATCGCGGACTCCGGCTTCAAACGCCAAGGGATCGACCCGACAGGTCAGCAGCGCAGCCCGTAGCTCCTCTTCGGAGATCATGTTCACAGGCATAGCAGCATCCTCACGATCTGGGAGGTTGAGAGGCCATCACCCAGCAGACGCCGTAAGGTCAGGCGGGCTTGGTACAGGCGGCCCTCCACGGTCTTGGGAGTCACTGACAGCAACGCCGCCACCGCGATCACGCTCGTCTCTTCGAGGTAGTGCATCAGCACCACCTCGCGCTGTGCGGTGGGCAGCCGCTGGATCGCTTGACGTAATGCTTCCAGATGCTCGGTGGGAGCGGGGGCGATTGCGATGGCGGACTGCTCCAGAATGGCCGGAGCGAGGGGCACGGACCGGGCCTGCCGCCGTCGTTTGCTTCGCGCCCAGTTCCGGTATTGATTGAGCGCCACCCCACACAGCCAGCGTCCGAGAAACTCCGGGTCGTTCCAATCTCCGAGGCATGCCTCGCGGTTGAGCCAGGCTTCAGAGAAGCTGTCCTGGGCAATGTCGGCTGCATCGGCCCACGGAGCCCCCCACGAGGCAATCAGCCCGATGAGCGGCCCCCGATAGGCGTTGATGAAAGCGGTCAGGTCCAAGCAGATCACTCCTCCACCCGGAAGTGTCCGGAGCGGAGACAGATCACACAAGGATTTGCAAAGAAAGTGCAAGTATTGATCTCGGCGGTACGTCACGCCCGTTTAGCTGCGACGCGAAGACTTCGAAGCGGAGCGTGCCTCCGCTCGCCATTCCCCGCCCCATGTCGTATTCTGGCTCCCGTCACCTCCCCCTGATCGGAGTCCCCCCATGCCGTCTCTCAATCGTCGCGGTTTCCTCGCCTCCTCCACCGCCCTCGCGGCGGGCATCGCAGCTGTCTCGGGGCTCTCCTCGGCGGTGCATCTCTCCGCTGCGGAAGCGGACGAGCTGAAGACGATTGGCAAGACGCCGCATACGAAGTTCGCGGTCAACTGCGAGATGTGGTGGAAGAAGCTGCCGTTCATGGACCGGATTCGGGAGACAGCCAAGCTGGGGTTCCCGTCGATCGAGTTCTGGCCTTTGGCCGGGAAGGACATCCCGGCGGTCGCGGCTCTGTGCCAGGAACTCGGCATCGAGATCGCCCAGTTCACCGCCTGGGGTTTCACACCGGGGATGAACGAGTCGAAGAACCACGACGCGGTCGAGTTGGCGGTGCGCGAGGCAGTCAAAGCCGCCAAGATTCTGAAGTGCAAGAAAGCCTGCGTCGTGGCGGGCAACGATGTGCCGGGCATGACGCAGGCGGAGATGCACAAGCACGTCATCACCGCCCTCAAGCGGGTCAAGCCGATCGCGGAGGACAACGATCTCACCTTGATCCTGGAGCCGATGAACATCCGCGTCGACCACCAGGGGCACTGCCTGTACGGCAGCGCCCCGGCGATCAAGATCTGCCAGGAGGTCGACTCGACCCACGTGAAGATCAACTGGGATCTGTACCACATGCACATCACCGAAGGCGACCTGTGCGGCCACCTCCGCGAGGGGATGGAGACCAAGACCATCGGCTACCTGCAACTCGCCGACCACCCCGGCCGCCACGAACCCGGCACCGGCGAGCTGCACTACAACCGCGTGCTGAAGGAAGCGTTCGACCTCGGGTATCGGGACTTCGTGGGCCTGGAGTGCAACCCGACGGAGGAACTGACGGCGGCCCGCCGCGTGGCCGCTGCTGATGTGTGGTAGTGATCCTCAAAGCCCACGGGTTGCAACCCGTGGGCTTTCTATGATTCGCGAATTGAACCGTGAAGTCTCATGTCTCGACTCCCCCCCGACGACCCGTTCAACCGCGCACTCACCGATCGCGTCCACCCCGCCGACTGGGTCAAACCAGTCCCTCGCGGGAAGTACGACCTCGTCGTCATCGGAGCGGGCACTGCCGGGCTCGTCACAGCTGCGGGGGCGGCGGGACTGGGGGCGAAGGTGGCGCTGGTGGAGCGGCATCTGATGGGGGGCGATTGTCTGAACTATGGGTGCGTGCCGTCGAAGGCGATCATTCGGGCGTCTCGCGTGGCAGCGACGGTGAGAGGGGCCGGGGAGTTCGGAGTTTCGGTGGTAGAACGGACGCCCACGTCCGTTCCGCCCGGACCTGGGGGTCCAGGCTACGGGTCCACGGGCCACGAGGTGTCAGTCGACTTCGCCCAGGTGATGCAGCGTATGCGCCGTCTGCGGGTCGGGATCAGTGTTCATGACTCCGCCGAGCGGTTCCGCTCGCTGGGCGTCGATGTTTATTTTGGTCAGGCCCGGTTCGTCGACGGCGGGGCCGCAGTCCAGGTCGCGGACCAGAAGCTGCACTTCAAGAAGGCCGCGATCTGCACCGGTGCCAGGGCCTTCGTGCCGCCGATACCTGGCCTCGCCGACGCCGGGGCGCTGACCAACGAAACGCTCTTCAGCCTCACCGCATGCCCCAAGCGATTCGCCGTGATCGGCGGCGGCCCGATCGGGTGCGAGATGGCCCAGTGCTTCGCCCGCCTGGGGGCGCGAGTCACGCAGTACGAACCCTCGGGCCGCCTTCTCGGCAAGGATGACCCCGAGGCGTCCGCACTCCTCCTCCCCGTGTTTCGCCGTGAGGGGCTCGACGTGCGGCTCAACACCCGCGTGGAGTCCGTCACCCGCTCCGGCTCGGAGACCACGATCGTCTCGCGCAGCGGCACCGAGGAGCGGCACGACCCGTTCGATGCCGTCCTCGTCGCCACCGGCCGCGCCCCCAACGTCGAGGGACTCGACCTTGAAGCGGCGGGCGTGGCCTATGACAAACACGGCGTCACCGTCGACGACCGCCTGCGCACGACTCACCCCCGCATCTACGCCGCCGGGGACATCTGCTCGCGATTCAAGTTCACGCACGCAGCTGACTTCATGGCGCGGATCGTGATCCAGAACGCCCTCTTCTGGGGCCGGGCGAAGGCCAGCCGCCTCATCATCCCGTGGTGTACCTACACCTCGCCCGAAGTGGCCCACGTCGGCCTGCTCCCCTCGGACGCCGAGCGCGAGGGGATCGCCATCGACACCTTCACGCAACCGCTCGACACCGTCGATCGCGCGATCCTCGACAGCGAGACCGAAGGCTTCGTGAAAGTCCACATCCAACGCGGCACCGACCGCATCGTCGGAGCCACCATCGTCGCCCCACACGCGGGCGAGATGATCTCCGAAGTCACCCTCGCGATGCGAAACGGCATCGGCCTGAAGGGCCTCGCCGCCACGATCCATCCCTACCCCACCCAAGCCGACGCCCTCCGCAAAATCGGCGATCAGTACAACAAGACCCGGCTCACGCCGTGGACGAAGACACTGCTGAAGTGGTTGATCTCACTGGGGAGGTGAGTGTTGGAGTCCAGCCTTTAGGCTGCTTCTGGCTACGCCCGTTCTTCACCCAGACGCAGCCTAAAGGCTGGACTCCAACTCGACTTGAGGCCCATCGCCCGTACCTCACTCATACCGCAGCGCATCAATCGGGTCCAACTGACTCGCCCGCCGCGCCGGATAAAACCCGAAGAACACCCCGACCGCAGCTGCGAACAGGAAGGCCACGACCGCTGCGGTGAGGGAGACCTGGTGCGTCCACTTGGTGCCCGAGGTGAACGCATTGATGAGCGTCACCATCCCGATTGAGGCGGCCACACCGAGGGCGAACCCGATCATCCCGCCGACGCACGACAGCATCACCGCCTCGACCAGGAACTGCTTGAGGATGTCTCGCGGCGTGGCCCCCACCGCCATGCGGATGCCGATCTCGCGTGTGCGTTCGGTGACGGAGACCAGCATGATGTTCATGATCCCGACTCCGCCGACGACCAGCGAAATCCCCGCGATGCTCGACAGCATCAGCGTCAGCGTGCCGGTAATCATCCCCAGGACGTTCGCGATCTCGGTCGTGTTCGCGACCTTAAAGTCGCGCGGCTCACCGGCCTGAATCCGGTGCCGCTCCAGCAGGAGTTGATCGGTTTCGGCCTGAGCCTGGGCCATCAACAGCGTCGTGCGGGCGGAGGCCATGATGGCGTGGACGTTGTCGAACTCCGATCCCTGGAGCCGCTTGCGTACCGTGGTGTACGGCATCAGGATGATGTTGTCCTGGTCCTGTCCCACCATGTTCGCTCCCTTCTTGTCGAGCACGCCGACCACGCGAAACGGGATGTTCTTCACGCGGATCGAGCTGCCAATCGGGTCTTCCGTCTGGAACAATTTGGCCACCAGCGTGTGTCCGATGACGCACACCTTGTTCGCACTCGACACATCGCGATCGGTGAAGAACTCCCCACTGCGGACGCCCCAATTGCGGACGATGAGATAGTCCTCGCCCACGCCCAGCATGTCGTTGGGAGTGGTGTTCGCGCTGCCGTAGATGACCTGACCCGCTGCACCGACGATCGGCGAGGCCGCCAGGATCGACGGGCATTCATTGGCCATTGCCACCGCGTCGCGGGCATTGAGCTTCACCGAGTTGCTCGACACCCCCTGCCGCCGGTGCGTCTCCGGGAACACGAGGATGACATTGGTGCCCAACCCCTCGAACTGGCTCTGCACCAAGGCCCCCGCGCTCTGGCCGAGCGAGACCATCGTCGTGACCGCGGCGATGCCAATGACGACACCCAGGACGGTCAGGCCCGCCCGCATCTTGTTCTTGGCCAGGGCCCGCCAGGCGATGCGGAAGATGAGGAGTGAGTTCATGACAACACCTCGACGTGAATGGCCGTGCAGCGAGCCAACTTGGTGTCGGCAGTCAGAAACAAGCCGCAGCCTGCTTCAATGGCAGCGGCCAAATGCAAGGCATCCGCCGTTTTGAAGGCGAATTGGGCACGCAGTCCGGTGGCTCGGTCGAACACCGCTGTCGTCAGGGGATCACGACGGACATCGGAGAGAGCGAAGAAGCCGTCAAAGATCGCCAGACGTTGGCCGTCAGCCAGTTGAATCGGCTTGACTCGACATCCCAATCGAGTCAGATCACTGACCGCCATCTCGTCACCGGCGGATCGCAGAGCGGCCAGTCGTTGGGCCGCACGAACATGACTGGCGTCATTGGCATCGAGAAAATGAATCAGGATCACGCTGTCGCAATCAATCAGCACGACGGGTTCTCCGGATGGTGCTGCTGCCATTCCTGTTCCCAGCGGACACCGTCCACCCGATCGGTCTCTCCCCGGATTTGCTCGATCTCGAACTCGATCTCGCCGCCAGACCGAAAGTTTGAACCCGCAAGCTCCAGTTCCTGGCGGCAGCGCTGTAGGTAACTCCACCAGTCCTCGGTGTGGACCACCATCCGCACCCGACCCGGCGGCAGGCTGGGTGGCGAGTCGAATTGCAGCGTGCCGTCGGGCTGAACCGTCCCTTCGATCAGGATTTCATGGAGACTCATGGTGTCTGTCCCTGTGGGAATGTGGCAAGTCGAATTCTAATCAAATCCCCGCCCCAGTTCCTCCTGAGTCTGCTTCCGCTTCCTTCGCCGAGTGCCAGACGCACTGTGCGGCATTGGTGCCTGCCAGACATTTTGGTTCATTCGCCCCCGGAGGGAACGGAACGGGGATGCCAAACAAAGAGACCGTTCCACTTTCCTCTGCCGTTCTTTCAGATAGCCGCGAGTTCTTGCAGTTGCCGAGTGTTCATGCCAGATGTGTCGATTGGAACTGAGCTTGCGATATAGGGGAAGACATTATTCGCTTCAAAGAATGACAGAACCCTCCGTGAGACCATCGTTCCTACAAAGTCTTCGCCCCCCCAATGCGCTCCAGAAATCCCGAGCACGTTCTCCGTATCGTACCAATATTCGTAGAGACCAGACTCTTTTTGATCGTCGCTGAATGCCACAAGAAGGCGACCACACACGCTACATTCAGAATCCACTTTCCCACATCCATTGCAGATCACGGGAGATCCACACTTGGGACATTCACCAAGTTCGCCGTCTTCAGCCGTCCTCCTCAATGTGAAAAGTCTGGATTCGTAGTCCACATTGAATAAAGACAAGTCTTGACCTTGATGTTCATCCCAAAGAGCCTCAGTTTGAATATCTCGCAGCTCATCGACAACAAGTCCCCGGAACCCCTCGGCAGATATCCTTTGGAACAACGACTTCGACATAATCCATCCACCACCCACACCCATCATCGGTACAATCGGGGAGATGTTCCCCGAACGGTAGACGCCATAACGGCCACGACCATGCCATGTCGTCACATGCGTTGGGTTGTCAGGACACTCACATCGTTGCTCGGTGCGGCTTCCGATGTCGTCAAGCATGAGGATGCACTTGCCAGCTGGTGGGGTAGCGACAAAGTGAGGCACGGCATTTGCTCGTAACTCCGCGATGATCTCCTCAATGCGGAATTCGAAGTCCCAATCGAGTTGAAAGAACTTCCCGTGAACCCAAGTCGATTTGTCGAAGCCGATCCGAATCATTGTTGCACCTCAGTTGAAGAGGGTTCATCCACCAATCTGGCGTGTAGGCAGTCATATCTGACCGTGGGACTGGTCAGACATGCTCACAGTTGGATCACTCGTGATCCGACTGCAGCTAGATCCCCCGCATCGAGTGAAGTGGTCGCCGGTCCATCGGGTCGGTCGCGACCGACCTTGATCGTGTATTTCCCCATCTCAAACACCGGAGGTTGGAACTTCACTCCTTGCACGCGCACGGTGTACAGGATCTCGCCCGTGGCTTCGGCGATGACCTGCACCACTGGCGATTCCCCGCCCTCGAAGTGCAGTTCCGGCAGCCATGCCACCGGCTTTCGCCCATCATAGTCGGCAGAGGATACGGTGATTGGCCAGCCGGGGAACTGGGCCTTGTCTCCGTCTTGCGAGTCGGCAAACCTCGGCCAACATTCGAAGGTGATCTGCCGGGTCTTCCGCTGGAACCGCACGATGCCGTACCCGTCAGCACGTTGCTGCTCGTTCTCGATCTTCGGCGGGTTCGCATAGGCCAGCATCGAGATCCGATTGCCGAGGCCGTCCTGGAAATCGCCGGTCCAGGGCAGGGGACTCCCTGCGACTGGATTCAGTCCTGCTTTCTCATCGAGCGGATGCCACCAGCGGCCATAGATCGTGTTGACCAGGGCCGGGCTGGTAAACCCGTATGGGCCATCGCCGAACTCGTCGATGCCATGCTTGACGACGACCGCCAAGTGTTGGTCCCCACACAGATGCACCGCCCGTGCCTTGCGAATCTCGACGAGGGCCTTATTCCGCCCGGTCTGCGGCCAGCCGTTGCAGTCGAGGTCCGCCAGCAGCCTGTCGTTGACACCTCCGTGCATGTGGACCGCTCCGCAGAAAGCAGTCTGCGACAGGACCGCTTTCATCTCCGCCCCGGTCCAGTCCTGACCCCACTCGCGCAGGAACTTGAGTTGGCGTTCCCCGAGCAACTCCAGCCCCGGCAGGTCGATCGTCTGGGGGTCGTAACTCGGGTCATTGATATGGTCGGGGCGCGGCCCCATCTTGGGAATCTTCCCCTGCGGCCCCGACTTGAACTTGCGGTCTTCCAGGATCGCGAAGTCGATCCCGCCGACGCGCATCCGCGTGAAGTAGACCGTGATCCCGCGCTCCACCGGAGCCGGGTCGACCGGGTCGGGCAGGTGCCACGTCTGTTGCCGCTGCACCATGTTGACGTACTCAACCGGGAAGAAGTACCCGCCATCGGCCATCCCCATCCGATCGAGCGACCGCTTGCCGTTCTCCCCCCACAGGTTCGGATGACCGACATCGTGGTCATCCGGGATCGTGATCGTCGGGCGGTCTTTAATCACCTCGCGAAACTGGAGGCCGAACTCGATCCACCCGGCTGTGTGTTCCGTGTGGCGGTAGGTCTGATCCCCGGCGAAGAACAGCAGGTCGGGGTCTTGCCGCTTAAGGTTCTCGATAATCTCCGGACGCAGGCCGGTCGTGCGGCTGGAGTTGCACGACATGTTGGCGATGACGATCTGGTCCTTGTCGACCGGGTCGCGGCGGATGAGTCCCTCGAACAATGCCTCTGCCCCGTGCCGAACGCGATACGGCACCGACTGCGTGGCATCCCACTCGGTCACGCGGAAGTGGGCACTCCAACCCGGCAGCGTCACCTCGACGCGCGCCACCTCAACCCACTCGCCGTTGCGTTGGAATTCCAACCGCACCGACCGGTCCTCATCCGGCTTCAGCGGGTACAGCTGAGCGGTCAGCTTCAACACCCCGCGCTCGTGGGTGTAGAGGGCAAACGCCACGACCTCGCTGCGGGGCACATCCATCGGCGGTGGAGGGTTCGGCCCCTTCGGTGGGGGGCGTTTCCACCACTCGCCGGTCGTCAGCGAGTCGAGGTTCGGGAACTCGGTCCCGAACGGAACCCCCACCGGCATTGGCTTCGCAGTCACCTCCCCTGCCGACACGGCTTGCCACCGCGCGGTCCCGAACAACAACGAGGCCAACTTCAACCACCAACGACGAGTGAGGTTCATGACACATTTTTTCCCTGCTGATTCACCGTGTGCCACGCTGTGTCTTCTGCCATCGAGACGATGTCGTGTTCGTGGGACGATTCGACGCGCTCGGGATGGCAGCCACCCTGTCACGCAGTTCAGCGATGAACTGGCTGAGGTTGCGGATCAGGTTCCCCCCCGGAGCCTCCCGGACGGGCTTGTACACGTTGAACTCGCTCCCTTCGTAGCAGTAGTCCCATTCCACGTCGATCCCATAATGCTCGCGAATGTATATTCCATAGTGATCCATTAG
>JAYWFM010000390.1:0-3475 GCA_043778825.1 Planctomycetota bacterium | reverse complement strand
ATTTCGGGCAACATAACGCCCTGATGTGCGGCTTTCGCCACGCGCGAGGCGATGTCATCGTCACGATCGATGACGATCTGCAGAATCCGCCGGAAGAGATTCCCCGCCTATTGGACGCCATGCGGCAGGGAGGGTACGACCTCGTGTATGGTGCCCCGGACCAGAAGAAGCACGCGGTGATGAGGAACATGGGTTCTCACGTCATCAATATATTCTATCGCATGGTGTTCAATACCCATGCCACGGTGACATCCTTTCGAGTCATTCGTCGCGAGCTCGTTCAGGCGATTCTGGCGTACAATCTCAATTTCACGTTCATTGATGGACTGCTGGCGTGGAATACCCAGCGCGTGGGTGAAGTGACCGTCTCGCACCGCCCCCGCGAGCGAGGTCGCTCCGGGTATTCGATCGCGAAACTCGTGCAGTTGGCACTCAACCTGTTCACCAACTTTTCATTGCTCCCGTTGCAGGTGGCGTCGGCCATCGGCTTGATGGCATCCTGCGTGGGCTTGCTGACCGGAGTGTTTTTTCTGTTTCGATCTCTGGCCCACAACATCTCCGTGCCTGGCTATTCGTCGATCATCGTTGCGGTGATGACACTCGGAGGGCTGCAACTCCTGGCGATTGGGATCATCGGCGAGTACATCGGTCGCCTGCATTTGAATGTGAACCGCAAGCCACAATACACGGTGCGCGAGGTGCTGTGGACGGGGAATGCTCCCGAGTCTGGGGAATGACCACCCGGACGTGTCACAGCCCAGGGTCACGACGCAGGAGCGCACCCTGAGAAACGCGGCCCCCGGGAATCCAACCCTGAAGTGGTTGTCCACCCGCCCTCGAGTCCAGGGCTCCGGCCCAGGCGGTGCCACTCCACTGGCGACGCTCCTCCCCCATGATTTTTGAATCCCACTCCTGTCCCCTCTGGGTGATTCGGAGAGGCGGGAAGAGATTCACAAGATCATGGATTACAAGATCATGGGGAACTGGCAAGGTGGCATGGTTCGGGTCACGTTGGAGATCCCGCACCGGCCTTGTCAGCGTCTTGGCCCGGCAACGTGGAACCCTTTCAGTGTTGACCCAGGGGGCGCTCCTGCGTCGCGACCCTGGGCTGTGATGTTTTACCCCTTCACGGTGCAGAGGCCGTCTCGACGATGAGTGGCCTGCTGGCTGATCGCTGACGGCTGTCCCTGTGGGTTGCGGCCTGTAGGCTGCTCAGCGTCCTCTGTGTTTCGCACTCCCAGGCTTGCCTTCAAAAGCTGCCCACGTGGCTTGGGTCAAGTACCGCTCTCACTAAGCACCATAATCCACTGCAGGCATGCATCGTCAATACGACCTCGCATGACATTCGACGGAGATCACGGGGTGCGGCCAGGAGTACGCGCGCGGAACACAAGAACACGATGGCCGATGAGAAGATCGTGCCCCAGAGAAAATTTCCGTACGTCGAATGCGGGCCGGTTTCCGCGAACGCAATCAGTTGCACCAGGGCGAACGCGAGCGTAAGCCAAGCCCAACCGAGATACGCGTCCAACCGGAGCGTCCTTGGATACAGACCGGCAACCAGCAGCGGAAATGCCAGACCGAGAATGATTGAAGCCGTAATATTCGGTGTGAACTGGCTCCAGACTTTGAACGGGGCGATCTCAATACCGGCCGAGTTGGAACTGGCACCTCCAAATGCCATGCTGAACTGGATGCTCAGCATGAGAACCAAAGGAGCGAACATCACGATTCCACACTCCAGAACCTGACGCCAACGCTTCCGGTTGAATCCTTTGTGAATCTGCAACTGACTCGCCAGCATCACCGCGCAACAAGGGGCGAACGCCAGCGGATAATTCGGCTTGGCAAGAGTACACAACAGAAAGATCACCCCGGTGAGGGCGTTGTCGGTGCGGCGCAGCGAATTCGTCGACCGGACCGCGACCGCAAACAGCATCAGCACGATCGGCATGCAGAAAATTGCGGTGGGGTTATGCCAGACATTCGGGGACGGCTGTCCCAGCTGAATTCCAGATTTCCACCAGTTCGGAAGTGGCATCGCGAGCATCAAGAGAACTCCCATGCCCACAGCGGGCCACCACCCTGCGTTCCCGGAATCAGTCTCCAACTCTGGATTGGGGCGGCTTTGCATCACCACGGCGGCTGGCTGGTTTCCCCCTTCGTCCTGATTCTCATTGTCGACGCGACCGGCGGGGAGCGAACGCTTTTGCGTGCTGTCACCGACGGGTGCCATGATTCGAAGGCTCAGATAAAACTTGAGGGCGACCGTCAGGGACAGGAGAGTGGCGGCAATGCCGGGCATCGCCGTCGCGCTTCCGGAGGACCAAAGCACCAGTGCCGCGTGATACAGCGGATGAGGCAAACACTCACGCCAGTTGCCCGCCAGCTTTGCTGCGAAATTCAGGTGTGCCGGATGATCGGAATACTGGATCAACGGATCGACCGGGAGGCCAGTCAGCCTCGAAATCACCGGAAGTGCCACCAGAAAGACGACCAATGCCGCGATGCAGCTATCGAGTCGCCAACTAGACATGGAATCTCGACTGGGATTTTGCGACATTGCGAACCGTTCTGTGTCCAGGTGAGTTACCGATGGCCTTCAAGACAGATCGCTCGACGCTCACCGCTTTGGATCAGTCGGAGTAGGGTGGGAAAAGCTCGCTGAGAGCGCTGGCACACTCTGTGCAACGCGGTGAATCAGTGCGACGACATCCAGTTTCACCTACACACACACACACATATATGTGAAGAGTGGTGGGCTGGCAATGGGAACCGCGTGCGGACAGGCGGTTAGGCGGGGAGTCAGAAAAGTCGGCGGGAATTCACCACGGGGGCGCGGAGAGATTGTCGATCAAGTGACATCCTCAGACTGTCGACGAGGAAGAGGGAGAGTCGCGATTCCGGGGCCTCATTGATCGGCAGGAGTCCTGGAAGAAGAGGCCACGATCGAGTTGGAGTCGAAGTCCCCGAGAATGGGGTCATCTTCTCGGACGGGATTGAGTCTGACTTCCAGGAGTGTAACTCCGGCACCATCGCCCGCACTGGTGTTGCGGCCCAGCGGGCGAAGCTGATCGTGAAGTCGTGCCAGCGGGAGTCCAGTCTTCAGGCTGCTCCCAACCCCAGCATCCGCCGCCAGGCACTGACCTGGCCCAGGTGCAGCATGATGTGGCCGCCGACGTAGAAGGCTTGCATCGAGCCGATCGTTGGGAAGAGTTCCGTCAGGCGACCACCCGTGGGGTTCGGCTTCTGGAGAGCGGAATCGGGGGCTTCGCGCAGAACCGCCAGGGCCGCCTCGTACCCCTGGAAGTACGCCTCAGTGATGTCGTCCATCGCGGGATAGATCTCCCCAGTGGGGTCGTCCACGCACTGGGCCTCCTTCGAGAATGCCGTCTGGAATTGCGCAGTCGGAGTCAGGAACGAGGCCTCCGCATCCAGCTGCTCGATGATCCGCGATGAATAGAGGCTGAGGTGG
>JAYWFM010000389.1:0-20038 GCA_043778825.1 Planctomycetota bacterium | reverse complement strand
GCGTCAGCCCCCGGACTCTGGCGGCGGGTGAAAGAGTCCGGGGGCTGACGCCGCCCGGCTCGCCTGTTCTGTGACTGGGGAACGCCCCTCCAGTTTCCCTGCGTGGCGCAAACACGCGCCCTCCGCACCGATTCGAGCGGTTTTCTGCCCTGCCCCTTGATGGAATGAAGTCGGGGGGGGTAGAGTTTTCCAGAGAAGACGTGTCCGACAAAACGCCACCCCGCTTGCCGGGATGGTTCCCGCGCTTGTGCGCTACCGAAAATCCGAGGGAGTTTCGTAGTGCAACAGCGCGGGAACCACTGGGGCAAGCCCAGTGGCGGGACTTGTGTCGGAAGCGTCGTAGAACGGACGCCTACGTCCGTTTCGCCCGGACCTGGAGGTCCAGGCTACGGGCCCAAAGCGGTGGATGGCGATGCCCGCTGAGGCGGGTGGAACGGATGGAACATGATGAGTAACCGCTGGTCCAGGCTGCTGTTGGTCTGTGCGACCGTACTCGGTCTGTGGACTCCGCTCGCCCAGGCGGAGCCGTTGGATGATTACAACTCCGCGCTGAAGTTCTATGAGCAGAAGCGGTGGGACTTCGCCTCGACCGGGTTCCAGGAGTTCCTCGACAAGGCCCCGACGCACGCCAAGGCTCCGCTGGCCCAGTTGTACCTCGGACAGTCGTTGACCCACTCGCAGAAGTACGACGCCGCCCGCGCCGTGTTCCGCAAGTTCCTGGCCGCCCACCCCAAGCACGCGGACGCCCCGCTGGCCGCCTACCGCATCGGCGAGAGCAGCTACTTCCTCAACGACTTCAAGGCGGCCAGCACGGAGTTGGAGTCGTTCGTCAAGACCTACCCGAACCATGATCTGGCCGTCTGGGGCTGGCAGTATCTGGGCGAGACGCGGCTGCAAATCAAAGATGCCAACGGAGCGGTGCAGGCCTTCGAGGTGGTGCTGAAACTCAAAACGGAAGTCGCCGAGCAGATCGAAGCCAAGTTCTACCTGGCCCACGCGTATGAGGCTCTCCAGCAGGGCGAGAAGGCGGCTGCCCTCTATAAAGAGGTCTCCGCCGCGAATCATCCCCGCGCGGCAGAGGCCCTGTTCGGGATCGCGGAGACCGAGTATCGGGCCGGACGCCACGAGTCGTCGGCGAAGGTCTTTGAGGAACTGACGACCCGGTTTCCGAAGCACACGCTGGTCCCGACCGCCGAGCTCAACGCGGGGTATGCCCGCTGGCAGTCCCATGATTACGTCGGAGCTGAGGGCCACTTCGATCGGGCGATCCCGACTCCCACCCTGGCTCTGACGGCCACATTCTGGAAGGGGGTGTGCCGCGAGTCCCGCGCGGAATGGGTCGGGGCGATCGAGGTCTTTGAGGCCCTGGCGGCCAAACTGCCGCCGGGTGAACTGGCGGAGAAGACGACCTACCACTGGGCGGATTGCGCTCTGCGGGCCCAGCGCGTGGCCGATGCGATCCGTCTCGCGGAAGAGTTCCCGACCAAGTACCCCAAGAGTGACCTGCTCCCGCAGAATGAACTGCTGCTGGGGCGGGCCCTGGTGGCGCGAGGGGATGAGACCCCCGCAGCCGAACTGACCAAGGCCCAGGCCGACTTCCAGAAGGCGGCTCAGTTGTTTCGGAAGGTGATCGCCACGAAAACACCCACCCGCACCCACTGGCAGGCCCGCATCCAACTGGCCCGCGCGGAGAAACGGCTCAACCACCCGGACAAAGTGATCGAGGCTCTGACCCCACTCGCGGACGCCATCCAAAAGAACGAAGCGGGCAGTGGCGACTACACCGACGCCCTGCCCATGCTGGGGGAGGCGCTGCTCGATGTCGGAAAGGTCGGCGAAGCGGAAGGCGTGCTGACGCAAGCTCTCAAGAGCCTCCCCACCACCGCCGATCGGCGGCCCACGTTGATGAAGATCGCCGAAGTCCGTGCGGCCCAGGGGCACTGGCCCGAGATGTTTCAAACCATGGATGATCTGGCCAAAGTCGACACCGATGGCAAGCTGCTGGCCCAGTCGGCCTACGCCAATGCCGATCGCGCCATCGCCAAGAAGGAGTGGGCCACCGCGCAGAGGCTCCTCGAACGGGTCGTCGCCCTCGGGGAGAGTTGTCCGCAATACGTGTCGGCCCTGTCGGATCTCGGCACCGTTCAAGCCGAGCAGGGGCAGCACGCCCAGGCCGCAGAGTCGTATCGCAAGCTGTTGAGTTCGACGACGACCGATGCCGAGGTGTTGTCGACGGCCACCTTCAATCGGGGGTACTGCCTGGAGCAGGCTGCCCAGGACGACCCGACCAAGCTTGCCGCAGCCGCAGCGGTCCTCTCGCAAGGAGCCCGCCGGTTCGCGATCCCCCCGGAGAAAAAACTCCCCGATGCGATCGAACAGAAGGTCGCCCTGCAAGCCAGCAAGTGCGCCCGCCGAGCCGCCGCGATCCACGTCAAGCTCAAACAGATCGACGAGGCCGACAAGCTCTGGCAGTTGACCTACGATCAAATCGAGAAGCTGCAACCGGCGGACCAGGAACGCGAGCGGGCGGATGCCTTGCTCTATGAATGGGCCGGGAATCATTTCAATGCGGGTAACCCCGCGCGGGCCGATGAGTTGTTCACCAAGCTCTATGAAACGCATCCCACGAGCGAGTATGCCGACGATGCCCGGCTCTACGTGGCCCAGGGACACGACCAGGCCGGTCGGGTGCCCGAGGCCCGCACGCTGTATCAGTCGCTGGAAGCCGATGCAACCGCCGCACCGCAGACGAAGCAGGACGCCCTGCTCAGCTGGATGAACCTCGAAGCCCGCGTCGAGAACTGGGCGGAGAGCCAGCGGATTGCCGATCTCATCGTCCAGTCATTCGCCAACAGCCCGGTGGCGTTCGATGCCCGGTTCCGCCTCGGCGAGGCTCAGGTGCAGCGCGGGGATTACCCGAACGGGGCGCAGACATTGACCGCCCTCCGCAGCGATCCCGCGCTGCCCGCCGTCGCGTGGCGACCCCAGTTGGAACTGCTCTGGGCGGAATCGCAACTCGGCCTCAAGGAGTACGCTGCGGTGCGGACCGCGCTGGCGGCATTCATCGCCAGCCAGCCCGACCCGGTCCTCGTGGATCAGGCCCACGAGATCCTGGGCCGGGTCGACCTGCGGGAAGCCCGCTTTGACGAGGCGCGCGTCCACCTCGAACGGGTCACCAACTCGCCCGCCAGTGCCAAGAGCGTATTGGCCGCCAAGGCCCAACTGGCCATCGCCGATTCCTACCTGACCCAGATCAAGTACGACAAGGCGATCCCGGCCTACAACAAGGTCTACGTGAACTATTCCCTGCCTGAGTTCCAAGCCCCGGCACTGTTGCAGATGGCCGCCTGCGACATGGCGATGAAGCAGTGGGGCAACGCCAAAATGACGCTCGACACGCTCATCAAAGAGTTCCCAGAGTCTCCCCAGGCCAAGACCGCCGCCGAGGATCTGAAAGTCGTCATGACGCATCTCCCCGCCACGGGCACGTAGCCACGTTTCGCCAGAACGTGGGCGACTCACTCGACACCGCATGAAGTACAACACCGTTTAGCCGCGACGCGAAGGCTTTGCGCAGCGGAGCGCGGCCCCCCTGCACTCGGGAGAATCCGCACGAGAGGTCTTACCGCTCCGGCCCGTTCATCGCTAGAATCCAGGCTCGGAACGGAACTCCTCGCCAGACGTTCAGTCAGGACACGGAATGAAACTCTCACCCTCTCAGACTCAGAGCCCCCCCGGGGAGAGTCGTCCGCCACGCCCCGCGTTCTGGCCATGGATCATGGCCGTCGTCTGCCTCATGGGAGGGGTGTTCTGCATGGGCGGCCCCCTCTCGGCCCAGGGCACCGCGGTGGAGCCTGTCCCGGTCGAAGCCTCCGACGCTCCCGCCTCGGCCACCCCCGCGACGACCCCCGCAGCTCCCGCCAAGCCGAAGGACGAGCGGGTCACCAAGATCTCCACCAACATCATCCAGATGATCGATTCGCTGGGCGGGTGGGTCATCCCCTTCGCCATCGCCTCGATCATTCTGCTGTGGTTCACCGTCGACCGTATGGTGGTCCTGCGTCGCGGTCGCGTCATCCCCCGTCCGTTCGTGCAGCGGTTCCTGCGTCTGCTGGAAAATGGCGAACTGGAGCAGGACGAGGCACTGGAAGTCTGCCACGAAAACCAGAGTCCCGTCTCCCAGGTCTTCGCCCACGCCGTTCGCAAATGGGGCAAATCGGCGGTCGAAGTCGAGCAGGCTGTCATCGACGGTGGCGAGCGGCAGGTCACCGAACTCCGCCGCAATCTCCGCATCCTGCTCGGCGTGCATACGATCACCCCGATGCTCGGACTCCTCGGAACCGTGTGGGGGATGCTCGACTCGTTCAGCCAGATCGCCACCGCCGGAGCGATGGGGCGGACCGATCAACTGGCCTCGGGGATCGCGCTGGCCCTCGTCGCCACGGTGGCGGGGCTGACGATCTCGATCCCGGCTCTGACCCTGTACATCTATTTTTCCGGCAAGGTGGACGCCCTGGTGACGGAGATCGATGAAGTCTCCCAGCGCGTGGTCCACTGCATCTCCGCCGAGGGACTGGTCGCCCGCATGGGGCTGCCGAAGAAGACGGTGCCGATTGCCCCCAAGGCCGAACCCGAAGCCGCCGCCGCCCGCAAGCGGTGACGATCCAGTCCGTCCTGCAGAACGACAGCGAGCGGGCGGACGTCAGTCCCCCGTGCCAGGGCGACGCTGTCCAACGGAACGAGGTCGGGGAGCATCACAGCGCCGAACAGCAAGGCGGACACACGTGGGGTGCATTCGCCAATTAGCGGTACTTCGCTCTCTCTGCCCCCTCTCCCCCACAATCGGCACGGCTTTCGGAGAGGACTTCACTGTGGGGGAGACGGGGCTGGAAGGGGACCGTCATTGGGCGAATGCACACACTCACGTCCGCCGCTTGCTGTTCCCCTCGCCCGGCGCGCGGTAATCTCAATCCGTCCCGGCTCTCCCCCTCCGTCAAGGCCCGCCCATGCCCACCCCCGCTCAACCCACCCGCCGCGATTACCTGGCCACGCTGGCTGCCACGACATTGGCCGGGGCCGCGGCCTGTGCCTCCTCACCGATTCTCGCAGCCGATGCCCCCGGCCCCGTGGCGAAGAAGGGCCGCATCAAGCAGTCGCTGGTCAATTGGTGCTATGCCCCGCACTTCAAGGTCTTCGACGAGTATTGCCAGGTCGCTGTGAAGCTCGGCTGCCAGAGTATCGAGCTATGCGGGCCGGAGAATTGGCCGACCCTCAAGAAGCACGGGCTGACCTGTGCGATCGCTGGCAGCCACGGCTTCAAGGTCGGGTTCAACAATCCGGACGAGTGGGAGCAGTGCCTGAAGATCCTCAACGAGCGGATCGACCAGTGTGCCGAGTTCGGGGTCAAGAATGTCATCACGTTCACCGGAATGGCGAATGGCCGCTCGAAGGAGGAGGGGCAGAAGAACTGCGTCGAGGGGATCAAAAAGGTCGTCGGCCACGCCGAGCAGAAGGGCATCACGCTGTGCCTCGAAATGCTCAACACCCGCGATGACTCGCACCCCATGAAGGGCCACCCCGGCTACCAGGGGGACGACATCGACTGGTGCATCGACATCTGCAAACAGGTCGGGTCGAGCCACTTGAAGGTGCTGTTCGACATCTACCACGTGCAGATCATGCACGGCGACGTGATCCGCCGCATCCACAAATCCAAGGACTACATCGGCCACATCCACACCGCCGGCAACCCCGGGCGCGGCGAACTCGATACCAAGCAGGAAATCTACTACCCGGCCGTGATGCAGGCCCTGCTCGATGTCGGTTACCAGGGCTACGTCGGCCAGGAATTCATCCCGACGCGGGATGCCTGGGAGGGGCTGAAAGAAGCCGTAGCGCTGTGTGACGTGTGAGGTTGGGGCGGGTGACTCTCGGCAGGGAGTATGGTTCGTTCGGATCAAGGGCGGTTTCCTCGCGTTCCCAAGCTGAGCCGGGTGCCACTGGCGGTCGCCGTGGAGCGCCAGTGTGCTGCGTTCTCGATGGCCAGTTGGGAAATCAGTCTTGCTGACAGCAAACGACCAGCCACTGGCGAGTCCAGGCCCTCGCCAGATGGCATCCAGCGACAATCACCTCGAAAACCTGCGTCGCACCGACCAAACCTGGAAGGTCCGCCTGATCGAGGAAGTGTTCCAACGACTGATGATTGAAGTCAGTGATGTGTGAGGACAGACCATGCAGATGCTCAAGAGAATTCGAATTGCGGGCTGGAAGTCGATCCGCGACCAGACCATCGATCTGACGCCGCTGACGGTGGTCATCGGGGCCAACGGAGCGGGGAAATCGAACCTGCTGTCGCTGTTCAAGCTGCTCAACGCCATGTTCGCGAACACGCCGGGTTTGCGGAACTATGTGGGAAAAAGTGGATTCGCCGACAGCCTGCTGCACTACGGCGTCCGGCAGACCCCAGTCGCCGAGATGGAATTGACATTTGCCACGGTTCAGGGGGAGACGACCTACTTCGCGCGGTGGGCGGCGGCGGCCGGAGGGACGCTCATTTTCACGGATGAGCGGGTGGAGTTTCTGCGAGAGGGGTCGCACAAGCCGTATGTCATAGAGCTAGGGGCCGGGCACACGGAAACGAATCTGGTCGGAGCCATCCAAGATGGAGAAGTCCGGGCTGTCGCCCAGACAGCGGATGTCGCATTGAAACTGTTGAGAGGTTGTCGACTCTTCCATTTCCATGACACATCGGACACGTGTGCCGCCCGTCAACCGTGTTCTGTGGACGCGAATCGGTTTCTGTATCCCGATGCGGGGAATTTGGCAGCGATGCTGTTCCTGTTTCGGCAGCAGCATCCAACGGCCTTTCGCCGGATCACAGCCACTGTGCGTCAACTGGTCCCCGACTTCGACGGATTTGTCCTGGAACCCAGCGAGCTGAACGCGACCCAGATTCTTTTGAAGTGGACCCACAAAGGACGCGAGTACGAGTTTGGCCCGCATCAATTGTCGGACGGCTCATTGCGATTCATCGCACTGGCCACGTTGTTTCTGCAACCCGATGACAAGCTACCGTTGTTAATCGCGCTAGACGAGCCCGAACTGGGGCTGCATCCCGCCGCGCTGGAAGTTCTGTCCGGCATGGCGAAAGCCGCGAGTCAGGATTGCCAGATTGTGTTTGCAACGCAGTCATCGGCATTTCTGGACCACTTTGAGCCAGCCGATGTCATCGTGGTGAACTCACAGGACGGATCGTCCGAGTTCCAGCGACTTGACGCCGAGAAGCTGGAGGCGTGGCGATCCGAGTACACCCTGGGAGAGATTTGGGAAAAGAACGTCGTCGGTGGAGGGCCCTACTGATGAAGCGGTTGTATCTGACTGTGGAGGGGCAGACCGAGGCGGCCTTTGCCACGAGCGTTCTGAGGCCGCACCTGTTCGCGTTCAATGTTCTGGTGGTCAAGCCTCGATTTACAGGACCACACAGGCGGGATGATGATCGCATCCCCGGTGGAGGGATGTTTAACAGCTTTGGACCGGCCTTGCGTGATATCGGTCGTTGGCTCAAGGAAGACAAAAGCCGTGATGCGAGATTCTCCATGATGGTCGACCTATACCACCTCCCACATGACTTTCCTGGATACAAAGCAGGAATGTCTCTCCGCTCCGGGGTGCCCCAAGCCGTGTCGATGGAGCAATCACTCGCAACCGAGTTGGCCGATGATCGGTTCATTCCTTACTTGCAGGTTCATGAGTTCGAGGCTCTCGTCCTTGCAGATCCCAATCGCCTGACTTCCGTGTATGACGTACGACCGGGTGCCTTGCAATCGCTCTGTCGTGACTGTAGTCGATATGAAACCCCGGAAGAGATCAATCACGGTCAGCATTCACATCCCAAGTATCGGATCGCGGAAACAGTGCCGGAGTACGATGCGAACATCGCCGGTCCGCTTTTGGTCGAGGAGATCGGTTTGGCCAAGCTACGAATGCGATGTCCCCACTTTGGGGCATGGTTGACTCAGTTGGAGCAGCTCGATTCAGGAATCGCCTAATCCATGGCCAAACCATGCGCCGGGTGCCACTGGCGGTCGCTTTGGGCCGCCAGTGTGCGGCGTTCACGCCCACCCGCTTGGAAGTCAGTCTTGCTGGCGGACAACATCCAATCACTGGCGAGTCAAAGCCCTCGCCAGTGGCACCCGATACCTATCGAACCCGCCAGGGATCCCAGTGGGCAATGAGGGACTCGAACCGGATGTCGCAACCCTCGGTCAGGATAATGGGTTATGGCAAGTGGAGATTCCTTCACTGCCACAATCCATGCCATTCGGCCAGATCGCGATCACTGCGGACCAGTGGGCGAACCTCCCGGAATCTGTAAGGGACGCAATCCGCAGACTGATTCAATCACCTGCGCCGGAATCACTCTAGGGCGTCGACGTGTCGACATGTCGACAGGACAGGGCATCCGAGAATTGCAGGAGTCCCCAGTTGTGTCGTGAGCCGTCTCCTGGCTCAGGCTCAGCGGTGAGAGTCCTGACCACATGAGCCAGCATTGAGCCTCAACGATTCCTCTATGCTTCCGGGCATCCTGCCTGTATCGTGGTGCCGCCGACTTCGTTGTAGGCAAGACGCACGGAGGCAGCTGGCCCGCAGCTTCTGTGCGTTCTTTCATTGATGGAATGCGGTGTCCTTGCATGTGGTCAGTGGTGGAAGCCTGAACCCCACCCGGCTTTACGCTTGGTGGATGGAGGTGCCCTTGGTCCGGTCAGAACCACACTCATGTGGTCATCGAATCGAGTTGTCAGGTCTGCTCCGGATGCCGCGTCGACGGCGGAAGATGGCCGAACTCACCACAGGGGAAGCCCATAAACACCTGTGGTGAAGTCACGTCACAGGATCGATTTCAAGGCCCCCGGCGTGCCCCAGGAAGCCCGTAAAGAGGGGTGTTTGAGGGTTGGGCTGGACTGCCTTTTTCGGCAATCCGGAGGTCTCAGACGCGATCCTAGTGCGTCGGGTGGTGTGGCATCCAAAGCCTGTGATGTGATTCCCGAAATCGGCTGCAACGAGGCACCCCGGTGAGACCGCACAAGATCGGGGCTTACGCCCTCGTACGCTCAGGGGCGTTTGGCGGAGCGGTTGGCTGACAAGGCAGAAGTGGGCAAACGGCTGTTGGGGGATGCGGAAGCGGTTTGAAGGAAACCGCGTCCTGCTCACCCCCACGAAGGTGGTTTGAAAACTCGATCTCGCGAACGACGGATTGTGTTGCTTGTCATTTCCTTCAATCCCAAAATGGCTCGCGACCTGGTCAGTCTGTCGAAGAAGGCAGTGTCTCTTGATAGATTATCGGTTCGATCACGCCTCCGTGGCACGCTTCAGCATTCAACGGACTGCGAATCATGTCGAATCCAACACCCAATGCACCTGAACAGGCATCACCGGAATCACAAGCACTCTCGCTGGAGCCGTCAATTGCTGGGTCACTCTCCGTCGCCCCACCCGCGAGGGGTAACACACTCCTCACCGGCGATTCGAAGGTCGGCACCCAGCCGCAATCGCAAGTCAGCCCGGCCCCGCAGTTCAAGACGCTGGGGCGGTACAAGATTCTCGGGGAACTCGGACGCGGCGGTATGGGGGCGGTATATCTGGCCGAGGACACGGTGCTGAAGCGTAAGGTGGCTCTCAAGATCCCGCAGTTCGAGCCTCGCAAAGAGGAGCAGATGCGGGCGAGGTTCATACGCGAGGCCCAACTCGCGGCCCAGCTGACGCATCCCAACATCTGCCAGATCTACGATGTCGGCGTGATCGACGGCCAGCTGGTGATGGCGATGGAGTACATTGAGGGACGCGATCTGGCGGCCTTCACCAAGCCCGACAAGCTGATGAGCGCGCGGGCCGCCGTGGGGCTGGTCAAGAAGATTGCCCTCGCAGTGGATGTCGCTCATCAGAAGGGACTGGTCCATCGCGACCTGAAGCCGAGCAACATCATGCTCAGCCAGCCTGACAAGTCGAAGAAGACCGTCGAACCCAAGGTGATGGACTTCGGACTGGCCAAGAGTCTCGAATCGACCGGCAAGCAACTGACGCACAGCGGGATGATCGTCGGCACCCCGTGTTACATGTCGAAGGAGCAGTGGTCGGGCCGGGAAGGACAGCTTGGCCCGGCCTCGGATGTTTTTAGTCTGGGGGTGATTCTGTATGAGCTGCTGACTGGACAACTGCCGTACGATTCGGACGATGGGGAGCCCGCGACCGCGTGGTTCGTGAAGCTCGTCACGCAGCCTCAGTTCCTTCCGAGCGAGCGTAAACCGGGGGTTGATCCGGGGCTGGAGGCGATCGTGATGCGGTCGATCGCCAAAGAGCCGGAAGATCGGTACATCAACATGGCTGAGTTCGCCGCTGCTCTGGCGGGGTGGATCAAGGGGAAGCCGCTTCAGGCCAGCCAGTCTCTGATGGACCCGCCGTTCGACGAGGAGATGGTCGCGCTCATTGAACAGAAGCCGAAGCGGACCACGAACTCCCCACGCAAACCGCCGGGATCAATCCCGAGTTGGCTGCCGTGGACCGGCGCGGGCGGAGCGGTCGTGCTGCTGCTGGGGATCGCACTGCTCTTTTCCGGTCAGGGGGACACGACTTCGGGTACAGTGAACGGGAAACTTGGGTCTGCCGTGACTCCGCCGGGTTCGCTTGTCGTCTCCATGACCGGCACCATGACCGGCGACTCACGGGAGATCCCCCTGCCCAGCGGGGTGAAGATGAACCAGGTCTGGTGCCCGCCGGGAACGTTCACGATGGGCACACCGGGGGCCACGGATGACGAAGCCCCGGTGCAGGTCACGCTGACCAAGGGGTACTGGCTGGGTCAGACGGAGGTCACGCAGGCCCAATGGACCGCCGTGATGGGGCCAGCCTCGAAGCCCTGGTCCGGGAAGACGTTTGTGAAGGAGGGGCCGACCTTCCCAGCCTCGTGCATCAGCCACGGAGTGAATCCGGACGGGACGATCGAGGCCGACAGTGCGACCGCCTACTGCGAGAAGCTGACCGAGATCGAGCGGAAAGCCGGTCGTCTGCCGACCGGTTGGAAGTACGCACTACCGACCGAGGCCCAGTGGGAGTATGCCTGCCGTGCGGGGACGCTGACGAAGTACAGCTTCGGGGACGATGAGTCGAAATTGAGTGAGCATGCGTGGTGGGGCGGTATTTTCGGCGACGGTAATGCCAAGACTGAAAAGTACGCCCACGCGGTGGGGACGAAGCACCCGAACCCGTGGGGGCTGTCCGACATGCACGGGAATCTGTGGGAGTGGTGTCGGGACGGGTACGCGGACAAACTGCTGGGGGGGAGCGATCAAGTGAACACGGGCACAGTAGATCGTCGTGTCCTGCGCGGGGGCTCGTGGGACAACAACACCAGGGACACCCGCTCCGACAACCGGGGCGGGATCACGCCCGGCATCCGGTACAACAGCACCGGGTTCCGTGTGGCCACCGTTCCCGACGCGACTGCAACTCCTGAGCTACAGACAATCGAGAAAGTGATCCCAACGGCGGCATGGAACGAAAACAAGCCCGGCGACTCACGGGAGCTCACCCTGCCCAGCGGGGAGAAAATGAAACTGGTCTGGTGTCCACCGGGGACATTCACGATGGGAAGTCCCGCTTCGGAACCGGGACGAGAAGACGATGAAAATCCAGTCGAAGTGACACTCAGCTACGGATTCTGGTTGGGGCAGACGGAGACTACGCAAGAGCAATGGACCGCCGTGATGGGGACAACTCCGTGGGCGGGACTGACCTATTTCAAGGAGGGGCCAAACTTCCCCGCGTTCAACATCAGCCATAAGGACGCGGAGTCGTACTGCGAGAAGCTGACGGAGACCGAAAGGCAGGCAGGTCGCTTGCCTACGGGTTGGAAGTACGCATTACCGACCGAGGCCCAGTGGGAGTATGCCTGCCGCGCGGGCACCAAGTCCTCGTACAGTTTCGGAAACGATGAGTCGTCGCTGGGCGAGTATGCGTGGTTCGGCAAGAACGCGGATAACATCGGCGAGCAGTACGCGCACGCGGTGGGGATGAAGAAGACGAACCCGTGGGGCTTCTGCGACATGCACGGGAATGTGTGGGAATGGTGTCGGGACGGATACGCAGAGAAGCTGCCTGGAGGGGCCGCCCCATTGAACTACGGTATCTCGGGCCTTGGTGCCCTGCGTGGAGGCTCGTGGCGCGAAAATGCCACGGCCTCTCGTTCCGCCAACAGGATCGATATCGCCCCCGACATCCGGGGTGCCAACTCAGGATTTCGCGTGGCCACCGTTCCCAGCATGTCCAGAGCGTCTGATCCACAGGCTTCCACGAATGAGCTGCCATCTCCGAATTCTCAGCCGATTCCTTCGCCAGCTGACAGTGCCTTACAGGATGGGGAGGTTTCAGCAGCAGTCACCAGCGTCGAAGCAGAGTCAACCAAGCCGCAGGCCGAAGGAAAAAGTCGCATACCCGCTGACGAATCTGTCTCACTGTCAGTGGGGCCACTAAAGTCACCATCGAACATGTCCATCGAAAAGCAATCTGGTGATTCGCAGGAGGTCACGTTGCCCGGCGGAGTGAAACTGGACACGCAAAAAGGTCAGATGGACATTGCCGTCGGACAGGCAGGCGAGGTACGTGTCATTACCAAACTCAACCTTTCGTTCTGCTGGTGCCCACTAGGAGAGTTCACGATGGGTACAGTCGGTGCCAGGAGCAATGAGAAGCCTGCTAAGGTGATCCTAAGTCGCGGCTTTTGGATGGCACAAACCGAAGTAACACAGAAACAGTGGTTTGCTGTAATGAGGACACGTCCATGGTCTGCCTTGGATCAATCATCCCTTCGGAAGGGAGACAAGTTCCCCGCAGTCGCGATTGATTACTTCCAGGCAACGGCATTCTGCGACAAGCTGACGGAAACTGAGACGGCCAATGAACGAATTCCGATCGGATGGAAATTGGCATTGCCAACCGAAGCACAGTGGGAGTACGCATGCAGGGCGGGAACCCAATCCAGCTACAGCTTTGGGGACGACGAGGCGGATCTGGCTACATATGGATGGTATGCGAGCAACTTAAACGGGCAACATTATGCCCACGTAGTTGCAACCAAGAAGTCGAATCCGTGGGGGCTATATGATATGCACGGGAATGTCTGGGAGTGGTGCCGTGATGGCTACCAGAGAAACCTACCGGGTGGACCAGACCCATATGTTTCGCCAACAAGCCCTGGGGCTCCGAGAATTGACCGTGGAGGAGGGTGGAGTAGCCCTGCAAAAGACTGTCGTTCAGCGGACCGAAGTTGGCCTGGCCCTACTTTTTCGATCAATGCCCTTGGATTTCGTCTTGCAATGGTTTCAGATAAACAGTGAGTGTGGCTTGTGACCTCGTCTCCAGTTCGGTTGGATTGTGCTGATCGTGGTCTACGTTGCACCCGAAGCGGTCCCGTCGCTTGGACGCCCCAAGTCCGAGCGAACTCTGGCCAGAGGACGTGATCGATGGGGAGTTCGTCCGGACCTGGGGGCCAAGCCACGAGTTTTCACTCTCGGTCCCCAGCTCCGCTTGGTAACGCCACTCCCCGCAGCTCCGCTTCGCTGCGAGCGCCAGACTATCCCAGGCCGTGGGAGTCCAGCCTTCAGGCGGTCTTCGGCGGGTGGGGAGCAGGCTGAAGCCTGAACTCCAACACTCCGACAGGAGAGAACTCGCCGCAAGTGGGGGGTGTCGAGTAGAATTCGCCCACCGGATTGACCTCCACTCAGGAACCCGATTCATGTTCAGTACCGAGTTTGAAGCCGAAGTCAAAAACGGCTGCATCGAGTTGCCCGCATCGCTACGAGAACGGTTTCACGATCGAATTCGCGTGCGCGTGATGCGGGACGAAGCGGGTGACAGTCTGTCGTTGCTGGATCAGTGGCTGGCCTCGCCGATTCCTGTGCCTGGGTTTACGCCACTGACGCGCGAGGCTTGTCTGTCATATCGATGACTCACAGAATGGTTTTTGGATCACACACCAGAACTCCACCGGACTGGTGACACCCCCGAGGAACGATTCATGACCACACTGACAGAAATCGAGTCCGCCGTCGGGACGCTCTCCCCCGAGCAGAAGCAGCGCTTGTGCCGATTCATCGAAGGGCAGTTCCAAGAGGCTACGGGACAGGTGTCGCCCCGACGGAGCGTGCTGGAAATCGCTCCCGTGCATCTCGGCCCAGTCTTATGCCCATTTTCCACTGATGACGATCTCTTCGATGAGATGTTGGAGACGCGGGCATGATTCATGGAATCGATACCGGGTTTCTCGTGGCGGCGGAGGTCGCTGAGCACCCGTCTCACGCGGCTGCGAGGACGAAGTTGGCCGAGTTGATCGCGAGCGGCGACACGTTGGCGATCGCGCCGCAGATTGTGGCGGAGTTCTTGCACGTCGTCACAGACCCGAAACGGTTCGGAAGTCCCCCGGACATGCCAGCCGCGATCGGACTGGCAGAGCAGTGGTGGACGGCACGCGATGTGCTTCCCGTGTTTCCGAATGACCTTGCCATGCGACAGCAGTTGGCTTGGATGCGCCAGTATTTTCTGGGGCGAAAGCGGCTGCTCGACACTCTTCTGGCGGCCACCTATTGGCAAGCGGGAGTGTCCTCATTACTGACCACGAATCCGAAAGACTTCACGATCTTTGGTTGCTTTCAATGCGTGACACTTTGAGCGTTCGCGTGACACCATTCAACCTGCACCCAGCTTGGGGTCTTGCCCTGTGAGTCAGCTTCCGCCCCCCATCATCACCGTCTGCCCGGCATGTCACTACGGCTTTCGTGACCGGGGCGGGCCGGGGCATGAGTTTGTTTGCACTCGCAAGGAGTGTGGGCACCGGTGGGAGGCGATTGGTCAGACGATTCGGTCGGTGCAGGGGACGCAGCGGCGGCGGGCGGTGTTTGAGTTGGCAGTGATTGCCGGGGGAACTCCGCTGCGGGCGACGCTGGCCACGGGGGCGAACTTGGTCGGACGGGATGAAGCGTGTCAGGTCGTTCTCGATAACCTCACCGCCTCTCGTCGGCATGCGCGGGTGTCTGTTGACACTGACGGGGCGACGATCGAGGACTTAGCCAGCTCGCTCGGTACAGCTGTGAATGGTGATTTCATCTCGGAGGTCCGACGACTGTGGCCGGGAGACCAGATCATTCTGGGTGGGACGACGCTGCGGTATGACGTGCGGTATGAGGCGCTGGTCTCCGCACCGAAACCGATCGCGGACCAGACCCGCCTGATTGAGCGGGGATCGCGGGAACTGATTCTGTTTCAGGGGATGGCCGCCGAGACGATTCCACTGAGTTCGTTGCCTCTCACATTTGGGCGGGGAGCGGATCGGGATGTGGTAATGTCTGGCCCGCTGATCTGCTCGCGGCATGCGGTGCTGGAACAGACCAGCGACGGGCATTATTTAAGCGACGCCCAGACCTCGACCGGAACGTACGTTAACGGCAAACCGGTGATTCGCAGCAAGCTGATGTCGGGCGACCGCATTCAGATCGGTTCGTTCCTGCTGCGGTATGAAGGGGACCGGCTGGTCCGAACGGAACGCCAGGCAGCGATCGCGGTTGAGACTCGTGAACTGACGAAGCAAGTCGGCGGGACCACGCTACTCGATCAGCTGACATTCTCGCTGAAGCCGGGAGAGTTCGTCGGGCTGATTGGCCCCAGCGGAGCAGGGAAAACCACGCTGCTGGATGCCCTCAACGGGATGCGTCCAGCGACCTCGGGGGATGTGTACCTCAACGATGATTCGTTGTATGAGGAGTACGCGCGGCTGCGGCATCACATTGGGTATGTCCCGCAGGACGACATCATCCATCGCGAACTGACCGTCGCGCAGGCACTGACCTACGCGGCACGGTTAAGGCTCCCCGCTGACATGCGAGCGGAGGAACTGGCTCGTGTGGTCGATGAGACACTGGAGATGCTCGACCTATCGCACCGCCGCGAAGTGCTGATCTCTCATCTAAGCGGAGGCCAGCGGAAGCGGGTGAGTGTCGGCGTGGAACTGCTCAGTCGGCCCGGCGTATTGTTTCTCGACGAACCCACATCGGGCCTTGATCCGGGAACTGAGGCGAAGCTGATGAAGCTGTTTCGCCGTCTGGCCGATCAGGGGCGAACGGTGGTCTGTACCACGCACGTGATGGAGAACATCGACCTATTCCACAAGATCGTCGTCCTCGCACCCGGTGGGAAGCTGGCCTACTTCGGACCACCGGGACAGGCGAAACAGTTCTTCGAAATTGAGAAGTTCTGCGACCTGTACGATCGCATGGAGGATGAGACTCCCTCCCAATGGCAGGAGCGCTACCGTCAATCGTCACAGTATCGGGAGTTGATCGTTCCGGTCATGAAGCAACGGGTCGCCGCCCGCAAGAACTCAACGCGGCGGCTGGTTTCCTCGCAAGGGGTTTCGTGGTTCCAACAATGGCAGACACTGACGAGCCGGTTCGTCCGGTTGCAATGGGCGGACCGCATGAACTTGGCAGTGATGTTGGCCCAGCCGCTGCTCATCACGGCACTGATCTGCATGGTTTCCCGCGATTTGGCGGTCATCAATTTCCTGCTGGTGATCTCATCGTTATGGTTTGGGTGCAGCGGGGCAGCCCAGCAGATCGTCAAAGAGCGAGCGATCTACCGCCGGGAACGGATGGTCAATCTCCGGCTCGACACCTACATCTTCAGCAAGTTCATTCCTCTGATCGTGTTCACGGCGTTTCAGGCCGCACTGATGCTGGGGGTCACGTGCCTGCTGGAGGACGTGGAGGGTTCGAAGCTGTGGCTCTATGTGTCGTTCCTGCTGGCGTCATGGAATGGAGTGGGGATCGGGCTGCTGATCTCCGCCAGTGCCTCCAATGGGGACAAGGCGATGTCAGTGGTGCCGCTGACTCTCATCCCGCAAATCATCCTGGCGGGGGTGATGGTCCCTCTGCCGGACATGAACGAGCCGACCCAGGTGGCCTCGATGCTCACAGCAGCGAGTTGGGCGAATCAAGCGTGCGAGGCGACAATGTTCGATGGGCGATCCATCGGGCCGGAACTGTTCCAGGAAGAGAGTATCCGCCCGCTGTGGAATCTGTATCCCGATGAGAATCTGAATACTCCAGAAGGGCAGGCGAAGTTCCTGAGTACGCATGTGGGTGAGACAATCAATCGGAAGGGGCTGATCGGGAAGTCATTCGCCGTGCTGTCGGCATTTCTGGTGTTTATGGGCGGAGTGACTTGTTGGCTGTTGAAGCGAAATGATAGCCTCTAGGCGTACCAGTTGGGGCATCGTGAATCGCGAGTCCCGGCAGTCTGTCTACCGTCTCCTGGACCCGCTCAAGAATGGCTGAAGCAACGCGGAGAATCCGTGAACTGACCGTAAAGAGCAGAAGGCACACTTCAGGTGAGACCGAATGAAAGTCACATTGGTCGTTGTCGACGGACCTCACGCCGGAAAGAAGTATGAATTCGACCGGCACGACACGTTCATCGTCGGACGATCCCCCAATGCGCAGTTCCGGCTCTCGCAAGATGACGAGTTCTTTTCTCGGAATCACTTCCTCATTGAGGTCAACCCGCCTCTTTGTAGACTCTTGGACCTGAGCAGCCGGAATGGAACATTCGTCAACGGCAATCGCGTAACAAGTATTGATCTTCAGAATGGCGACAAGATTCGGGGCGGAAGAACAACGATCTCCGTCGAATTTGAACGACCGCTGATTCCGCTTCAGGCTGTGAGCAATCCGGGCGCAGGAGTCGCGACAATTGTCCCGCGAGGATACGTCCGTCCAGGCCCCAGATCTCAGCCATCAGATCAGCCAACGATCATGCCGAGAGAGGGGGACAGCCGCCAGCCCGTCAATCCCGTAACTGCGGCTCAACCAAAGTATGCCAAGCCAGATTCATCCCCCTTCAAGCGACCGGCGTCCACTAGCTCTCTTCCCCAGTTTCCGGGATATCGAACGATCCGCACTCTCGGTCATGGAGCGATGGGAGTTGTTTACGAAGCTGATTCTTTGGTCGATCGATCGCGGGTCGCCATCAAAGTGGTCTCTCCCAATGTCGCCGCGACGCCCGAGGACTTGAGCCGCTTCATTCGCGAGGCGTCGATCCTGAAGGATCTCGTCCATCCCAACATTGTTCGATATCGCGACCTGAATCAGCGGGATGGCGAACTCTACATTGTGATGGACTACATCGACGGCAAGACCGCCGAAACCCTCATCGCGGAGTCAGCTGAACCGATGTCAGTCACGAGAGCTGTTGGGCTGACACAGCAACTGCTCGATGCCTTGTCATATGCACATCAACGAGGATACGTTCATCGAGATGTAAAGCCCGCCAATGTGATGATCGAGATGCGTGATGGAGTCGAGCGACTCTCGCTGACTGACTTCGGTTTGGCCAAGACGTACCAGTCATCAAAACTCAGCGGCTTGACGATGACCGGGGAGATCGGCGGGACCACGCCCTTCATGCCCCCCGAACAAATTACGAACTACCGCAAGGTTGAACCCGCTGCGGATCAATACTCAGCAGCGGCAACGCTCTACTACCTGTTGACCAAGCAACACATTTACAATTTCCCTCGTGAACCGGCGCAACAGCTGTTGATGATTCTGCAAGACCCCCCGATTTCAATCGACAAACGACGCCCTGGACTTCCGGGGGATCTGGTGGAAATCGTGCATACGGCATTGTCACGAGATCCATCCCAGCGATTCACCAGTGTCCTTGCATTTCAAAAAGCACTTGGTCGGTTGAACCTTGAGCATATCGGGATACGGTGAGTGCTCAACGCCTGACGGCATCTGAGGAAGGTTCACCGGCCCAGAACACGCCCTGCCTTTCGTGCCACAGTGACCACAGCCTGTGAAACCTTGGCGGGTGGGCCATCTCACTCGGCAGGAACTGAAAGAACTTGTTCGCCTGTTGGAGAAAGCTCGTGTGGTCACTGAAGTGGACCCTGTTTTTGGGACCACGGGGATAGATGGAAAGTGGGGTTGGAATCGGGGACAACCTGGGGAGTCGTGGTTGGCTCTCTGAAGGTTCCGAGAGATGGCGCGTTAGCGTCGGTGGTTTGAAGCCTCATTCAAGGCACGAGTGGAGTCGGTTGCGGTCTGCTCTCAGGCTCGGATCGGTTACACTCTCCTCACAGTAGAGAGCCGCCAGGTTCGAGTTGCGGTCTGCTCACAGGCTCGGATCGGTTACACTGCGATCCATGAACCAGCGATGCAACTTCCTGTTGCGGTCTGCTCTCAGGCTCGGATCGGTTACACTGCACCTTGCAGGCTGGCGGTGACTGCCGAGGTTGCGGTCTGCTCTCAGGCTCGGATCGGTTACACTCGTCGCTGTCGAATGCAGCCTGGTGTATGAGTTGCGGTCTGCTCTCAGGCTCGGATCGGTTACACTGCAAGGATATCTCCTGCAACCGGGCGTTCAGTGTTGCGGTCTGCTCACAGGCTCGGATCGGTTACACTGTGCAGGAGTGGGTGCAGATTACCCTCACGGTTGCGGTCTGCTCACAGGCTCGGATCGGTTACACTAGTTGCTTCGTTGTGATCTCGCCTGCCACGGTTGCGGTCTGCTCACAGGCTCGGATCGGTTACACTTCTCTCAGTCGAGTGTCGCTGAAGCATCAGGTTGCGGTCTGCTCACAGGCTCGGATCGGTTACACTACTCCGTGAAGCCGCCCGGACCTCGCGCACGTTGCGGTCTGCTCACAGGCTCGGATCGGTTACACTTGCGGCGACAGTCACAACGGTCCACGTCAAGTTGCGGTCTGCTCACAGGCTCGGATCGGTTACACTGGCAGGTTGTCGGGGAATGCTCGGTGAAGCGTTGCGGTCTGCTCACAGGCTCGGATCGGTTACACTGTATGCTCTGATTTCTCAATACTTTCCAGTGTTGCGGTCTGCTCACAGGCTCGGATCGGTTACACTTGTGTGTGTGTGTGTGTGTGTGTGTGTGTGTGTGTGTGTGTGTGTGTGTGTGTGTGTCATGTTGCGGT
>JAYWFM010000388.1:0-20176 GCA_043778825.1 Planctomycetota bacterium | reverse complement strand
ATCTTTTTCGTGTGTTTCGTGACTTTCGTGGTTCCACTCCGAGGGTTTGGAAAGTCTGACCCAGAGTACCGACGATTGGGACGCACACACAACCCAGGCGGGACGCAGCGACGTTCTCCATGTCCAAGCCGTATTCTGGTAACATGCCAATGGCGCGAATCCCATTCCCATTCCCGATCGATCGGTGATTGCCATGTCCCTGAGAACTGTTGTCTGGGGAGCTTGTCTATGTCTGATACTGGCGACTGAGGGCACCCGCATCGCCCAGGCCCAGAACAACGGTGTCGGCGGGATCCGCATTGACGCCGACGGGATCGTGTCGGCCATGGCTCCCTTGAAGGAGTCCGTCGCGGCGGCCAAGAAGCGGCAGCTGGCGTACCGGATGGCGAACTTGTCGGAGCCTCTGGCGGTTTCGACGGAGTCGCGGCGAGTCTCTTTGAAACAACTCGATGAGCAACTGACGGAGATCATCAAGGCGGGCGGAGAGATCCCCGCCGAATTGAAATATGTGGCCGGGCTGACGCGGATCGATTACGTGGTCGTGGATCGTGATGGGCACGACATCGCTCTCGTCGGTCCCGCCGAGGGGTTCGCTCCGGACTTGCAGGGGCGGATGCGCGGGATCACTTCGGGTAGGCCGGTCTTGAACCTGGAGGATCTGCTGGTGGCGTGGCGGACGGTCTATGGAGGCGGCACGAGCGTCGTCTGCTCGATCGATCCCACGCCCGAAGGGGTCGTCGCGTTCAATGCGTTCACGAGTCAGCCCCTGGTGGCTTCCCCGAATAGTTCCCCGGGACAAATGTTCGAGACGATGGCAACCAAGCTCGGGCGGCAGGTGATTACGGTCACGGGCGTTCCGAAAGACACGCACTTCTCCGTGGTTCTGGTCGAGGCCGATCTGCGGATGAAACGCATTGCCCTCGGGAAAGACCCGTCTGGCGTGCGCGGCGTGACGAGCCACCTGTCGCTGATGCGGCTGGGCGATGCGGCGTCGAGCCGCTGGTGGTTCGTGCCGTTGTACGATCCGGTTGAGGCCAACGCGGACCGGTCGCTGTACCACCTGTCGGGACAGCGGCTGCAACTGCTGGGTCAGGATGAGTTCACCACTGCGCAGGGGCAACGCTCCAGCATGCCGTTCAACAAGTTGGGCACGACAAAGTTTGTGCAACAGTTCACCGCGCATATTCCCGAGTTGGCCGTCGCGTATCCGGCGTTTGCCGAGTTGCAAAACCTGTTTGACTGGATGGTGGTCTGCACGTTGATTCGTCGTCATCAACTCGATGCGTCGATTCAATGGCAGCCGCAAGTTCTGGGAGAGGCGAAGTTGCTGCCCACGCAGTCGTATCCGGTTCCAACCGGAGTCGATTCGGTGGCTGCGACGAACCGTGTGGGGCGGACGGTGCTGGGGCTTGTCGGTGGGGTGGAACTCAATGCGGACGCGGTGATCGCCAAGACAACCCCCCTGGAAGCGGCCACCGTACCCCGCTTGCCCGCACGGAATGCGACGCGGGCGTGGAACGACTAGTGGTCCGCCTACTTGGAAATGAGGGGTAGCTGCGTTCGCCAGAACGCGGGGAGCCCGCACTCTGGCGAGTGCAGCTACCAGACAAGAGTCCAGGCTTTAGCCTGCTCCGGAGCAGGCTAAAGCCTGAACTCCAACTCCCACGTGATGAGGAACGATGGAACTGCGAGCCTTTGCCGAACGCATCCTGCTGTCGCCCTCGATCGAGGCGAAGCTGGAGCCATTGGACGCTCCGCTTGAGGATCGGGAGCCGGGGCTGGCGGTGCGGATCGAGACCCCGGCCCGGCCTGAGAATCTGCGGTTCGCTGCCCCGCGCACGACGCCGTCGATGCCGCATCCTCTGGCTCTCGGCGAAGAGTCCAAGCGGGCGGTGGCGCATCACATCATGGCCAACCATGAGTTGCAGGCCCTGGAAGTGATGGCCTGGGTATTGCTCGTCTTTCCGGAGGCCCCCGCTGAGTTCCGGTCGGGCATCGTGCGTGTCATGGCGGATGAGCAGCGGCACACACGCATGCACATCGAACGGGCATCACGGCTGGGGCTGGAGTTCGGGCAGTTGCCGGTGAACTGTTATATCTGGAAGCAGACGCGATCGTTCGAGACGCTGCTCGATTACATCGCCGTCCTGCCGCTGGTGTTCGAGGCGAGAAACCTCGACCATACGCTGGAACTGGAGAAGGCATTCCTGGCCGTCAATGATCCGCGCAGTGCCGCGCTCATGCGCCGCATTCACGAAGACGAGATCGAGCATGTCGCGTTCGGGCTGCACTGGCTGCGGACACTCAAGCAGCCGACCGAGACCGAGTGGGAGGCGTACTGCGCCCACCTGAAATGGCCCATGAGCGCGACCAAATCCTATGGCGAAGTATTCCAGCGCGAGGCACGCCTGCGGTCCGGGATGACGGACTTGTTCATCGACAGCATTCAGGCGCTGCAGCGACCATCCACACCACATCCCGGATCGGGCAAACATGTTTGAACACAAGGGAGAGGAGATTCTGCCTCGGGCCGAGTTTCTACTCCGGCTGCTGCGCAGCGTCTGCTTCACGCTGCTGATTGTCGCGGTGTCACTCGCCATCGGGAGTGCGGGGTATCACCACTACGAGCAGATGCCATGGATCGACGCACTGTTGAATGCGACGATGATCCTGACGGGGATGGGACCAGAAACCCCGTTGAAAAAAGATGGCGGCAAGTTGTTCGCGACGTTCTATGCGCTGTACAGCGGGATCGCGTTTCTGTCCGTGATGGCGATCCTGCTGGCCCCGGTGATTCACCGGGCGATGCACCGGTTTCACTTGGATGACGGGGAGGAGTAGCGGTCAGCAGTCAGCCATCAGCAGTCAGCCAGAATGTCGCTCACTCGAATCGTTGAACATGCTCAGTGAGACTCTTGCTGGCTGATCGCTGACTGCTGAAAGCTGATGGCTTCATCCTCAATCCACCATCCGTCCCCCGGGATTCTTGATGATCTCTTCGAAGATGTCGGTCAGCCGCTGTTCGTACTCGGCGGGGTTGCCAGAACCTCGGGGGCTCAGGCCCGCTTTGTCGGTGTCGGCCATGCGGGCCAGGCGATCCATGAAGCTGTAATCTGTACCCAAACCGATGCCGACCGGGTACAGGACTGTGTTCTCGCCTTCAAAAATGGCAGCCTGCATGAGCGCTGAGTTCAGCCACTTGTAGCCGCTATCGTAGTAGTCCGCGTGCGGATTGGTGGTGATGTAGCCATTGATGGTCCCCGTCGAGGACTGCCAGGCGTTCGGCACACCATCGGTGAGGAGTACGACGACCTTCTTGGCGAACGATCGTCCCTGGCCCCCCTGTGCGGTCGGCTTGAGGTGGTTGCGGGCGGCGATCAGCCCCGCTTCGATGGCGGTCGTGGCTCCAATGTCCGACACCGCCTGCAGCTTCGTGCAGCTGGCCATCGCCGAGGAGTAGTTGCTGGTCAGCGACTGCACGAGGACCGGGGCGTGGTCGCTGTCGAAACCGTCGAACGAGATGATCGCCACGCGGTCTCCCGCCCCGGAGGTGAGCCCCGCATTGCGGTCCTTGATCACTTTCAGGGCGGCAATCAGCGACCGGCGACAGGAGTGCATGGGTTGCTCGCGGGGTGGGAAGCTGAACGTCCCTCCCGCAGTGACTTCATCGTGGTAGGCGCAGTGCGGACTCAGGGCCGAAAGCTGGGTCTTCGTGCCGACTCCTGGCCGGGCGTTGCCATTATCGTCGTCCACATCCGGACTGCGATCGCGTCCGAAGTCGAGCATGAACTGAACGTAGGTCAGGTAGCCGATCTTGTTCTGACCGCCATCCATGTCAGTCCAGTCCAGCCAGGACGGATTGGAAAACGTGAACTTGTTGGGATTGTTGTAGCCCCAGAAGTTGTCGCCATCTTGGCTGGGAGGCAGCCAGACCCGATCCATGAGTCCGAGCCGCGGCACCCCGGGCATCGTCCCACTGGTGGTGTAGGGGATATACCCCGACACCAGTCCCGCCACGGATGTGGCCAGGGGAGCAGCCAGACCATAGTTGGCGGAAATTCGTGGTTGACGACGGATATCGCGAACTGCGACCTGGGGCGAAGTCGCTCCGGAATCGGGAAGATACCGACCGAGGGGTGGCTCCGGGGGTGGTGGTGGTGGATCAGGATTCCCGCCGCCGCCACCGCCACCGCCGCCACCAGCCGGTGGATCATTGGGATCTGGCGGCGGAGGAGGAGGCTCGATACCCACAGCCGGGCAGTAGATCACGTAGTCGATGTACTTCTCCCAATACCCGTAGTTCGTCGTCGAATTCGGAGTCGGTTTGGCCGTCGGCATCAACACGGCAATCTGGTTGTCGATGATCCAACTGTAGGCTTTAACCCGGCGGGTCTGTTCGGTGTCTGTCACTTCAATCCGGTACTGCGCAGCAATCGACAGGTCGGCGAGCGCTCCGTCGTCCTTCGTCATTTCCGCATAGGCATAATCATTCGTCGGGACGCCGAGCGGCTGCCCCATGTGTTGCAGAGGCCCCGGATAGGTGCCGAAGCCCAGATCGGTGTACAGCCCCTGAATCAGCGGTGTGGCCACGTTGGGATACCCGCTGCCTGCGTAGATCCCGTTGATCGTCCGGGTGGCCCACTGCGGTTCGGTGTCGTCGTTCATCGAGCCGCTGGTGTCGACGACGAACACGATGTCGCGCGGGTTGAGCATCGCGGTGGCTTGGCCGCTGGAGTCGAACTTGTTGTTTCCAATCACCGGGGCAAAGAAGAATGGCTTCCCGGTCACCCGCGTGAACACCTTCACGGCATTCTGGCCGGTCGAGGTCACGACAAACGTCTTGTTGACGAAATCGAAACGCCCCACCAACACATCGGCATTCGGGACCACAACCGGGGATCCGGCCGCGCGGTGCTGGCCGGCAAAACTCTGAGCAGTCGATCGGGCCACAGCTTCCCCATCCCCCAGGCTCATGACTCCGGCCAACGCAGCGGAATCGGCTGCGTTCTGCAACTCGCCCTTGGTGAGAGTCATGTAGCCGACATCGACCGTGAACGCGACGAACGCGAACACGAACACCATCAGTACAGCGGCGAGAACCAGGATGGCCCCCTTCCGGTGGGATGAAGGCTGCGGAAGAGTGAGAGCGTGCATAAAGACCTCGTCGCATCACGACTTGAGAGGACCGGAATCAGCCACCTCTGCGAACCCTATGTTGAGTGCGGGCCGGGTCAAACAAGGAATTCTTACCCCCAGCATTCGACGTAAAGATCGCAGGGGTTCCCCGGAGTTTTAGTTTGATAATGATTGTCACATTGATGAGGAGCCTGACGAAGACTCCGACGATGCGGGGGAGCCCGATTGGAGATTTCGATTGATGTCGGAAGACAGACCTCTTGAATCTGGGAGTGCGGTGCCAATTGCCGGACACCTCAAGCAAAGGTCAGACCGTGACGGAGTGGGCGCTGAACCTGGGGAACAGGAGTGTCCGCTGTGCGACTTGGAAGGCGGCCCGGATCGCGCTCGGGGCGACACCGATCCGAGTGGGAGAGACGGTGGTTCCCAAAATAGGACAGGTGAGAATCTCGCACTCCGGGCTGATGAGTAGTCCCAGTGGCAGGCTGCATTCCGGAACCCGCACGACCGCCATCCGGTCGGACGACGGCCTGTCATTCTTTGAGCCGGTGTCGCACGTCGTGAGACGCACGAGCGGCAGCGGTCTGTTTCGCCAGTTCGCAATCCCCGCCACGAAGGCGGGCGATCCGGGGAGCGCGACCGATTCCGGAACACGGGTGATCTCGACCACTTGGGTCACGCTGAAGGCATACCGGATGTGGGAATCCGCCGGGGCCGATGCCGCTGCGAACGTAATCAGTCGTTTGAGCGTCGAGTGGGACGCAGGCCCGCTCTCGACCGCAACGGGTTCGGGGAAACTCGAGGCGGACCCTGGCCCCCGTGAGGACAGCACACCGGGGCGGATGCTTTCCAGGTCCAGTACGATCAGGGGCAGGGACTGGCCTTCCGTTCCACAGACAACGCCCCGGATCATCGAGCGCTCTGATCCCGTGATCAACGCCGGGAGTGGGATGACCTCGCTGGCGGTGCGGGATTCGCTGTGGCTGACGCGATCGGCCAGCACGCCCCACACGTCGACTCCATCCGTCGCCACGATGCAGTGGCCGGTGCGGGCTCCCGCAGTCGGAAGCCCCAGCAGGCGGGCCAGCGAGTAGACGGGAAATTGCCGCCCCTGAGAGGTGATGCTGCCGATGACCTCATCCGTCGCTGTCGAGGCATACCGCACGACCTCGCTCGGTTGAATCCCGACGATCGCCGCCATGTCGAGACCAAACGTGCGGCCCGCCACTTCGCAGCGGGCCATGCGAACCAGTTGTGAAGGAGTGATGGAGGGCATGAGTTTCGGCCTCTCAAGAATGTGAAGGACTGACGTTGAGCCGCGCCTCGAAGGGAAGCGCGGACCGAGTGCCACGAGCCTCAGCAATCGCTTCGGCAATTCGCGCCAGGTATTCCGTGGGCATCATTAACGCTCTGCGCTGAAGCCGACAGGGGTTTCCGAAGTCGCGGGCCCCACGGGTGGCCCAAAGTCGCCGGATTCTCCGAATCCGGTGTGGGCGATGCCCCCGCCGCGTGGGCGTTGAAAAACTCGGTGACCGGGGCACTCGGTTTCTCGGTGAGTGTGTGACCCGCCTAGCGGGCACTGAACCACCGGACTCGGAGAGTCCGGCGACAGTGTTGGCTTCTGCGAGAAGTGTCGAATCATTCGGTGACTCCCGCCGGTGCCGGAGTCTCGAATGAGACGTTGCGAGATGTCTGCGAAACACGGTTGATCCGGCGGGCGATCTGCTCCGGTGTGCCGATGAAGTTCACGGCCTGTCGCTCGATGGCCCGCTGCGGCATACCGAAGATCACGCAGGTCGAGGCGTCCTGAGCCATCGTGTCGCCTCCGGCGGCGTGGATCGCGGCGATCCCGTTTGCTCCATCGCTCCCCATCCCGGAGAGCAAGATGCCAACCGCACGCGGGCCGAGCAGGGCAGCTGCGGATTGCATTGTGGCGTCGATGCAGGGGAGGTGGCCGTTGATCGCCGGGCCGTCTTCAAGCTCGATGTGAACGGCCCCCCGAGGTGTGGGCTGGGCGAGTCGCAGATGGCAACCGCCGGGGGTGAGATATATTCTCCCGGAAGCGAGTGCCGTGCCGTGGCGTGCCTCCTCAATGGGGAGCGAGGTACGGCCCTGCAACTGGTGCATCAGGCTCTGCGTGAATGCTGCGGGCAGGTGCTGCACGATGATATAGGCATCGCTCGTCGCCGGATCGAGGTCGTCCAGAATCCTCTCCATCGCAGTGATGCCGCCCGTCGAACCGCCAATCATCATCACCCGTTGTGGGGACGTGGTCAGTGGCCTCGAGACGACGCTCGCGACGGGCGGGCGTAGGGATCGCGGAGGGGGAGTGATCGGAGGCTTCGACTTCGCAACGACCGCTCGTGAAACCGCCCGAGGCTGGCGACGCTGGTGGGCCGCCCGTACCTTCGAGAGCAGCTCGCGCTCCCACACCTCGGGTTCGACCGGAGCTTCTGCGGTAAACTTGAGATGGAAGTCCTGGGCACCCAGTCGCAGTGCCTCCAACGTCGTGGCCGCAGCTCGGCGACTGACGCCGGTGACCATGACGACCGCCGACTTCTCGGATGCCAGTTGCAACAGGCCGAGCAGCTCGGTCCCCTGAATATTCGGCATCTCGACGCCGAGCGTAATGACATCGGGCTGAGTGCGAGCCACCAACTCGATCGCGGCATCCGCATCCCCGACCGCCCCGATCACTTGCACTCCCCGCGCCCGCGACAGGTAGGCAGTGAGCAGCCTCTGTACGAAGGGGGAGTCGTCGATGATGGCAACGCGAATCATGGGTTGTTCGTTCGGTGATGCAGTCGGAATTGGCAAGTTCTGTGAGCGGCACGGCGCTCGCCGTCGGTTCCCCCGGCAGGCAACGCCGTGAAGGATATCCACGAGGTGTTTCTCAAGGCTCTGCTCCCTCTCCCCCACAATCGGGGCTGCTTTTGGAGTGGACTCGACTGTGGGGGAGAGGGCCGGGGTGAGGGGGCTTGATCGAGCAAGATGGCCCCCTCACCCCAACCCTCTCCCCCGCAACTCACGCCATCCGAAAGCCACATCGATCGCGGGGGAGAGGGGGCCGAAATCGTGTTGGCTGCCTTGCGAACGTGATCCCTGAGAAAACCTTCACGGCGTTGCCCAGCGCGGTTCATACAAGAGACCACATCCCGGCATGTGACCGGTCCGGGGAACCGGCGGCTAGCGCCGTGCCGCTCACGTCGATCATGACAGGCTGGAAGCCTATCCCACGGTCACACCAGAACCTTCTCGCGCACAGCCCGGACGTGTTTGTGGATCAGTTTGATGAGCCGGTCCTCGTCGAACGGCTTGATGAGGTAGTCGGTCGCTCCGAGTTCGTCGGCCTTCCCTTGATGTTTGGCCCCGGACCTGGAGGTGACCATCACGATCGGCAGGTCGTAGAACTGCGGCTGGCCTCGGAGAGTGGCCAGCAGTTCGAAGCCGTCCATGCGGGGCATCTCGACATCGAGCAGCACGAGGTCGGGCCGCTGCGGGTCGCGTTGCAGGATCTCGAATGCCTCGACCCCATCGTGGGCGGTGATCGCGACCCAGCCTTGATGCTGGATGAGGTTCGAGGCTACTCGCCGGACGCTCACCGAATCGTCGACGATCAGGATGCGGTAGGGGCGTTGCGGGTTGAGGTCGGCACGCGGCGTGGCAGCGATCTTTCTCGCGGGACGAGTGGTGTGGGCCTGGAGCAGCTCAGAGGTGTTGAGGATCGGGATCACCGTGCCATCGCCGAGGAACGTGGCTCCGATGAAGCCGTGGACCCGGCGGAGGTGCGACCCCAGCGGCTTGACGACGACCTCGCGGGCTCCCTGAATGCGGTCGACGGCAAGGGCGGTCGTGCGGGTGCCCGTTTGCAGGAACAGCACGGGCAGGGCGCGGTCTTGCTGATCGCGGTTCGAGGGGAGGTGCAGGATGTCGGCCAGTTGTTCCAGGGGCAGCACGCGATCGCCGACTCGCAGCACGGTCGACGATCCGACATGGTCGAGGTCTTGGCGGTTGAGGCGGGCGATCTGCGTCACGTCCTGCATGGGGATGGCGAACTGGGCCCCACCGGCCTCGACGATCAGTGCCCGCGTAATGGCCAGTGTGAGCGGCAGGCGGATCGTAAAGGTCACGCTCTGGCCCAAGACTGAATCGACGGTCACGGTCCCCTTGAGACGGTGTATCGTGTCCTGCACCACATCCATCCCGACGCCGCGACCGGACATCTCGCTGACGCTGGCTGCCGTCGACAAACCGTGCGAGAAGATCAAGGAGTAGATCTCCGACTCGGTCAGCACGGCTTCGGGCGTGATAAGTCCGTGTCGCAGCGCGGCCTCGCGGATCGCGTCGGCATTCAGACCGCCGCCATCGTCGGTCACTTGCAACACCGCATGCGTGCCCTCGTGGTAGGCGATGATTTGGATGTTGCCCGTCGCGGGTTTGTGGCGTTCAGCTCGTACCGCAGCCGCCTCGATCCCGTGATCGATCGCGTTCCGCAGAATGTGCGTCAGCGGGTCGACAAGCGACTCGATGACCGACTTGTCGAGGTGCAGCCCCTCACCCGTGATGTGCAGCTCGGCCTCTTTACCACAGGTCGTCGCCGCATTGCGTACGATCCGCTTCAGTCGCGACGCGAGCGACCCCAGCGGAACCATGCGGGCCTTCATCAGCCGGTCTTGCAGGTCGTGCGTCACAACCTCTTGACGGGTCAGGCTCGATTCGAAATCTCCGATCAGGTTCCCGAGTTCCCCTCCCACCGAGTGGATGTCGTTGGCAGTCTCGGCGAGCGACCGTGAGATCAAGTGGAACTCGGTGTAGCGGTCGAACTCCAGTTCATCGAACTCGCTGACCTGGAACCGGCGATTGAGCTGACTCGGTATCTGGCCAGCAGGAACCTCGAACGGGTTGCCCCCGCCGAGCATCTTCGTGCCGTATTCACTGTCGAGCCGTCCCGACAGGTCTCGCAAGCGATTCAGGCTGCGCCGGAGATCATCGACGCTCGACTGCATGCGGAGCATTTGCTGTTCGAACGTCGTGCGGGCCACGACCTGTTCGCCGACGAGTTTGACCATCTCGTCGAGTTGATCGATCCGCAGGCGGACTGACTCGCCGGTGGAGGCCGCCGTATTCTGCGAGGCGACACCTGCTGAAGTCTCCGAGACACTCGCCGGAATGACAGAGGCGGCGGAGCGAGCGGCGATGAGGCGGTCGAGAAGTACGAACTCCGGCAGTTCAATCTCGCGCGGTCCGGATGCGACTGGCTCAGCGGTGGTCTCAACGGTGGTCTCAACGTTAGCGTCAACGGTGGCGTCATCGTCGGGGAGGCCGACCTCGGCCCATTCATCGAGTTCGGAGGCACTCATCTCATCCAGCGAGGTGATCTCCTCAATCTCGGGAGGCAGACTCATCCGCGATGGCACGAGGGCGATGTCCTCTGCATCCTCTGCAATCACGTTGAATCGAGTCACAGCCCGTGGCTCATCTTGGATGATGCCGCCCATCATGTGGGTCGCGAATCGCTCATACAGGTCGCCCAGCGTGCCGAGCATCGTGTCGCGGTCAAAGGCCATCCGCGATAGATCTTGCAGGACATCGACGCCGCTGTAAAGCAGTTGCATCTCTTGCCGCGTGATCGGGCGACCGCCGTCACACACCGCATCCATCAGGTCTTCGAGCCGATGCGCCAACTGCGACGGAGCCATGTACCCCACGGTCGCCGCCGCCCCCTTCAGGTTATGCACCAGCCGCCGCAACTCCTTCTGAGCTGCGGCTTGAGCGGGGTCGTTCTCCAACTGGACCATCTGTTCGTAGATGGTCTGAATGTTGTCTTCGGCCTCTTCGGCGAAGACGGCAGCGTACTCGGGATCGATCGTGCGGGGGTCATCCAGCGTGATCTCTTGGGCCCAGGCTCGGCGAGTAGGGACGGCGATTTCGGGCTCAACCGGTTTGACTTGCGCGTTCAGTTGCTGAAATGCGTCGTCGTCTCCCTTCACCGTCAGCTTGCGGGCACGGCGGTAGCGGCGGTGGACCTATCGGAGGATCGTATCCTCGTCCGCCGGTCGACCGGGCAAAGCGTTGATGCAGAGTTCGATCGCCTCGTAACCCGACTTCAGCAACAGGACCACATTGCGATTGGCCTTGAGCGTCTTGAGGCTCAGTTCCTCGCACACCTCCTCCATGAAGTGGGCCACATGACTCAGCGTGGTCAGACCGCACATCGCAGCGGCCCCCTTGATCGTGTGGCAGTAGCGGTAGGCGGCCTCGAAGACGGTCGGCGGGACCGTCTCGGTGGACTTGGCCGCCTGCTCGATCACGGGCAGGTATTCGCGAACCTCTTCGGCAAAGCCCTGCAAGAGTTCGTCAGAGATGATGCGCGGCATGAGGGCCTCGGGGGGAGGGGGGAAGCAGTCAGCTTGAAGAAAGTCGGGAGTCGGGAGTCGGGAGCAAGATGCCACTCCTTCTGGCCATCAGCCATCAGCCATCAGCACTCTCTGGCTGACCGCTGACGGCTGATCGCTGACCGCTTCCTACGCCTTCGATACGGCGAGCTTGAACATGCTCACCGAGGACCGCAGCTCGATGGCCATTGAGGCCAGCGACCGAACCGATTGAGCCGCCTGCTTCGAGCCGGTGGCGGTGTTGTGCGTGATCCGCGAAATGTCCTCCATCGACTGCGACAACGTTTCGGCTCCCTGCACCTGCTGGGTCGAGGAGACCGACATCTCTTGAATCAGGTCGGCCAACCGGTTGGACACGCCTTCGATCTCGGTCAGGGCTGCTCCGGCTTCCTTCGCGAGCTTCGAGCCGTTGACCACTTCCTGGGTACTCTGTTCCATGGCACTGATCGCTTCGGCGGTTTCGCCCTGGATCGTCTTGATGAGGGTCGCGATTTCGCTGGTCGCCTTGTTCGAGCGATCGGCCAGTCGTTCGACTTCTTCGGCCACGACGGCGAATCCCTTACCGGCGTCTCCGGCCATGGCCGCCTGGATCGAGGCGTTGAGGGCCAGGATCGAGGTGCGGTCGGCGATGTCGGCGATCAACTGGACGATTTCACCGACCGACTGCGAACTCTCGCCGAGGCGTTTGAACCGCTTGGCGGACTCTTGCACCTGCTCGCGGATGCGGGACATGCCTTCAATCGTGCGTTCCACGGCCACGCGACCGTTCTGGGCGTTGGCCCTGGCTTGATGGGCCACCGTGGCGGACTCCGCCGTGTGCGAGGCGACCTGCTGAATGGAGGAGACCATCTGCGTCAGTGCGGTCGAGGTCGACACCAGCCGGGCCGACTGCTGCTCGCTGCCTGCCGACAGGTCTTCGGTCGTGGCCTGAATCTGCTGGGCCGAGTTGGCCACGTTCGCGGTGGCCTTCTGAACATTCGTCACCAGGCTTCTCAATTGGCCGATCATGTAGTTGAACGAGTCGGCGATGGCTCCGGTCATGTCGGTCGTGACTTCGGCTTCGACGGTGAGGTCACCGTCGGCCACGTTGCTCACTTCCTCCATCAGCCTCATGATCGAGTTCTGCATCTGGTCGCGTTCGTTTTCGGATTGCACCAGCTTGAGGGTCTTATCCATCACGCGGTTCAGTTCAGAGGCCATCTGACCGAGTTCATCCTTCGAGGCGACTTCGGCCCGGGTGGTGTAGTCCCCCTGATTCACACGATGCAGCATGTCGACCACGCTGCTCGTCTGACGCTTGGCTGTGTTGGCAATCCGCGTGGCCACGAAGGCCACGAGCAGAATCCCCAACAGCACCGCCGCCGCTGTGAAGTAGTTCATCCAGCGAATCGGGGTGTTGACTTCGGCGAGGTCGATTTCAGCGATGAGGGTCCAATTGATCGCGTTCTTGCCATCGACTCCCGGATAGATCGTCAGCGGGGTCCAGGAGCTGAGCACCGGGACACCGCGATAGTCGTTGATGATCTTCGTACCGCTTTGACCGGCCAGGCCCGAGCGGGTGGCTTCGGTGTCGACGACGACCTGCGGGTTGATGATCGTGGTCGTCAACGGACTGGCGAGCTTCAGGTCATTGTGCAGGTTGGCCACGAACCGCGACTGGTTGCGGAACAGTGGCAACTCGGTGTCGCCGACCTTGGTCATGCCGACCGCATAGGTTTCGCCGGTCTTTCCCATGCCTTCCAGAGAGGCCAGCGTGTTGTTCACGCGATCGATCGGGATCTGGAAGATCGCCACTCCGAGCAGCTTGGCTCCGTCATAGATCGGAGACGCCACAAAGCCTGCGGCTTCGTTGTACGATGGGACATACTCCTCATAATCCACCACGACTGCCGTCCCTGGAGCAGCCTTCATGGCCAAGTCGAAGCAGCGACCGATGTTGGACTTCGAGTACGGGCCGTCTTTCAGATTGGTCGTGAAGTCGAGTTCCTTGAACACCGTGTAGACCACATCGCCCGTTTGTGCATCAACCAGGAAGATGTCATAGAACCCGAACTTCTGACGATAGCTGCTGATCACCGGATGGAAGATTTCATGGTGGGTCGAGTACAGCGACTTGTCGGTCTGAGTCGAGGGACGAATCATCTTGTCCTTCGTGCCCAGCGGGAATTTGTTGGCCTGGATGTAGGCATGCTGTAACACCACCGAGGCCGAGTCGAGCATGGCCAGGTTCGGCAGGATGTCGAGCTTGTGACCGTTGTGGCGTTTCTCGTACTCCACGGCAAAGTCGCCCGAGTAGTAAGTCTTGAGTTCCGCCCGCAGGCGTTCGATCTCGACGGGAGTTAGTTCGTTCTCGGTCGCGACCGTGTTGAACGTTGACTTAAACTCCGTCATGGCGTCGAGCACCATGCGGTCCTCGGCGAAGGCGGACATTTGGGCCTGAATCGTCGTGAAGTAGTCACTCAGCCGCTGGGCCTTGGCCATCTCAACGGCCCGCAGTTGCTCAAACGACTGGGCCTGGAGCGAATTCGAGGCTGCCAGGTTAATGGCCACCCCCACGATGATCAGCGGCAACACTCCGGCGACCAGCATCGCCAGCAGCAGCTTGTTGCGAATGCTCTTGGAGGTCCACTGGCCGAGAGACGAATTGGCAATGCGTTCGAGGAGACGTTTCATGATGGGTCTGTTGTTCCAGCAGAGTTCGGGAGGTCAACATCCGTGTGGGTGAAAGGTCTCTCCGGGAGTCCGCTCCCGGGCTGTTGTGTGTTGGCCAGTGTCGCCTTTCGCTCCGCGAAAGGACGTTCTTTCGCGGAGCGAAAGACGACAATCAGCCGAACTGCCGCAGTTCGTCGGAGGCGATCCACTGTTCGACATCGATCAGACCGATCGTCAGAGCCTGGATCGTGCTGACTCCTCGGAGGTAGCGATCGATCCCTCCGCTGGAGTGCGTCCTGGCCGGGTGCAGTTCCCCGCTGGTCCGCAGCCCGATCAGCTTGTCGACGATCACGCCGACGCGCAGCTCCTCCTGAAGCGACCGCAGGATCAACACCCGCCGGTGCGGATTGACTCCCGCTTCCGGCAGATCAAAGAAAGCTCGCCAATCGACAATCGAGACGACCTCGCCCCGCAGATTGGAAACCCCGCACAGCCACTCCGGGGTATTCGGCAACCGCGTCATCGCCGGGATCCGCTGGACCTCGGAGACATGTTCCAAAGAACAGCCGTAGACCGACCCGCACAGTTCAAACACGACGATGCGGTCTGATGTCTCGACCCTCGGAACCGCGTCCGCCGACAGGGGCATTGCGGGCGTGAGACGATCGAGTTCGGCCACGACCGATTCAATCGTGTCGGGAGGTTCGAGAGTGAAGGTGTCGTCGGACATATCGAGACTTCGTGGAAGAGGCGACCTATTGCTGGCGGACGGCTGACGGCTAATCGCTGACAGCTTCCTACGCCAACGTCATCACCGATTGCACCAACTCCTCATCCGTGAACGGCTTGGTGACGTACAAGTCCGCTCCCTGCTTCATCCCCCAGAACTTGTCGGCCTGCTGGTTCTTGCTGGTCAGCAGGATCACCTTGATCTCTTTGGTGTCCGCGTTGGTCTTGAGCTGACGGCACAGCTGGAAGCCGTTCGTGCCGGGCATGATGACATCCAGGATGATGACATCCGGACGTTTGGCTGCGATCTGCTGCATCGCTTCGTCGCCACTGGCCGCCGTGGTCACGCGGCAGTTGAGGGACTTGAGGGCGTTCATCGTCAATTGCCGCTCGGTCGCGCTGTCGTCGACGACGAGGATGTTCTTGCCAATCATGGAACGGACTCCTGGTCCACCCGGTGGCGCTCGGGTGGGTTGTGTGGTGGTGGTGGTGAGTGAACGATCAGTGGGCCGCAGTGGCGAGGACCGGAGCCTTGACGTACTGAGCGGCGGTCTCGCGCAGCACGTTGGCGCTGCACGGCTTGGTGATGTAGGCATTGCATCCGGCGAGGCGTCCCCGCACTTTGTCGAAGAAGGCGTCCTTACCCGAGAGCATGATGACCGGCAGATCGCGGGTCGCGGGGTTGCTGCGAATCCGCTTGCAGACCTCGTAGCCATCCAGGCCAGGCATCTTGATGTCGAGCAGCACGAGGCCGGGCACGCAAGTATGCAGTTGGTTCAGAGCGTCCTCGCCGCTGGGCGACGTGACCACCTGATACCCAAACTTTTCCAGGGACTTCGAGGCCACGACCCTCACCGTGGAGCTGTCGTCGACGATCAAGATCGTTTGCGACACCGGGGCCGCGCCCTGCGGAGCGACCTTGGCGGGGATGTAGATGTCGACCTGCCCGAGTTGCGGGGATTCTTCATAGGTCGGGAGCTTGGTCGGGATCGTAAAGCTGGTTCCGCAGCCCGGACAGTTCCGGGTCTTGCCGAGTGCCGTCTCGCGGACGGCCAGTTGAGATTTGCAATGGGTACACGTGGCGAGGTACTGTTGCACACTCGATGCGGATTTTGGCTTCTCGGCCAAGCGGGCCAGCGTCTCCTCGGGAGCATTCAGGTATTCGATCCACAGCCCCGCCGATTTGACAACCTCGGACAGCGGCCCGTGAGCATTCACATTCTGGAGCATGTCGAGGGCATCGGTCGGCGTTTCGGCCATCCACGCCAGCCACATCCAGACCTCATCTTGCGGGGACGCCTCGGCCACAGACTCCAAGGCGAGTCGGATGCTCAAACGGCGAGCCGTTCGTGCTTCGGAGAGGATCAAGTTCAAGTCAATGGACGGACGCATGGGGAGCCCTCGGATAGGTCGACACGGGGACAGTTACGCAACTCCCATGCCAGCCTATCGCCCCCGAACGAAAGCGATGATGAAATGTATTGGCACCGGATGAATCGCTATCGAATCGGTTCGCTTGTTAAGTTGGCGTCAACCCGGTTGAGCATGACCGATGATGTCCGGAGGCCACACGATGTGGTGCTTTCGCCACATCGGATCTCGGTTGGGCCGCGGTGAGGTGAGTATTACGACAAATTGGCAGAGTCAGGGGCAGCGAGTGCATCGGCGTTTACACTCCTGCCCTCCTCCGCACACTCTCGAAGTTCGCGAAGATGTTGTCGACCACTGCAGCTCGGTCCTCGACGCTTATGTACGAATGCCCGACCCCGATCAACTCGTGGTGACCGGGATGATGGGCCTTATTAAACGCGGCGACGCTGGCCTCCGACACCAGCCCGCCGCTCCACTTGACCGCTGCACCGACCCGCTCAGTCATGACACACAACACCGAGGCATCGATGTCCTGTATGTCGAGAAAGAAGAACAGTCGTCCGATACCGAGGGCATACCCATACAAGAGCATTCCGAGTACGGCGACAGTCAGGTCATCCCGCTTGAACCGAGGGTCAGCGAGTACAGCATCGGCCAGATCGCCGACCTGTTCAGTCAGTACGTCGCGTGTCATGAAACTGTCACCTCAAATTGACCAACTCCTGGAACTGGTGGCCGAGTCTTTTACAGGAAGATGAGCTTTCAAGGAACATACCGGTCGACTGTATTGGGGTGATTCAGGATTTGCCGCTGGCTTGTTGCAATGCCTGAAGCTCCTTCTCTTTCGCCGCCAGCAAGCGTTCGCATCCACTGAGGAGGAACCCATACCACGAGACCACCGCCCCCAGCACGCCGAACCAGATGATGTGAGGATTCGCGACGGAGAAGCCATACCCGACGACACTCAGGGCCACCACCTCCAAGCACGCCATGCCCGTCGGCGAGGATGTCCGGCGATGCAGATCCAGCAGTGGAGCGGCCACCCGTTCGCAGAGCGATTGCGGCATTGTTGGTCCTTCAAGAAAGCACGGTGACAGCGAGGTGACAAAGGACGGGCTGGAAAGCCCGTCCGACTTTCCCCTACTCCCTACTCCCTACTCCCTACTCCCTACTCCCTACTCACCCATTCAAATTCGCCACCGTCTTCTGCTTATACGCCTCAACGCCCGGCTGGCCGTAGGGGTTGATGCCGATCAGGCGGCCTTCGACGGCGGTGGCGAGCATGAAGAACTGGAACACCTGACCGAGGGCATAGGCGTCGAGGCCCGGCAGGACGAGGTTCGCGGTCGGGCGACCCGCTTCGGCGTAGGCTTGGTTGGTGCCGTTCGTGGCGGCCTGTAGGATCTGCGGGATCGTCTTGCTGGCGTACTTGTTGAGCTGGTCGTGATCGTCGGCTCCGGCGACCTTGGGCAGTGAGACGGGCGGGGTTGAGGGGTGCTCGACGATCAGGTTCGTGATGAGCTTATCCTTGGCCCCTTCCTGGTGCTGCTGGCCTCGGCTGTGCAGGTCGCGGGTGTTGACGACGGTCAGCGGGAAGGCCCCGCGTTCGTGCTTGCCGAGGCTCTCGGCCAGCAGTTGGTCGTACCACAGGCCGACCGCTTCCAGCCGCTTCCCCCATGTTGAGAGGATGCGGGTCTTCAGCCCCTTGTCGCGTTCGAGTAAGTGACAGACCGCGACGTAATCGAGGACCGGGTTGTCGCCGATCGCAGCGGTCCTGAACCGCTCGGTCATGTCGGCGGCCCCTTGCAGCAGTGCCTGGATGTCGACGCCCAGGACCGCAGCCGGGTAGAGGCCCACAGCAGTCAGCACCGAGAACCGCCCGCCGACGCCGTCCGGAATCGGGAACACATCCGGATACTTGGCCGAGTTCGACACATCACGCAGCTTGCCGACCTCGCCGGTAATTGGCACCACGAGGTTGCGGGCCATCTCCGATCCAGCTCCGTAATAGTGTTCGAGAGCGTTGCGGAAGATGCGGAAGGCGGCTGCGGTTTCGAGCGTGCCGCCCGATTTGCTGATGACGCAGATGCCCCAGCGCTGGGCCAGTTCCTTGGGGTTCTGGCACCTCAGCGAGAGGAGTTGCAGCAACCCATGCACCGCGTCGTTGTCGACGTTGTCCCCTTCGAAGTAGAGCCGCGGGACGCCGCCGCGTTCGGCCCGCGCGAGGTCATTGTGATACGGATGACACACCGCCTCGAAGATCGCCCGCAGACCCATGTACGACCCGCCGATCCCCAGCGACACCAGGATGTCGATCTGGTCTCGCAGCCGCTTGGCCGACGCTGTCATCCGCTCGAGCAACCGGTCGGCCCCACCCGCGAGCAACTCGCTCGGCAGTTCAATGAACCCCGCATCGAGCGGTTGCTTGTCCGCCGGAATTTTTCGGTTCTGCTTCAGGTCGATGACATCGGCGAGCGTCTCGGCCCGCGCCGCGTCGAGGGACGGCTTCAGGCCGCGCAGAGCCGCAGGCTGGATGAAGGGCAGGGCGGCAGAGGCGTCGTAGCGAAGGGTGTTGGGCATGGGAGTCTCTCGGCATGAAGGGAGGGTGGCTGATTGTAGCACGCCGCTCCGCGTCGTGAATCACGACGCGGAGCGGGTGTGTGCATTCGCCCAATGGCGGACTCCTGCCCCCTCTCCCCCGCGAGCGGAGTCCACCCCGAAAGCAGTGCCGATTGTGGGGGAGAGGGGGCAGACAGGGCAGACTACCGCCTATGACGAATGCATCCGTGCGGCGTGCCACAATCACCGGTTGCCTGCGCACCCGGCCACTTGGTATTGTGTTCTACGGCCTGAGCATCCAAGGATGAGGGCTGTTTCCCGATGCGCCGCAGGACGTGGCCAATTGTTCTCCAGCGCAGGCAGGCTATGGCGTCCCGTTCTCACTCCGCATCCAATTCCCGGCGCAGGCGGCTGTTGCTGCTGGAGGCCGGTTCCTATTCGACCGGATCGGCTTCTGAGCCACTCGCGCAGTACGATGAGACGCCGCAGCCGGTGTTCATACATGCCTACGTGCCCCCCCAGGCTCCCGCGACGAGCGAGTCGATCGACCGCTCGTTCTCTGCGGAAGAGTTGGACCTCCCGCGTACGATCCCGCATCTCATCAGCAGCGAGATGCCGGTCAGTTGGCTGTTCGTGGGCGATAGCTTCACGCCGAAGAACGTGACCGAGCCGCGTCCGTGGCGGGTGTACACGAATCGTTTCGCGGGGGCGGTCCGGGCGCACTTCCAGCGTCCGCGAGATGTGTTCATCGACGCGACGTTTCCCTCGGCACGGTTATCGGAGGTGCTGTTCGACTTCGAGCGGCGGATCGCCAAGTTCGAGCCGGACATCTGCTTCCTGAGCCTGAGTATTACGGAGGCGGACGCCAAATCGGTCGACCGGTTTGAGAAGATGCTGGTGCGGCTGATCCGCTGGTCGAAGAAGTTTGACTGCCAACTGGTGGTGCAGACGCCGCCCTGCCTGCCGTCCCGAACGGATGCCGAACTCACTCGCCGGTTGATTCTGATCGAGTCGATTCGCGGCATCACAGCCGAGCATTCCACGCCGTTGGTCGATCACTGGGAACATTGGGAGTGGGCGACTGCTCAGGTCGGACAGACCGAGAATTGGTTCGATTCCGAGACGCACACCCCCGCCGAGCAGGGGCACCGTCAGTTGGCCAAGCGGTTGATCCAGGACTTGAAGTTGAACGACATCCCCAAGCCGGAGTTCCCGGTGACGATCGAGGATAGTGTCGTGTTGGGCGGCTGACGGCGGACTTCACCAGCAAAGCAGGCGAGCCGGGCGGCGTCAGCCCCCGGACTCTTTCGATGGCTCTGAATCCGGGGGCTGAC
>JAYWFM010000387.1:0-8325 GCA_043778825.1 Planctomycetota bacterium | reverse complement strand
CAGGCTTTAGCCTGCTCCGGAGCAGGCTAAAGCCTGAACTCCAACGAACCTCGACGGTTGGTCTATGAACACCCCTGCCATCCCGACCACTCCGACACTGATCGACCGGCTGCTCTGCCTCGCAGCTGCGGGGGGCGGGTTGGGTTACCTGCCGAAGGCTCCGGGGACGTATGGAAGTCTGCTGGGTCCGCTGCTGGTATGGCTCGCCCAGCGAGGCGGCATCACCGGTCCTCGCGACTTGGCACTGCTGGGCGTGACCGGGTTTCTCATCGGGACCGTGCTCTCCTCGCGGGCGATTCGAGTGTCGGGGATTCACGACCCGCAGTTCGTCGTGTGCGACGAATTCTTTGCGTTCGCCTGGGTGTATCTGTTCGTGCCGGTCACATGGCCGACTGCCATCGCCGGATTCGCGTTGTTCCGGCTGTTCGATATCTGGAAGCCGGGACCGGTCGGTTGGGCCGAGCGATTGCCCGGCGGCTGGGGCGTGATGGCCGATGACGCGGTGGCCGGGTTGCTGGCGGGGGGCTGCCTGTGGGGGTTGGTGCAATGGCTGCCGGGGTGGTTGTGACCGTTTGCTCTGACCGTTTCCTAGCATCAAGCAGAACGCCGAATGTAGGGTGGGACAAGCTCGCTATGGAGCGCCGGCCCACCACGGGCGGCGTTGTCCCCACGGCGGAATGCGAGTCGCGGAGCGACATCGCCTACGTCGTAGCGACACTCGCTGCGACCGAGCGCAGCGCCTCGGCAAACCGCTTTGTCACCGGTTCGATCGCATGTTGTTGTTCGACGAAGGCTCGCCCTTGAGTCCCGACCTGGGATCGCAATTCGGGGGAGTTCATCCACTCTCGCAGTGTGTCCGCCGCGCGCGGCCGGTCCCCCTCCACGCACAGTCCGGCTCGCGATTCTTCAAGGAACGACCGTCCGACATCGGTGCTGACAATCGGCACTCGGGAGGCCGCCGCCTGGAGGAACGCATTCGGAAACCCCTCCAGCGACGAGGTGTTGATGCACGCGATCACCTTGCGGAACAGAGCAGGCATCAGCGGGAACGGCACCTGCGACACGATCCGCACATTGCTGGGAGCCGACAACCGAATCTCGGCATCGACCGCCGGGTCGCGCGGGTTGAGCAGCATCAGGAACGGCACCTCGGGGCACAGCTGGGCGATCTCGATCAGCACCTGCGGACGCTTGTGAATCTTCTCGGCTCGCCCCATCCAGAGTACGAACCGGTCGAGGCCCGCGTGCAGTTCGGGAGGCAGCATGGCGGAGGCTCGCGAGTCCCACTCCGCGAGGTCAATCGGGTTCGGGACGAGCGTCCCCTCGCGGCCAAACCGGTCTCGCAGCATCTCCGACTGCTCGGGTGTCTGCGTGAAGACCGCGTCCGCCTCCTGGAGCGAAAAGTAACATGTCGCCCCGCTGTCGCCGTACGGGTTCCGCACCGCTGAGTCCGCCGTGTACCCCGGATTGAGGTCGTCGTCCGACCCCAGGAACAACACCGCCGGTCGACCCGTCGCATGCGATGAGGCGATGGCGGTGGCAGCTGTGGCCTGATTCCCGAAGCAGCAGAACAGGTCAGCCTCGATCTGTTCGAAGAACGGCATCGGCTGTCGGGGATCGGTGGGACGGGCCTCGAACAGACGGGCCGAGGCGAGCAGTGGAACCTGCCAGAGCAGCGAAGCAGACCAGCGATGGACCTTGATCCAGGGGAACCCCGCCTGCCGCGAGGCAAAGCCCCCGACCGCCTCGCGCAGCCGATAGAACCGATCCCGCAGCCCGACAATCCGCACTCCCTCGACCACCGATGGAGGGACCGGCCCCGTCGTCCGCACCGCGAACAAGACCTCCACACCCGCCCGCTTCGCCAGATGCCGGGCGAGCAACCACGCCCGCGTTTCCGTCCCGCCGACCTGTCCCCCGCCCGCCGGATTCATAGCCGGGTAGGCATTGAAGGCGACGATGCAAATACGGAGAGGGCGGGCAGGCATGGGGGAATCGTCAACGCACGAGGGGCGGTCGTCAAGGGCCAGCGATGTCGCCGTGCGTGGCGAGAGTGGAATGCGAGTCGCGGAGCGACATCGCCTACGAGTGACTTGCCACGCGGGCGAAGACGGCGACGTAGACCTTCGCGGCTCCGGCTTGCTTGAGGACTTTCGCGCATTCATGGGCGGTGGTGCCGGTCGTCAGGATGTCGTCCACGAGGAGCACCGTCGCCCCGCCGAGTGTCGCGCCGCCCCCGATGCCGAACGCCCCACGCAGGTTGGTCTTGCGAGTGGTCACCGGGAGCAGGGCCTGCTTCGGCGTCTTTTTGATCTTCCGCAGCAGATCGAACCGCGCGGGGACGCGGGCCAGCGACGCCAGCGTCTCCGCGAGCGACGTGGGACTCACATGCGGTCGCCACACGTGTTCAGTCCAATGATGCGGAACCGGGATCACGAGGTCGGGTCGCCAGGCTTCCCACTCGGTGCGGCGCAGAGTCCCGAGCTGTTGGGCGAGGCCCATCGCGACCGAGTGGCCCGCTGACTGCTTGGCCCGCAGGCACGCGGACCGCAGGGGCTCGATATACGGCCCGAGCGAGCAGACCGCCTCAAAGGCATAGCGTTCGTCGCGGCAGTGGACACATCCCTGCGCGGTCTCCACGTAAGGCCCGACGGCGGCACTGCAGCGCTGGCACTGGCGACCCGCGAACTCGCGGCACGACTGCTGGCAGTTCAGACAGAACAGCGTGCCGGACTCTCCCTCGGCATCGCGGGTCTCACAGAATGGGCACAAGGCCGGAAAGCAGAAATCTCGGAGCGAGGACCAGGCCCGGGGCAGCCACCACGCTGTAGAAGTGAGAGCGGACATGGGTTGATGGGTTGATGGTTGATGGTTGATGGTTGATCGACAAAGCCCAGGGGTTGCAACCCCTGGGCTTTCACTGAAAACTGAAAACTGACCACTGCTCCCTACGGCAGCGCCAGCGTCTTCAGATCGCCGCGTCCGTCCGTCAGGGTCAGCACGACAGCATGCGTCTCGTTGAGCCGCTCCAGTTGCACGACCCCCTTCCAGTCGGCGATCTTCTCGAACTTCTGTCCGGCGGTGCCGCCGCCACCCACAGGCGATTCAATCGCGACGGCTTTGTCGAGATCCTCGGTGCTGATCTTCATGATCCCGTGGGCGCTATTCGCCAACAGCAGATAGTCTTTGCCATCCTTCTTGTAGGCGATCATGTCGAGCGGCTGGTTGCGGTTGCCGAGTTCGGCCACGGTGGTGCCGTGAACCTGCTTGCCCCCCGCGATCGCTGAGACCGGGAACTTCACCAGCGGCGTGCAGACAAACCCTGCCAGCACGTTCGGCTCGCCATTGATGATGAACGGCACGAACGTGCGGATCGGAGCGTAGTTCTCCAGCTGTCCGTGGGCACCGTGGTAGATCTCCAGCCCGGTCGAGGCCACCTTGTCATTGAACGGGAAGTCGAACGACCGCACCGTCGACGGCGTATCGCTGCTGGCGATCCCCGAGACGAGCAGCTTGCCATCCACGAATGCGAGGTCAGTGACGGTATTCATCCGATGGTTCTTCGCCCGCCGCCCTTCGCCGACGACCTTGTCTTCGGGTGCATTGGGAACGTCGAGCTTCGCAAAGGCGATCTTGTCGAGTGGCAGGGCCGCGATCCCGCCCTTCCCATCCAGAGTCACCAGCCGAGGCCCCGCCCCGGTGGAAACCGACACGACCAGATGTCCGCTCAGCGGATTCACCGCGAGGTCGACAATCTCGGCCTTGTCCACGCCGAGCGACTTGGCGATCGCCCCGGCAGCGTCTTCCAGGTTCTGCTTGACCGCCAGCGGGTCGCCGGGCTTGTCGCCGGTCTGCACGGCGTAGATCTTGGCTGCCTGGCTGTCACCGACGAACAGAATGCCGTCCGGCCCAAAGGCCAGCACGTTGGCCGACTGCAGTTCCAGCTTGCCTTCGGTCAAGCCGTATTGGTCCGCTTGAGCGAGGCCGCTCACGGTCAGCAGCAGAGCTGCTCCCCATCCCAGTTTTCGTCCGAGCAATCGCATGGTCTCTCCCTCTCATCGGGTGTTGTGGAACTCCGCGCAGAGCCACACTGTCCGGCGGTGGGGAGGGAAAGTCAACCGATGGGGAGCCGTCAGCTTTCAGTGGTCAGCAGTCAGCCAGACAAAAGCCCACCGGTTGCAACCGGTGGGCTTTGTGGGTCGATTGCCTCTCATTCCAATGCCGCGTTAAGCTGAGCGGATCTGACCGCGACATGGGCCTCCAGCGAGAATGACGAATGCTCCAGATCGGCATCATCGGCGTCGGCTTCATGGGGATGACCCACTTCGAGGCGACCAAGAAGGTTAACGGTGCCCGCATCGCTGCGATCGCGACCCGCAGCGAGAAGAAGCTGGCCGGGGACTGGTCGGACATTCAGGGAAACTTCGGCCCGCGTGGCAGCTCGACGACCGACCTCAGCGGCATCTCGAAGTACCGCGATCATCGCGACCTGCTCAAGGACTCGACGATCGATCTGGTCGATATCTGCCTCCCCACCGATCAGCACGAATCGGTCGTGCTGGAGGCCCTCGCCGCTGGGAAGCATGTCCTGGTCGAGAAGCCGATCGCGATCGATTTGGCCTCCGCACAGCGCATGGTCGCAGCTGCCAAGACAGCAAACCGCATGCTGCTGGTCGCCCAAGTCTTGCCGTTCTTCCCGGAGTTCCGCTACGTCCGCGAGACCATCGCGAGCGGGCAGTACGGGGCGCTGCGAGGAGCGGCCTTTCGCCGCGTGATCGCCGAGCCGAACTGGTCGGCGGGCATGAGCGACTTCCGCAAGCTCGGCGGCTGGGGGATCGATCTCCATATCCATGACAACCACTACATCGGCCTGCTGTGCGGCATGCCCAAGGCTGTCTTCTCACGCGGGCTGCTGCTGGACGGACTCGTGAACCATGTGAGTACGCAGTATCTGTTCAACGATCCGCACCTCACCGTCAGTGCCATCAGTGGCGGCATTGCCGCTGCCGGACTGAAGTTCGCTCACAGCTTCGAACTCTTCCTGGAGCGGGCCACGATCCAGTACGACGCGGGCACCTACGGCGAGAGTTGGGTGGTCAATCGGCCCTTGACGCTGATTAACCATCTGGGGCAAGTCACGGCTCCCACTCCCGGCGGCGGGACCGAGTGGTGTGCGGCCTTCACCGATGAGATCCAGACGGCGGTGGATGGCCTCGTCAGCGGGCGGGAGCCGCGGATTCTCAGCGGTCAGTTGGCACTCGATGCGCTGCGGATCTGCCTGGCGGAAGCCCAGAGCATCGCCACCGAGCGGGTGGTCTCCCTGTAGGTTGTCCTACCAGACCTCCTACTGAAAGAGTGCTGCAATCTTCGGCCATTCCGCCCACGTCGTAATCATGGCGATCGTGGTGAAGAACACCCCACCAAAGATCAACCCCAGCCGGGGAATCCAATTCGGACGCAGTGCGACCGGCATCAGTGTGGTGTTGACCACCAGAGCATGGATGCAGCTAAACCCGAGAGCGTAGTTGTACATCATGGTCGAGAAGACCAGCAGGGCGTCTCCCTTGAGGAAGCACAGCATGCCCATCCCCATCAGCATGTAGACTACCAGGACCCCGAAGTACAACTTGCCGATGTCTTTGGTGTCCCACTGGCGCAGGCGGGGGCTGGCAGTCCAGAACACGTCCACCCAGCGGCGCAGCACCCCATCGGCGGTACTGGCCATGCTGGTGGCCAGGACGAGAAACCCGCAGAACAGCGTCAGGTGCCAGAACAGATCGCCGGTCGAGGCCCCGAACCTCTTTCCCACGGCATCCGCGACCCCCTGGGCGGTCATTCCGGCGACCAGCCACTTATCACTCGGCACAGTCCCCTTCTGCAGGAACTGAATCGAGAGCATGCTGGGCAGGGCCAGTCCCACGAAACAGGCCGGAGCCCACAGGAACCACTGTTCCCGCCGAACGTGGAACAACCAGCGTTTCCAGCGCGGGAGCGAGGCCTGCGTCACCGGGAAGACGCAGCCTTCATGCGACAGGGTGATCTCATGGCCCCCCACAATGCTGGGGATGGCCCCCACATGCGAGCCCATGCCCCACCCCTGATCGCGGGTGTAGTTGCTGACCGGCGTGTTGGTGAGGCCCCCGTTCCCGGCCAGAGCCGCCATCGCCGCCAGGAACCCCAGCAGCGAGTAATCGATCGGGGCCAGCGTTCTGCCCTGCCACCAGGCGGTGATCGCATTGTCGAGGTTCGGGCCGTGAACCGGTTCTCCGGCGTCGTGCTTGCCGTTGCTGTTGGTGTCTCCTTCGGCGATCACCGGAACCGTTCCGAACTTGAAAAAACCCGATCCGATCTCCTTCCAGGTCTGAGCGGTCGAGAACATCACCGCCAGAAACAGCAGAAAGCCAAACACCGCAAACAGCTTGAAGGTCATCAGCGCCTTCATCGAGTTATAGATCTTCCCGCCAAACAGCAGCGGAATGAACACCCCCACGAAGATCACCAGCGAGAGAAACTTGAGAAAGGTGGAATCGGTCATCCCCAGGACGTGAATCACTTCACTCTTCGGATCGGGCATCCGCCGCAAAATCATCGCCGCCAGCGGGATCGCCGCATTTGAAGCCAAGTACGGCAGGAACGACCCGAAGTCGAGGATCAGGTACACCACCACCCAGAACCACGGGCCGGGAGCGATCCGGAATTTTCCCGTGAAGATCGGCTCACCGGTGTACAGCGTGTAGCGGCAGATCTCCACGTTGTAGATCGACTGTGCCAAGATGCTCAGCGTGGCCAGCCAGAAGATCGCCGCACCGTATCGAGCTGTGTTCGTCGGCCCGGTCAACCACTCGCCGCCGCCAATGGCCGCGGCCGCCATCACCATCCCCGGCCCGATGAAGGCCGCGATCTTCTTCCACTTGAACACCGGAGCCTCGGGCAACTCGCCGACGGTCCACTTCGGCATCGAGGTCACACCGGGCTGGTGCTCGACGACCGGCCTCTGATCGGATTTGGATGAGTCGTTCAGCTGTGCCATGTGGCCAGATTCCCAGAGTCGTTCAGGGAGGGAGCGAGCGCCCCCGGATGTCACTACTCCGTAACTGGGACAGGTCCAGCCCCACGAAGCATGTCCAGCCCACGGACACTCGTGTCACGCCAGCCACACATCAGGATGAATCTAAACGATGAGGGCTGTGGGGGCAACGAGTCGGGAGTCGGGGTCGGGGGTCGGGGGTCGGGAGTCGGGAGTCGGGAGTCGGGGGTCGGGAGTCGGGAGTCGGGAGTCGGGAGTCGGGAGTCGGGAGTCGGGAGTCGGGAGTCGGGAGTCGGGAGTCGGGAGTCGGGGTCGGGAGCGAGAAAGAGGGGGGAGGGCTCTGATTGCCTGAATACTGGATTGAGAAGCGGCTCTAAGCTGGACCGCTTGCCTTCGTGTCGTCTGAATTCCACAGCTTGCGCTGGCGGTCTTCGGGCTGTTGAAACTCTTTGTAAAGCATGCTGGGTTGGATGTCTTTGTTGTGCTGGTACTTTCCGCTTTTGTATTCGCGAATTTCGCCTTCGAGGGTGTGGTAGAAAATCTGGCAGATCTCGACGCCTGGATAGATGCGGATCGGCTGGACGGCGTACATCTCCAGAGTCCAGAAGCCGCAAAAGCCGACATCGCCGAAGCCCGCAGTGACATGCACGAACAGCCCCAGCCGCCCGATCGAGGAGCGCCCCTCCAGCATCGGGACCAGATTGTGCGTCTCGGTCCGCTCCATCGTCCGGCCCAGGTAGAGCTGCTTGGGGTCGAGTTCCAGTCCCTCGGGGGGAATCTCCAGGCGGCGGAACCGGTTGGGCTTCCGCATGTCCAGCACGATCTCCTCATACACCAGAAGTTCATGGTGCAGACGCAGATTGTAACTATTGGGATTCAGCTGGGACTCGTGGAACGGATCGATGACGATGTCCGAACCGAGCCGGGCTTGAATCTCGCAGCCGCTGAGGATCATGTGCCGTGTGCCAGACGGGAGGACGCAAACCGGGCGAGACCGAGTGGCCCGCCCTGGGAGAAGACGCAGAGCCAGCATAGCGACCGGGCGAGTCGGACGCACGGGCTCGGAGGCAGCGGAGGAAATGTTTCACGTATACGCAGTGAGTGAGGACATTCCGAACGGAAGCTGAAACAATCCCCGCTCAATGCGCCCCCCACAGAGAGGGAGTCATGGGTGACGACACAACATCCGCGTCTGCGGATTGAGATCTCAGCGCTCGCGGTGTTGGATCCGTGCCTCGGCCCTGCCAGCTGTGCGAAGAACTCGTGTTTGGATTTCGCACGGTTGGCAGGGCCGAGGC
>JAYWFM010000386.1:0-20225 GCA_043778825.1 Planctomycetota bacterium | reverse complement strand
CGGAAGACTTCGGAAGACTTCGGAAGACTTCGGAAGACTTCGGAAGACTTCGGAAGACTTCGGAAGACTTCGGAAGACTGCTCCGCTGGCGGACGCTGGTTCCAAGTCGCCCGCGTTCTGGCGAACGCAGCTACGACACTACGCCGGGTCAGGGCTCGTTGCCTCGTCCCGCCAAATCACCGACGACCAAGCTGACACCCTCGTGATCGAAGATCACCGGTACGCCGCCCGGTGAGGCGAACAGCGCAATTCCATCCCGCACGGCCAGCGCGTCCGGGTGGTCGACTTCCAGGCGTTCTCCATTGACCATCGACACTGTGAACGGTCGGAACGGAGTCCGGTGTTTGAACGCCCGAATGGTGTCGTCGAACGTGTGTTGATCCATCGCTGCACCGTGTTTGTGAATGAGTTCGGTACAGCCATCGTACCGCTGGTACGAAGGCTGGACAACTCGCAGTGCAGACTTCGAGCAAGAGACTTCCGAAGTCTCGGAAGACATCGGAAGACTGCTCCGCGATCGGACGCGGGTTCCGGCATCCCACGTTCTGGCGAACGTGGCTACGGCACTACGCCGGGTCGTCGGCTTCCAGCAGACCGCCCTTGTTCATCATCACTAGGTGACTGTCGATCTTCTGCACGAGGTCCATCGCCACCGACACGCAGATCAGCAGGCCGGTGCCGCCGTAGAAGCTGGCTACCAGTGGCGAAATCTGCATCGACGAGGCCACGAGTGTGGGGACAATCGCAATGACTGCCAGGAACCCGGCCCCGACGTAAGTGATGCGGTGCATCACCTGATCGAGGTAGTCGGCGGTGCGGGCACCCGGACGGTAGCCGGGAATGAAGCTGCCGTGATCCTTCAGGTTCTCGGAAATGTCCTTCGGGTTGAAGGTGATGCCGGTCCAGAAGTAGCAGAAGAAGTAGATCAGCGTGATAAACAGCAGGTTGTAAAGGAACCCGCGATCGTTGGCGTTCAGCACGTGCAGAATCGGTTCCAGGGCCTTGACCCAGGCGTACTCGCTGCTCCCCGCCATGTTGCCCAGCTGATTGAGGACTGAAATCGGGATCAGCAGCAGGCTCGATGCGAAGATGATCGGCATCACGCCCGACTGGTTGATCCGCAGCGGCAGCGACTGACGCTGCCCGCCGGTGACCCGTCGGCCCCGCACGTGCTTGGCACTTTGGATCGGGATGCGGCGGGTGGCAGTGGTCATGGCGATGACGCCGATGATGACCGCCACAAACAAGCCCCCGAGCAGCAGCAGCTTGTCGATCCCGGCCTTGGAGCCGAGCTGGATGTTGAATGAGCCGCCCGCAAACGCCGGGCCGAGAAGTTCCTTGATCGCATCGGGGATGCGGGCCAGGATGCCCGCCATGATCAGCAGGCTGATCCCGTTACCGATGCCGAACTCGTCGATCTGCTCGCCGATCCACATCAGGAACACGGTCCCGGCGGTCATGGTCAACGTGGCGGCGATCCAGCCAAAGAACCCGTTGTAGGAGTCGAGAATGTACCCCTGGTTCCGCAGATACATGACCCAGAAGAAGCTCTGCACCAGGCAGATCACCACGGTCGCGTAGCGGGTGTACTCATTGATCTTCTTGCGGCCGCCTTCCCCTTCTTTCTGAAGGGCTTCCAGCGGAGGATACACGGTGGCCAGAAGCTGGAAGATAATCGAGGCCGAGATGTACGGCATGATCCCCAGGCCGAAGATCGTGGCATTGCCCAGGCTGGAGGCCGAGAACATGGACATGGCCTGCATCACTTGGCCCATCGTATTCTGCGATTCGGTGAGGCGACGCAACCCCTCGAACAACTTGTCCTGGTCCAGGAACGACAGGGGAATATAAAACCCCATCCGGTAGACGCCCAGCAGGATCAACGTGAGGATGATCTTCTGTCGCAACTCCGGAATACGAAACACCGAGAGAATTCGGGCCAGCATGCCTTCGCGTCCTTACCAGGAACCCACACCAACGAAAACGAGCGAAAGGCGAAACAGGAACGCCTTTCACTCGCCGTTGTATTCGATGCGACTCAAGACAGTCAAACGATCACTTCCACTGTGCCACCCGCGGCACGGATCTTATCTTCCGCCGAACGTGAAAACCGATGGACCTTCACGGTCAGCTTGTGCGTCAATTCCCCATCGCCCAGAATCTTGATGGCGTCGTAACGACGCTTGACCAAACCCTTGTCGTGCAGCGATTCCGGGCTGACCGTATCCCCCGACGCGAAGGCTTCTTCCAACTGGTACAGGTTCAGAGCCACGACCACTGCCGCGTGCTCCTTGTTGTTGAAGCCACGCTTCGCCACCAGACGGAACAGCTGCTTCTGACCACCCTGGAACCCGGGACGGTGGCTGTTGCCGCGACGGCTGCCAGCCCCGTTGTGCCCGCGTCCGCTGGTCTTGCCATGTCCGGAGCCGCAGCCACGCCCGACCCGCCTCGGGGCCTTGTTGGTATACACGCCTTGATGTACATCACTGAGAATCATGTTAGACCTCCACTCCCCGCAGACGGGCGACATCTTCGCGTGTCCGCAACTTGCCCAAGGCCATGAGGGTCGCCTGGACCACATTCGCAGGGTTACTGGAACCCCGCTTCTTGGTGAGAATGTCTTTGACGCCGACCGATTCCACCACCGCACGAATCGTCGCACTGGCGATGATCCCGGTGCCGGCAGGGGCGGGCATGAGCTTCACGTGTGACGACCCGAAACGGGCTTCGACCGCGTGAGGGATCGTGGTGCCCGTCAGCGGGAAACGCTGAGAGCGCTTCTGAGCTTGCTTGGTGGCCTTCTCGACGGCGACCGGGACTTCCGTCCCCTTCGAGTAGCCGACACCGATCTTGCCGTTGGAGTCGCCGACGACGACCAACGCGGTGAAGCTGAACCGACGACCGCCCTTGACCACGCACGCACAGCGGCGGATCTGGATGACTCGTTCCGGTGAATTAGAATCACCACCCTGATGACCACCACGTGACATGTTTCACTCCCACTCGTCCGACGAGCCATCCGAAGATGGACCGACCGTCAGATCAGTCACTAGAAATCGAGTCCTGATTCTCGGGCGGCGTCCGCCAGTGCCGCCACGCGACCGTGGTAGCGGCTGCCACCCCGGTCGAAACAGACTTGAACCACACCCTTGGCCACAGCACGCTCGGCGATGGCCTTGCCGACGCGGATCGCGCCTTCGGAGTTGCTGTGGCAGGTGCCCGCCCCTCCGAGGGACTTCTCGACCGTCGAGGCTGCAGCCAACGTCAGGCCGACCGAGTCATCGATGATCTGGGCGTAAATGTGCTTGCCGCTGCTGAACACGGAGAGGCGCGGACGCCCACTCGAACGGAGTTGGTTCCGCACGCGGAACTTCCGTCGCTCTCGCTGATCCGCCAGTCGCTTTTCCTGACTCATCTCACACCTGTCTTGAACAACTGAATCCTCTCGCCACAGACACTCCAGAGAGGAACGTCTGAACTGCGGAAGATGTCTGAAAACTCACTGGCTGCCTACCCGACGAGTGCCACGGCAAACTTCCGAAGTCTCGGAAGACTTCGGAAGTATTCAGAGTGACACTAGCTGCCAAAGGCCTTGCCAGCCTTGCGACGGACTTGTTCCCCAGTGTACCGAATCCCTTTGCCTTTGTAAGGCTCCGGCGGGCGAACGCGTCGGATGTTGGCTGCAAACTGCCCGACCACAGCCTTGTCGATCCCGCTCACCAGGATATCGGTGGGCTTGGCCAACGTGCAGGTCACACCGGCGGGAATTGGCAGCTCGATGATGTTGGCATAGCCGACCTGCAACGAGATGTTCTTGCCCTTCAGCGTGGCTTGATAGCCGACGCCGATGATCTCAAGACGCTTCTCGTAAGGCTTCTGCACGCCTTCAACCATGTTGTTGATCAGGGCGCGGGTCAGGCCATGCAGAGCGCGGTTGACGCGATTGTCATCCGGACGCGTGACGAGGAGCACTCGCTTGGCACTGTCGAATTCTACGGCCATGGCCGGATTCCAGTCTAGTGTCAACTCCCCCTTGGGGCCTTTGACCTTGAGCTCGCCATCGGCGATCGTGACGTTCACGTTGGCGGGAACGACGACCGGCTTCTTTCCAATTCTTGACATGCTGCACCTTGTTCGGTTACCGGGAACAGTGAAGTTCCCGAGCCACCTGGGGGGGAAGGGCGGACGCGATCCCCGCGTTACCAGACTTCGCAGAGGACTTCACCACCGACGTTCTGAGCCTTGGCCTCGCGGCTGCTCAGCACGCCCTTGCTGGTCGTCAGAATCGTGACGCCCAGTCCGTTGAGGACTGGTTGAATCTGACTGACCCCGTTGTAGTTTCGCAGGCCCGGCTTGCTGACACGCTTGATCTTCTGAATCACGCGCTCGCCATTGGGGCCGTACTTCAAGTTGACCTTGAGTGTCTTGCCGGGCAGGAGCTTCCCGGGGATGGTCTCACCCTCCGGGTTTTTGTGCGCGGGCTCCGCGTTCTGGGTGACTTCAAAGTCCCAGATGAAACCTTCCCGCTGCAGGGCCGCTGCGAGGGCTTCCTTCTGGTTCGAGTGAGTCACATCCACAGTCAACCGCTCAATCTGAACGGCATTGCGGATGCGAGTCAACATGTCGGCAATCGGATCGGTCATCATAGTGTGGGGTTCCTCGGTCACTGGGCCGTCACTCGACTACCAGCTGGCCTTTTTCACTCCAGGGATCAGACCATCCAGGGCCAGGTTCCGGAAACAGATACGACAGATCAGGAACTTGCGGTACACGGCACGGGGCCGTCCGCACAGTTGGCAGCGATGCTCGAGGCGGCTGCTGAACTTTGGCTTGCGAGCGGCTTTGGCGATGTGCGCTTTGCTGGCCATCTGGGAATCCTTTGGGTCTCAACTGCGGTTGTGGTCTCAACCGGTGTTCGAAATCGGAGGGTGTGGGGGACTCGGAAGTGTAGTGCAGGAGCGTGGGAATATCTATTCCACCCCACACACAGAAACTAGGGCTTCACAGTCTCTTTGCGGAATGGCATCCCGAACTCGCGAAGCAGGATGCGACCCCGTTCGTTGGTCCCGGCGGTGGTCACGATCGCGATGTTCATGCCCTGAACGTTTTGGATCTTGTCGGCCTGGATTTCCGGGAACACGGTCTGCTCGGGCAGTCCCAAGCTGTAGTTCCCGGCTCCGTCGAACGCCTTGAAGCTCACGCCCCGAAAGTCGCGGACTCGCGGCAGAACGATGTTGATCAGACGATCCAGAAACTCGTACATCTTGGCCCCGCGAAGGGTCACGCGGCAACCGACCTGCATCCCTTCTCGCAGTTTGAAGTTCGAGATGGACTTGGTGGCCTTGGTGATCGCGGGCTTCTGGCCGGTGATCGCACCGAGGTGCTGTGAGACTTCCTGGAGAATCTTCTGGTCGCCAATGGCCCGACCGACTCCCATGCTGACAACGATCTTCTTGATCTGGGGCAGGGCATGCGGGTTGGTCGTCCCAAACTCGGCGGCGAGCTTGGGAACGATCTCAGAGCGGTAACGATCAAGCAGACGAGGACGCATGACTCTATTTCCTGTGTTGTCGCGATCCAATGAGGTTCCGATACCAACCGGAACCTGTTCCATCGCGACTCAAAACCGACTTAACCACCAGCCGGTGGCTACTTGCCCCGCGGCGGGCTGACGCGCCCCACCGAGGTGCTGCACTTCTTGCAGATCCGCTCTTTCGAGCCATCTGCAGCCACCCGAAACCCAATCCGGACCGGCTTCTGGCACTTGTCGCAGTAGAACATGACGTTCGATGCGAAGATCGCCTTCTCGAAGCGCAGACGGCCTCCCTGGGGGCTCTTGGGATGACCCTTCTTGACGTGGCGCTGGACCACGTTGACGTTCTCGACGACGACCTTCATGCCGCCTTCGAGGACTTCTGTGACCCGCTTCGGTGAAGCGGCTGCTTCATCGCCGGAGATCACCACCACCATGTCGCCCTTCTTGATTTTCATGATCAGACGACCTCACTTGCCAGGCTCAGGATCTTCGTAAACTTCTTCTCACGCAGTTCGCGAGCCACAGCTCCGAAGATGCGGGTGCCGCGCGGGTTGTTGTCCGCGTCGATCAACACGATGGCGTTGCTGTCGAACCGGACGTAGCTGCCGTCGGCACGACGAGTCGCCTTGCGGCAACGAACGATCACACCCTTGACGACCTTACCGTGCCGCACCGCTTCCGGAGCGCCAGGAATGGCCTTCTGAATGCTGCACACCACGATATCGCCCAAGCTGCCCCACCCGATGTGGGTCGGTCCCAGCACTCGAATCGTGCGCACGAGCTTGGCACCCGTGTTGTCTGCCACGTCGAGAATGGTCTGCATTTGAATCATGAGGATTCCCTTTCACTGTGCGGTTGATATCACTCAAGGAGTGACTACACCGTGGCCTGGACGGTCTCGGAGACTGCCGGGGCCCGGTTTCCAGTTTGGACCACTCGCACGAGTTCCCAACGCTTAGTCCGGGAGCGCGGACGGCATTCCACGATCTCCACGGTGTCCCCCTTGACGGAGACATCATTCTCGTCATGCACATAGCAAATCGTCCGTGCGCGAACGATCTTGCCATACTTCGGATGGCGATACAGACGGGCGACTTCCACCCGTCGCGTCTTGCTGTTCTGATCCCGAGTCACTACACCGACCAGTTGCCGCTGCATCTGTATTCCCCGCCCTATGCCTGCTTCGCCATGAGATCACGCTGATGAACAATGGTTTTGATCCGGGCAATCTGCCGACGAAGTCGACGGATGTTGCTCGGGGAGTCCAGCTTCTCCGTGGAGGCCTGGATCCGCAACTGGAACAACTCCGTCTTGGCAGCCGCCAATTCGGCCCCCAATTGGTCGGTGCTCATTTCGCGTAGCTCGGTGCGAGCTCGATTGACCTTGGACATCATCCACTCCGAATCCCCGGCGACCTTCCACTCGCGTGGAAGTGCTGCGGAGACAACACACTAGGCACCCGGCCGTCGTTCCACCAAGCGAACTGCCAACGGCAACTTGTGGGCCACGCGATTGAAGCAATCACGTGCCGCTTCCTTGGTCGCCCCGGCGATCTCGAACAAGATCGCTCCCGGCTTCACCACAGCCACCCAGTGATCCGGTTCTCCCTTGCCCGTACCCATACGGGTTTCGAGCGGTCGGGCCGTCATCGGCTTCGACGGGAAAATTCGAATGAACAGGCGGCCTTCACCACGAATGTACTGATTGGCAGCCACACGGCACGCTTCGATGGTCGTCGCGTTGATGTAGCCACCCTGCACTGCTTGCAAGCCGAATTCGCCAAAGGAAACAGTGTTTCCACGAGTCGCACTACCTTTTATGCGACCTCTTTGGACCTTTCGGTGCTTGACCCGTTTGGGCATTAGGGCCATTGTCGGCCTCCTCGCTGTTGTAGTCCCCGAGATCGATCCACACCTTCACGCCAATCACACCCATTGTCGTCTTAGCGATGGTAAAACCATAGTCAATGTGACGTTGGAGAGTTGACAGCGGGATCGACCCGCGACTGGCCTTCTCGCATCGAGACATCTCGGCACCGCCCAGACGACCCGACAGTTGAACTTTCACCCCGTAGACCCCGGACTCCATCACCTGGTCCAAAGTCTTCTTGATCGCCCGGCGGAAGCTGCCACGCTTGGACAGCTGCTGGGCGATGTCTTCCGCGACCAGGAAGGCGCAACGGAAGGGGTTGTTGATTTCGACGATCTTGACTTCAGTCCGGCGACCGGTGAGGTCTTCCAGTCGGGCCTTCATGCGGTCGATCTCGGCGCCCTTGCGACCGATAATCATCCCCGGACGGGCCGAGTGCAGGTTGACGATGACTTGATCGCGGGTCCGTTCGATGACCACCTTGGCGATCGAGGCCGACTTGTATTCGTCGCTGACGAACTTGCGGATCTTGAAATCCTCGACGAGCAGAATGCCAAACTCCCGCTTGGGAGCGTACCACTTGCTGCGCCAGTCTTCGGTGATCCCCACCCGAAAGCCTGTTGGTCGTGTCTTCTGTCCCATGTGTGTTAGTCCTGTGCCTTCTCAGCGACTTCCGGAGCATCCACGGCCACGAGGATGTGTGCGAAACGCTTGCGGAGGGTGAACACCATTCCGCGACCACGCGGACGGAAACGCTTGAACATCGGGCCGCCATCCACAGTGCATTCCGCGATGATCAGAGCCTCGACATTGCGAGCCCCCCGATCCTCAGCGTTCGCAGCTGCGGACTTCAGTACGTCTTCGATCATCCGAGCGCCGCGGTTTGGCAGATACCGGAGGGTATCGAGCCCCTCCTGGACTGTCTTGCCGCGAACGAGGTCGGCGAACGGACGCACCTTTCGACAGGAGATGCGGACGTGCCGACATAATGCACGAACCAGAACCATTGTTCCACCCTCTCGCTTTCCGCGTGATTGCTGACCACGTTACTTCTTGCCGCGTGCCCCGTGGCCGCGGAAGGTTCGTGTGGGCGAGAATTCACCGAGCTTGTGCCCGACCATCTCTTCCGTCACATACACTTGCGTGTGCTGACGGCCGTTGTGGACCAGGAACGTGTGTCCCACGAAATCCGGAGAGATCGTGCAACGACGTGCCCATGTCTTGATTGGATCCTTGCGGCCCGCTGCATCCTGGGCCTGAATCTTCTTCATGACCTTCGGATCCAAAAACGGGCCCTTTTTCAGGGAACGTCCCATTGCTCACCCCAAAACCAAACCCGGAATTCAGATCTTCTTCTGACCGTTGCGACGGCTCCACCGACGACGAATGATCGCCCGGCTGGATGGCTTACGACGCTTACGCGTGTTACCACCCTTCGACGGACGACCGTTCGGACTGCACGGGTGACGACCGCCAGACCGGCGACCTTCCCCCCCACCCATCGCATGGTCGACCGGGTTCATGGCCGAGCCACGGACGTAAGGACGAATCCCCATCCAGCGAGCACGACCGGCTTTCCCGATCACAATGTTCATGTGGTCGAGGTTCCCGATCTGGCCAATCGTGGCCCGACAGTAACTCGACAAGCGACGGACTTCGCCCGACGGCAATGTAATCTGGGCCCACTGGCCTTCACGGGCATTCAGTGTGGCGTATGTTCCCGCAGCTCGGCACAGCTGACCGCCGCGACCGGGTTGCATTTCGACGTTGTGAATCTGTGTGCCGGGCGGGATGTCGCTGAGCGGAAGGCAGTTGCCGAGCTTGGGCTCGGAACCGGGTCCACTTTGAATTTTGTCGCCGGCCTTGAGGTGCAGAGGAGCGAGGATGTACCGCTTTTCACCGTCCGCGTACTGAATCAGAGCGATGCGGCAGGTGCGGTTCGGGTCATACTCGATGAACGCCACCTCACCCACGATGCCGTCCTTTTTACGGGCGAAATCGATGATGCGGTACAGACGCTTGTGACCACCGCCCCGATGACGAGCAGTGATCTTGCCCTGGAAGTTGCGTCCGCCGTGCCGAGGCAGGCGGATGGTGAGGGACTTCTCCCGCTTCTTCTTGCGATCCGTGATGTCTGCGAAGTCGCTTACCGACGCATTGCGACGGCCAGCGGAAGTCGGTTTGTAGACGCGGATACCCATGTTGCACCTGAACTCGTTGCGGCTGAAATCGGGAGAAGAAAGCCAATGGACCTAAGATTCCCGTGAACCTAGAAGAACGCGATGTGGTCTTCCGCATGCAGCTTGACGATCGCCTTCTTCCATTCCCCCGTGTGGCCCAGACGCATCTTGAATCGACGCGGCTTGCCCTTGTACAGTTGAGTGCGAACATTGAGAACGCGGACGTTCCAGAGAACCTCCACCGCCTTCTTGATGTCGGACTTGTTGGCCAGCAGGCTGACCTGGAACTGATACTGATGGTGACGCTCTGAGAGATGCGTCCCCTTCTCAGTAACCAGTGGTCGCATAATGACCTGGTACGGCTCCAACTGAATGCCTCGCGGCCTAACAGTTGTTTCAACTGGTTCGATTTGGTCGGCCATGTTCAGACTCCTGCCTCGACGGTTGCTGACTCGACGGCCTTGCCACGGGCCCGAAACGCATCCATCGCATCCCGCGTGATAACCAGCCGCTTCTGACGGAGCAGGTCGTACGCATTCAGGTCGGACACCGGAGAGACTCGCAGCGATTCGATGTTGCGCGAGCACTTCCAGACCACGGGATCATGTTCCTTGATCGCCAGCAGAACTGTTTGTTCCTTCTCGGCTTTGGGCGTCTTGACTGCGGGATCTGTGGATGGCTGGGGGGCGGGTTGCCGCGTCAGCTTCAGAGCCTTGAGCACCCCGACCACCACCTTCGTCTTCTCTTCCGGAAGCGTCAAATCGCTGAGGATGATCGCTTCACCGTCTTGGAACTTGCTGAGCAGGGCCATCCGGGTGGCGGCTCGCAGCATCTTCTTGGGCATCCGATAGCCCCAGTCCTTGGGTCGCTTGGCGAAGGCATGGCCCCCGTGACGACGAATCGGAGAACGCTTGGTGCCCACGCGGGCGTTACCGGTCCCCTTCTGCTTGAACAGCTTCTTGGTGCTGCCCGACACTTCTCCGCGAGTCTTCGTGCGGACCGTGCCCACACGCTGATTCAAGGCATACATCACGCACACGTCATGCAGCATCTGCTTGTTGATGCCCTTGCACAGCTCGGCCGGGTCGAACTCGTAAGTTCCCACGGTCGCGCCGGACATGTTGACCACTGGCACACTGATCATGACTTCCACCTGACAACCGACCAAGTTCTGAGTCATCAGTTTTCAGTTGTCAGAATGACTGGCAACCCGAAACCGGCAACTGACCCGCTGAGGAGTGACTCAACACTCTGGACCTGAACTACGCCTTACGAATCACCACGTATCCGCCATTCGGACCGGCCACGGGGCCAGCCACCAGCAACATGTGATTTTCCGCATCAATCCGCATGACCTTCAGATTGCGAGTCGTTCGGCGATCGTGGCCGAAGTGTCCCGCCATCCGCTTGCCCTTCCACACGCGAGAGGGGTCGGTCGCTGCACCGATACCCCCCGCCTTGCGATGGCACTTCTTCACACCGTGAGTCGCTCGCTGTCCCTTGAAATTATGCCGACGCATAACACCTGAGAAACCGCGTCCCTTACTCGTCCCGGTCACGTCAACCTTGGCAATGCCCTCCAAGGCACTGGCGGTCAACACCTGACCGACTTCGCAGCCGTGCTGCTCGCCATCGGTCCGGAATTCGCGAATGAATCGTTGAGGTTCGCATCCCGCCTTGGGAGTCGCTGGCTTCCCAGCAGCTTCGCGAGCCTTGGAGTTCTTGCCCGACAGGGCTACCACTTGGCCACGTTCCGCCCGAGTGGCGCGGCTGCGGGAACGAGTTGCGGGATCGCGGGCGAGGTCAGCCTGGCTGAGCTTGTCGGCGAAACCGAGCTGAACGCTTTCGTACCCGTCCCGCTCCTTGGAACGCAACTGAAGAACGTGACACGGACCCACTTCCAGGATCGTCACCCCGATCTGCTGCCCTTCCGGACCGTAGACTGAAGTCATGCCAATTTTGCGACCGAGAAGTCCCACCGACATGTCAAACCCCACTCACTCTGTCCTTCACGCCAGCATCGTTGCTGGCTGCTGCTTCACTCAATCCAGCATCAACTACGTTGAAGCCTTGATCTTGATGTCCACCCCGGCAGGCAGCGACAGCTTGTTCAGCGCGTCGATGGTCTTGCCGGTGGGCTGGACGATGTCAATCACCCGCTTGTGAGTGCGGATTTCGAAGGTTTCACGAGACTTCTTGTCGATGTGAGGCGACCGAAGTACCGTGTAGCGTTCGATTTTCGTCGGAAGAGGGATCGGTCCATGCACGACAGCCCCCGTCCGCTTGGCCGTGTCGACAATGTCACTTGCCGACAAATCCAGAACGGAGTGGTCGTAAGCTTCCATGCGAATGCGAATGCGGCTGCCGGCCACGTAAATCCCCTTGATCCAACGACTTGCGTCTCGACAATGCGACCCATTTCGGACGGGTCCGAACTGGGAAGCGAGAAATGGTAATTTTGGACGGCCCAATTGTCAACGAACTGTGAGGTCTTTCGCGGAAAAGAAATCAGGAGATCGGCTCCCGCCCTTTTCCACCCCTCTTTGCTCGATGCCAAGCATCTCGTATCTCCATACGAGACAACCCATTCTGACGCATTTCAGCGCCGCTACACCCAACACCGTCTACAGAACATTTCAGCCATTCCCTGCCACATGCTCTGGGCGTAGTGTAGCAAGTCTCAGCGGCCCAGCATCTCATCCACACAGAATTTTGAGCGAAACCGGATTTGATTGGTTCGATCCAGTCCATCACCCAGCCCAGAGACAGACTTCCAACCTGCGTGGAGTCCCCAAACATCCGCGAGCGGGCCGCTTCCAGCCCTGCCGCGTCACGATGGATGCAGACTCAATTCGAGACCGTGCCTTGAGGCGGCAACTCTGAGGTTGAAATAGTCGCTACCCCGGCACTGGCCTCCCGAGAGAAGATCTGGATTAAGACTTCGAACATGGTCGCCACCTTGCCGTCCGGATGATCGCGGAACTGCGGCTCCCCTCGAAGGCACTGCAGCAGAATCGCCTCGGGTCGCTTCCCCATCGCTTTCGCAATGCGAAACACCATTTGCCGGCTCAATGGCAGAGTCCCGCTTTCAATTCGGCTCAACGTCGACTTGTCCATGCCGCCCATCAACTCGCAGAGGGCGGCCTGGCTCAGCCCACTGTCCTCTCGCAGCTTCCTGATGACCCCGCCCGCGAATGCCAGGCTGCCGCTGGACTTGGGATTGAGACTGATGTTCATGATTCCTCCGAACTCATGTGGGGGCCAACGCCGAATCCTCCATGATCCGCAAACGCTGACGAGGTGCGAGCTTGCTCCCCTTCGGATGGGATTTCATGAGTCCATTCATCGCACTCTGGAACTGCGGCAATGACGCTCCCTGTTGGAGAATCATCGTCGTCATGTTCATCAGGGTCTCGACATAGGCAAGCGCTGCACCGTGCTCCATCACCTTGTCATCTTTGGACAGTTCCTTGATCTGCTGCAAGCACGCCATCATCTGGAATGCGTGAGACTTCACCACATCCATCAGCGAGTCCCCCTCACTGCGAATGAAGAGGGTGACCTCCAGCTTCAGAACCCGCATATAGGCATCCAGATCCTGGAGTGTCAGCGCACTATCGGGGCCGTTCTCCAGCTTGGAGACCCGACTCTGGGTGCAGTTCATGGCCTGCGCGATGGCATCCTGCCCAATCTTCTGCTGAATACGCAGTGCGATCAGACGTGAGATCACCACGCGGCTTTGCACCTTCTGCTGAAACGCCTTCGTGGTCCCCGGGTCTTCACTGAGCCCCTGCACCATGTCCAGCACACTCTTGAATTTCTTGGCCATCTCAGTTCCCTCCCGAGCCATCCTTGACTGGAGCTGCGTGGCTTCCGTCAACCTTTTGCTGAACACCAGCGGTCGGTTGTTGCTTCCCTCGCAAGAGTCCAATGACAAAAGTCTGCGCCTCGTCGAGGTCATCCTTTTGCGTGTCTTTGTTTCCCAGCGTAATCACATGCAGCAAATGAACCGATTCATCGGGATAGACGTAGAGCCGAAATGGAACCGGTTTGGTTCCTTTGTTGGGCCCCGTCTCGTCAATCGCCAGCAAACCTTGCGGTTCGCTCCGGACAAATCGCAATTGCTTCAACTGCTCGGGCCGAACCCCATCGCTCAATGCTTCAACCAGTTCTTGAAGATTGGCCATGACGTTGGTCATCTCGTGCTGCCACTTCTTCTCGAATCGCTTGAAGCGTTTCTCAACGGCGTCTTGCACCTCAAGTGACCACATGAACCATTCCTGCCGGGAATCTTCTCTCGTGACACCTATCAACGATATTCCACAGGAGAATGTATATCAAGCACGCAAGCTCGATTCTGAACAAGAATTTCGAGCAGTTGTCAGTTTTTCAAGGCCGGTTGCGCTCCGACCATGCGCCAAGTGTTTCGCGCTGGGCAAGTTTTCAGTCGTCAGCTCTCAGTCAGCGACAAAGCACCCATTTTGATGTGGTGCGTTTCGGTACAGAATGTCTCACCGCCCCATCATTTCATCCAACACTGACTGCGGGGCGAAATCGTACTTGAGCGGCTCCATCGAGTACGACGCCCGGCCCTGGGACAAACTCCGCACCTGCGTCGAGTACCCGAACATCCGCGACAGGGCGGCTTCGGCCTCAATGGCGGTCAGGTGGTCGCGCGGCTCGGCTCCGTGGATGCGGGCTTGACGCTGGGCGAGGTCGGCTTGGATGTTGCCCATGAACTCGTTGGGAGTCAGCACCTCCACCTTCATGATCGGCTCCAGCAGGCCCACATCCGCCTTGCCCAGCGTGGCGTAGACGGCTTGCGACACAGCTGTGCGGATGGCCTCTTCGGTCGATTCGCCGAGGGTGTAGTCGACCGAGACGACGGTGAATTTGACGTGCATCAGGGGGTAACCGACGATCCCGCCCGACTGGCCCGCTTCGAGGGTGGCCTGGGCGATGATCTTGGCCACATCGGGTGGCACCTCGTCATGCTTGAGCCCGCTGGCGACGGTGACAGGCTCTTTGCCCTCGAACGGCTCGACGCGAATCTTGATGCCGAACCGCTGGATCACTCCTTGCACAGCCCGATGGAACGTGCCCTCGCCGACGGCGGAGTTCCGCACGGTTTCGCGGTACGAGACGCGGGGCTTGTGGACCTTGACGTTGAGGTGGAAGTCCCGCAGCAGCCGCTTCTGCAACACCTCCAGGTGCAGTTCCCCCATGCCGCTGATGATCGTCTGGCCGGTCTCTTCGCTGACCTTGGCCCGGAAGGTCGGATCTTGCTTGGCCAGCCGGGCCAGAGCCTCTTCCAGCTTCTTGCGGTCGTCGCCCGTCTCCGGTTCGACGGCCACGGAGATCACCGTCTCCGGGAAGACGATGGCTTCCAGCAGAATGCCATGCTTCTGATCGCAGAGGGTGTCACCGGTGACGACCTCTTTCGGACCGACCACGCCAGCGATCCCACCGGGCCCCACGAAGTCGGTCTCGATCTTCTCGCGGGCGTCGGCCTGAATGTGCCACAACTGGCTGATGAGTTCCTTTTTCCCGGTGCGTGGGTTCAACAGCCGCGACCCGCTCTTGAGCACCCCCGAGTACACTCGGATCCAGCACAGGTCAGCATGCTTGTCGGTCTGAATCTTGAACACCAGCCCCGCGAACGGCTCCTCCGGGTCAGGCTTGCGGGTCACGCGCAGCTCGTCCTGCTTGCGGGCGGTGGGGTTGTCGCCCTCGACCGGTGGGCGGTCGAGCGGACTGGGGAGGTAGCGAATCACACCGTCCAGCAGTGGTTGGACGCCGCAGTAATGCAGCGACGTGCCGCAGAAGGTCGGCTGGATTTTGCCTTGCAGCGTGGCCTGGCGGAGGAGTGAGTGAATCATCTCGACGGGGAGGTCGCCCGCGTCCAGATACGCTTGCATGGCCGTGTCATCCAGGACGGCGACGGCCTCGATCAGCTTGGCCCGCCACTCTTCCGTGGAGGCCACGAACTCCTCCGGGATGTCGGTGATCTTGATCTTCGTGCCCAGGGACGCTTCGTCGAAGTACATCGCCTTGCGGTCGATGAGATCGATGATCCCGGTGAAGGTGGTACTCGCTCCCATCGGGATAAACAGCGGCACCGGCTCCGCCCGCAGACGACGCTGCATCTGCCCCAGCGTGCGTTCGAAGCTGGCCCCGATGCGGTCCATCTTGTTGATGAAGCAGATGCGGGGGACGTTGTACTTGGTCGCCTGCCGCCAAACGGTTTCGCTCTGGGCCTCGACGCCCTCCACCGCACTAAAGACGACACACGCCCCGTCCAGCACGCGCAAACTCCGCTCGACCTCGGCAGTGAAGTCGACGTGGCCCGGCGTGTCGATGAGGTTGATGAAGCAGTCTTTCCAGCGACAGGAGATGGCGGCCGAGTAGATGGTGATGCCGCGCTGGGCCTCTTCGGGGTCGAAGTCGGTGGTGGCTGTCCCGTCGTCGACGTTGCCCATTTTGTGGGACTCGCCGGTGTAGTACAGGATGCGCTCGGTGGTCGTCGTCTTGCCCGCATCGATGTGCGCGACGATGCCGATGTTGCGAATCTTGTCGATCGGGGTCGCGATGGTGGACATGGGGGATCGTTGAGGGTTGAGGGTTGAGGGTTGAGGGTTGAGCGACGGAGGGGAGGAGGAGAGGGGAGGGGAGGAGTCGTTTTACTTCTCTTTCGCTCAACGGTCCTTCCCAACGCAAAAGGAGGCCCCCGTTGCCGGAAGCCTCCTGTTGGAATTCAATTTGGTGATCTCGCTGTGATCCGTGAGGAGTCACCCGGCAGTCGCGAGCGACTGACCGATTACCACGCGAAGTGGGCGAATGCCTTGTTGGCGTCGGCCATCTTGTGGACGTTTTCCCGCTTGGTCATGGCAGCCCCTTCCCGCTTGTAGGCGGCCATGAATTCTTCGGAGAGGGAAGCGGCGATGCCGCGCCCCTTGCGTCCGCGACAGGCTTCCAGAATCCAGCGAATCGCCAGAGCCCGCTGACGCCGGGTGCCAACCGGTGTCGGAACCTGGTAGGTCGCCCCGCCGACGCGCTTCGACCGGACTTCGATCGAGGGCTTGACGTTGTCGACCGCGTGCTGGAAGACTTCCAGTTCGCTGGCTTCCGGCAGCTTCTTCTTGATGATGTCCATCGCATCGTAGAAGACGCGGATCGCAACCGACTTCTTGCCGTCCCGCATCATGCAGTTGACGAACTTCGATACGAGCAGCGAACCGTACTTGGCGTCGGGCTGCAACTGATCTTCACTGGCGGTAAAGTTCTTGGCCATCTGGGTTTCCGAATCACGAAATCTGCTGAATGCTGATGGAGAGTCGCCTTTCGCTCGGCGAAAGGGCGTTCTTTCGCGGTGCGAAAGACGACAAACAGGGCCTAAAACACGGCTCTACTTGGCCTTGGGACGCTTGGCCCCGTAACGCGAACGAGCCTGCTTACGAGCGGTGACACCGAGGGTGTCGAGCACGCCGCGGATGATCTTGTACCGCACACCGGGAAGGTCGCGGACGCGGCCCCCACGGACGAGAACGATACTGTGTTCCTGAAGATTGTGGCCTTCACCGGGGATGTAGGCCGTCAACTCCTTGCCGTTGGACAAGCGAACACGGGCGATCTTTCGAAGGGCCGAGTTCGGCTTCTTCGGAGTCATCGTCCGCACTTGCAGGCACACGCCCCGCTTCTGAGGACAGCCCTCGAGCAGTGGGGTTTTGGTCTTGGTCGATTGCTTCTTCCGCGGCTTGCGGATGAGCTGGTTGATGGTCGGCATGGCGTCAGACGCTCTCTGTCTGGAACTCGGTGCCCACTCGGGGCCCGATTTTTGGGAAGTCGAGGAGTGTACCGACGGCCCACGTGAGGGTCAAGCAACCGCCGAACGGGTTTTGGAGGAGGATCGTTGAGGGGGGGGTGAGAAGTGCAGAGTGAAGACTTCCTCTCTGGCTGACCGCTGACCGCTGACCGCTGACCGCTGTCCGCTGACCGCTGACCGCTGATGGCTGATGACTCGTAGCCAGAAGGATTGGCATCCTGCTCCCGACCCCCGACCCCCGACTACCGACTCCTCTCTGGCTGACCGCTGACCGCTGACCGCTGACCGCTATCGAGACATCGGCTCACCCGGCACCGTCTGCAAGAAATCCAAACTCAGCATCCCCCGCTCCAGCAGCGACTCCATAAACGTCGGCAGATATCCCGTCGCCAGCAATTCCCCATCCGGACGCCGCAAAAAGATGTCGTGGATGATGATCCGCGACTGCCGATCATCGTATCGCACGAGTTCGCTGATCTGCGTCACCACCCGCTTCCCACCGGGAAGCCGCGTGATCTGCACGATGATGTTCAGCGCCGAGGCGATCTGCCGGTGAATCGCCACGACGGGCAGGTCGACCGCCGACAGCACCAGCACCTCCAGCCGCTTGATCGTCTCTTCCGAGCTGTTGGCATGCAGTGTCGTCATCGACCCATCGTGCCCGGTGTTCATCGCCTGCAACATGTCGAGGGCCTCGATCCCCCGGCATTCCCCGACCAGAATCCGGTCAGGTCGCATCCGCAGTGAGTTCTTCACCAGGTCGCGAATCGTGTACTCCCCAGCCCCCTCCACGTTCGCGGGTCGCGTCTCCAGCGATACGACATGGTCCTGCCGCAGCTGGAGTTCCTGCACGTCTTCCACGGTCACGATGCGCTCCCGGGCCGGGATGAACGACGACAACACGTTGAGCATCGTCGTCTTGCCAGAGCCCGTGCCCCCGCTGACCAGCAAGTTCTTGCGAGCAATCACACACGCCCGCAGGAACATCGCCGCCGGGCGTGTCAGCGTCGCTCCCTCGATCAACTCATCAATCGTGAACCGTTCCGTCGGGAACTTGCGGATCGTCAGGCACGGCCCGCTCACCGCCAGCGGAGGGATGATCGCATTCACGCGGCTGCCATCCGGCAGTCGCGCGTCGACCAGCGGCTGGCTGCGATCGATGCGGCGACCGACCTGGGCCACGATGCGCTCGATGATCGATTCCGTGACCTTGTCGGACAGGAACCTCCGCCCCGACAACTCGATGACCCCCTCGCGTTCGACATAAATCTGGTCGCTCTTGACCACCATGATTTCGTTGATCGTCGGAGCCCGCAGCAAGTCCTGCAGCGGCCCGAACCCCAGGATGGTGTCCTTCAAATCCTTCTTCAGAGTCCGCAGCACCAGATACTTCCGCAGCTCCTTATGCAGATGCGGCCGCAGCATCCCGAACACCTCATTGAACTGCTTCTCGACGCGAGTAATCCGCGAGCTGAGGTCCGGCAAGTCGTCCAGCCCCAGCTTGCCGCGCGCGAACTTGAGCAGGTTCACCAGCTCTCCCTCGCGTTCCGGCACCTGTGACGCGGGGACATCAAACTCATTCCGCAAAAACGAAAGCGTGGTCGATGCCCCCGGATCGCTTTCCAAAATTAGCTGTTGCACGATGTAGTCGCGGAGATTGATCCCGACCAGTTCTTCGAGCAGCGGCTCGTTGGCCTCTGAGAAGAGTTGCAGCTCGCGGCAGACATCCTCGATCTGCCGTTCGAGCCTCACCAGGCTCTCGGCATCGCCGATGCGGTTGGCCTCCAACTCATGCAGGTCGAACCGCTCCAAGAGCCGCCGGTGAACCCGCAACTCCAGATCGGCCAAGAGCCCGCGCAGGTGCGATTCGAGATCTTGCCGCGAAATCGCCGAGATCTCATTCGACTCGAGCGTCAGCGTGTACGGCCAGATACGAATCTGCTCGCTGGCCGAAAACGCATGCTCGCCCCCGCCCAGAACCTCCGTCTCGCCGACGAGACAACTATTCATCCCTAGGTTCTTGAGCCAGACCTGGTTCCCCTTCTGCTTCAGGACCGCCTGTTGCCGAGCCACGAGCGGGCTGGCGAGGACGAGAGCGTTTGACCGCTCGCGCCCGATCGTCACCTCGTCCCCCGGAACATCCAGAAGCGACCGCTGACTCTCGTGGAGTTGGTTGTACCAGATGCGCATGAGTCAACCGGGGGTGAGTGGGATAGGCTTCCAGCCTGTCAGAGCATGGGAGAGGCATCCGCCCCGTCAAGAACCACGAAGAATGACAGGCTGGAAGCCTATCCCACGGCCTCGACCAGCCATTCTGGTCCAGTCGGCAGGAGAGTTCAATGGTCCCCGACACTCCCCCAGCGAGTGTCGTCTTTCGCTCCGCGAAAGAACGCTCTGTCGCGGAGCAACAGGCGACTTGGGATCGTGGGATGCGCCCTCGAGAGGGCGAAGCCAGTGCTGTGAACATGATCGCGATCATCGTGGGGCACGTTTCCTACGTGCCCGTCCTCAGCGTAGCACAATGCGAAGGACAGCCAGGTGGCGATGTTGTCGACAGTTCCCGATGGCGTTGCCGAAGAGTGGTGGCCGCAAAAAAACTCAAAAAACGCAAAAGGGAAGAGTCTCCCATTTGCGTTTCTTGAGTTTTTTGCGGCCATTCCTCCAGTCTGGATTCACGCCCTGGATTCACGCCATCGTTGAGGAGACTCGCCCGGCCTTTGCCGGGCAAACGGGCACGTAGGAAACGTGCCCCACGGGCCGCACCGATCGACCTCCCCCATCCGTGCCTCGGCCCTGCCATCCGTGCGAAGAATTCGGG
>JAYWFM010000385.1:0-8339 GCA_043778825.1 Planctomycetota bacterium | reverse complement strand
GTCGCCTTGAGCAACTCGCGGAGCTTGATATCGACCCAAGACTTGGGGGCCGCGCCGTAGTAGACCAGCACCGCGTTGCAGGTCAGCAAGTTGTCCTGATGCAGGGCTGCCGCGTCGGCGTCGTCGCCATCGAACGCGGGCAGCATGACTTCCAATCCCTGGGCGAACAGGTAGTCCTCCAGGGCTTCAATCGCGGCTTCATCTTTCGGGTCGCAGATCAGATAGAGCTTCGGCGCTCCACCCGCCGACTTCGTGGGAGCCGCGGCTTTCGGCTTTTCCTCGGGCGGGGCCAGACGGCGAATGAGATCTTTCTTGAGCAGGTTCAAGTTCCCTTCAATGATCTCGGCCCGACGATGGAGGGCCGGATCTTCCTGCACGCGGCGCACGAACGCGAGCTGGCGCTCGTCGGCTGATTCACCACCCGGCATCCAGATCAGGCGCTGAAGGTCCGCCTTACAAGCCGGTTCGGCCGTCAGACGCACTTGCAAGGCCTGGATCGATTCCGACGAGTCTTCAGGCGTCACGCCGTAACGCTGGCCCAGCAGGTGGATGGCGATCGTGCATTTGGCCAGGCTGTCGCGCACCACGGTTTCGACGTCGCGCGACAGCATCGGCAGCGGCCCATCCGGCAGTACCACATGTCCCCGTTCAAGCAGTTCGCGGCGGATGCGGTCGCGCTCGTCCGCAACGTCCGACGTGGTCGTGGCCAGATAGACCCAGCGCCGGTGCGGGTCGGGCGTCTTGGCGGAAGCTTCGCGGACCTGCTTCAGCAGGCTCAGGATCTGGCAGCCGTCGTAGGCCAGGTCGTAGACCCGCTCGAAGAATCGCTGCTTCAGCACCGGCCCAAAGGTCTCGTCGAACTCGCGCACGCGCCCGGTTTCGGCATCGAGTTCGAAGAATTCGAAACCGAACAGCGGCGAGAAGATGTCGTGGAGCGGTCGTGGCATCTGCTGTTCGGAGACGGCCGTCTTGAGCACCTTCAATAGACGCGATTTGTCCTGGATGTAGCGGCCGCCGGTCCGCTCCGCGCCTTGCCAGAACTGTTCCACCTCCCGCCGACACATGTCGGACCGTATGAAGGGGGGCGAGATGACCGAGATCATGGCCTTGGCGTGAGGAACCTGCTGCAACAGTTCGGCCTCGAGCGCCGGCGTGATCGCATCCTCCGGCAGGCGGGCGATGTGGACCTTTTCGCCCGAAAGTTGCTCCATCCGCACTTCCAGGTTGCGATGCAGTTGCGACACCCAGCCGGGCTTGCCCTCTTGCATCGGGTAATCGTCAATTGCCGCATAATTTAGGAGCACGTCGCTGGACTTCAGCATCTCCAGCGTAAACGGCTCGGTCGCAATGCCGCCCCTTCCCCCATACGACGTCGTCGCGCGGCTAACCATCGGTGACCCGGAAGTCGCCGGGCCGTGTTCGAGTTCCCGGGCCAGGTTCCGCAAATCGACCATCAACTCGCGAGTCGTCTGGTAACGGCGGTCGGGCGATTTCTGCAGACACTTGAGCGTGATCCGCTCCAGTTCGGGCGGGACGTCGTAATTCAGCCGCGCGATGGCGAGGGGTTGTTCGTGGACGATCTTGTTGATGATCTCGGCAATGGTGCCGCCCTTGAACGGTCTTTGCCCGGTCGTCAGTTCGTAGAGGACGACCCCCAGACTGAAGATGTCGGTGCGATGATCGACCTCCTTGCCGAGGGCCTGTTCGGGGCTCATGTAGTTCGGGGTGCCAAGTACTTGGCCCTGTTGCGTCTGTTGAAAATCCTGTGTGTTTTCCCCATCCGTGCCGGGCATCCTCTTGGCCAGGCCGAAGTCAAGGACTTTCACCTGGCCCCGCTCGTTGAGACTGATGTTGGCCGGCTTGATGTCGCGGTGCACGATGCGCCGGGCATGGGCGGCATCCAGAGCATCGGCCACTTGTACGGCGATCTCGACGACGCGGGAGACTTGGAGCGGTCCTTGCTTCACCAGCGCATCGAGCGGCTGGCCTTCCACGAATTCCATGGCGATAAAGGGACGCCCGTCGTCCGTTTCGCCGACGTCGTACACCGTGCAGACGTGCGCATGGTTGAGCGCGGAGGCGGCCCGGGCCTCGGTGAGAAAGCGTGTCCGTCGCCCCGGGTCCGCGGCCATATCCGCCGGCAGGAACTTGATCGCGGCTTTTCGCTCCAGCCGGGTGTCCTGGGCCAGAAACACTTCGCCCATGCCGCCGGCACCGAGCTTGGACATGATCCGATACTGACCGACTGTCTTACCTATCATCTGTGTTTCTTCCCACAGCACGGAATGGAGGAGAATTTGTTTGCGACCCGAGCTACTTCGGATGCTGCAACCGCGTCACCGCCTTCGTCTTGATGTGGAACCGGGCCAGTTCACGCGGCCCGGCATGATCGCCCGCCAACACCATCGGCAAAGTGGAAACCGGACGGCAAATCCGTGGTACAGTCCGGGCCGTCCGTCGTCACGCACCGAGCGAGATCGGGAGATTCCGACGGTGGGGGGGAAGTCGGCGGTGCGGTTGTGGTCGTCGGTGGGCACGAGCGGCTCCAGGCGAGTGATGTGATCATGATGATACTCATCAGCGGGACTGCGTGCCATGATCCCGAACCGATAATGACAGAACCGGCGTCCTCGTTCGTCGAAACGGTTGCATCCCGAGCCACGAGCAACGACACCGGAGACCGAACGTGCGTCCCCAATCTGCGTCCCTCTTCGACTTCGACTTCTACGAGCCGTTGCCCATCCAGATCGAGGTGGCCGACGCCCCGCTCACCTCCGACGCCGGACTGCTACCCCTGCGGCAATTCGACGAACGCATCGGCCTGACCGCCTCGTTCGCGGCCGCACTGCACGACCCGCGCGATGCTGATCTCATCGACCACACGTTCCCCGAGATGGTCCGGTCCCGTGTCTTCGGTATCCTCGCCGGGTACGAGGACCAGAACGACCACGACACCCTGCGCACCGACCCGGTGTTCAAGCTCATCGCCAACCGCTCACCCGACGATGCCGACCTCGCCAGCCAGCCGACGCTCTCCCGGTTCGAGAACCAGATCGACATCCCCTCCCTGTTCCGCCTCCGCGACGTGTTCATCGACCAGTTCATCGCCTCCTTCGCTCAACCGCCGATCACGCTCACTTTCGACCTCGATGCCGTGGACGACCCGACCCACGGATCGCAACAACTCACCCTGTTCCACGCCTTCTACGAGCAGTACCAGTACCTGCCCCTCGTCATCACCTGTGCCGAGAACGATGCGATCGTGATGCTCAGTTTGCGGCACGGCACGGCGACCGCCTCGCTGGGTGCCGACGACGACCTGGAATACCTGGTGACGCGGATTCGTGCGGTCTGGCCCAACGTGCGGATTCGGGTGCGGGGCGACGGCGGGTTCGGCAACCCGACCATGTACGAGGTGAGCGAGCGGCTGGACCTGATCTACACCTACGGCCTCGCGACGAATGCGGTGCTGAGTCGAGAAAGCGATGCATTGCTGGCCGAAGCCGTTCGCCTCTGGGACGAGACGCATGTACCGCAGCGGCTGTTCGCGGGGTTCTGGTATCAAGCCGGAACGTGGTCCATGCCGCGCTGGGTGGTGGTCAAGGCCGAGGTGAACGTACAAGGGACGAATCGCCGCTTCGTGACCACGAACCGACCCGGAGCGCAGGCATACCCGGAAGCGACGTACGATGAATATGTGATGCGCGGTGAGAGCGAGAACCGGAATAAGGAGTTCAAGTGCGGGATGGCGATGGACCGGCTCAGCGACCATCGCTTCATGGCCAACTACTTCCGATTGTACCTTCACACGGCGGCCTTGAACCTGCTGGTGCGGTTGCGTCGCGAGATCGCCGACCCGCCACCGGCACCCGCTGGTGATGTGCCCGTGGCCGCACTACCGGAGCCAGCACGGAAGCGTTACCAGAACGCCCGTCGTCGCCAAGATCCGTTGGGCGAGGGGCAACCGGCGACGTGGCGTCTGCTCCTGATCAAGGTCGCAGCATCGGTGATAGTGAGTTGTCGCCGCATCGTGGTGCAACTCAGTGGCAGTTGGCCGAATAAGCAGTTCTTCGAGCAGGTTGCTGAGCACGTCTGTCGGCGTCCGGCCGTCGCACACTTCTGGACCGGATAAAGCCAAGACAACGCGAAAAATCGGATGGGGGTAGGGGGCGGTGCGCCCCGAGCGGTCGAAAGGGTACTTCTGCCGCCCGAAACAAGCTCATAACTATGAGAAACGTCTGTCCGACACCCACTCCTGCATAATCCGGGCTGGGCAGGAGCGGGAGCGTCCGGCGGACACCGCGCCACGGGTGTCGGGAGGGCGGGCCCAGATCTCGTGCATGACGCATGAAGTCGGCCAGCCGCCTTGCGCGATCCTCGACCTCGGCTTTGCTCCAGGTTTCGGGATGGGGAAGCAGGAACGTCGACGACGGCAGGCCGCCTGCCGCGAACTTGGCCATCTCGCCCAGCAGTTGGTACGGCGTGATGGAAGCGGATTCGATCGGCGCGTTCATCGCCGCGGCATGCGCGTTCAGCGCGTCGCGGGCCGCGGTGAGTTGCTGCACGACCGTGTCGGCCCCGTGAACCTTCGGGCGCCCGAGATCGAGCGTCTTCCCCAGTTCCTCCAGCACCATCCGCTTGTTCGCCTTGTTGCTGTGGAGTTCCAAGCCGACCGGGCCGATCCCCAGCCGGTCGAGCCGGCTCTTCACCACTTCGAGTGCGGCGAGCTTCTCGGCGACGAAGAGGATCTTCTTGCCCTCCTTCACGGCGGTCGCGATGAGGTTCGTGATGGTCTGGGACTTGCCCGTGCCAGGCGGGCCCTGCACGACGAGGTGCCGACCCAATCGCACTTCCTCGATCACGAGCGATTGCGAGCTATCAGCATCGGTGACGTGCGTCATGGAAGCCGGAGGGATCAATCCGTCGATGGGATCGTCGTCTCCGCAGATCGGCGGGTCGCCGCGGAACCCCTCCTGGAGCAGGCCTCGAATGAGCGGCTGGCCCGTCAGCGGCCGGGTTTCGGGCCACGATGCCGGATCGAGGTCGCGGTACATCAAATACTTGGCGAACGAAAAGAACCAAAGCGTCATGTCATCGGCATGCACTTGCCAGCGTGCTTGGTTGGAGACAGCGGCCGTCACCGCCGCAAAATACTGTGACGGGACAAATTCCTCATCACCGTCGTTGACCTCCGGAAGAGCAATCGAGAACTCTGCGGCCAACTTCCCCTGAAGCGACAGGTTGGTGGCGATGTCGGCCTCCCGGTACTTGAGCCGGAAGCGGTCGGTCACAGTTGGGCGTTCGAGATCGACGGGAATTAGAAGGAGCGGAGCGAAGCGAGGCTGATCCGACGAGGACGACTCGTACCACTCCAAGAACCCGCAGGCCAAGTACAGGATGCTGACACCTTGCTCTTCCTCACTGGTCACGGCGTCGTAGTAGAGCGAGAGCAGCCGCGTCTGGAGTTGCTCCGGTGCCAGTTTCGTTTGCAGCCGAGTGTCGGTGTAGCGTTCGAGGAGTTCCTGGTTGTCGGCAGGAGGGCCTTCGACCTTTTCATGCACCGCAGGCATGGATTCAGTTGAGTCCTCCTTTTCACCGCGGCCCGGGAGGAATGTCATCGCTCGCTGATCGCCGACAAGAATGCGAAAGATCTCGTCCGACTTCTCGTCAACGATGTCGAGCCGTTTCGATTTCGTGGCAGACCGCGGAGTGTTCAGCAACCGGTTCCGCAAGGACAGATCCAAAAGGTTGCTGCGCGTTCGGCCGATGATATCCGCGAGTTGCGAGTGGTCGTCCGTCGTCGGCGAATCCATGAAGGGCTCCGGTTGGCGTGCGTTACACTAGCCACGCTGCGGCAATTGTGACTATTCGGCCGTCATCTCCCACCGACACGTATCCCCGTTCGTAGAGCGCATCACACCCAACGAGGCACACAGCAAAGGCGATACACGCAAAGTCGAGCCTCTCCTGAGTGGAACACTCGCTCCGGGGTTTGATGTGTGCCGCGATCAATAGTTCCGCAGGGAATACACGTCCACATAGAGAGCATTACTCCCGATCGCGCCCCTGGAACAGATGTGATCGCAGGAATCGTTGCTCGATACGCCCGCGTACGGTCTGGTCGCGGTCCAACGGCCCAAGGACGCGAGCAACCCGGTCGTACGCGGCCCGCGATGGCGGCGGGACCAACCACGAGATTGGGTGACCTGCCACGCGATCAGCACACTGAGCAGGCTTTCGCTCCACGAGGAGTTTCTGAAACTCATTATCGTGAATTACGAGCAGCTTTTGCCCTTCGCGTATAAACTTTGCAGCGGCGTGTTCCTTCCGTCCGAAGTCTCCATATGCCCATTGCTGAGAGGCACCCCGCACCAGCACGTCGGTCGCAAGTGTGACCTCTGCGCCTGACGTTACCGAGCCGCCCGCGTTCTCGATCGCACTTACCAAACTCGCGCGATCAATCCAGCACCGTCCGGTTATCGCGATGCACTTGCCGCGCACAGTTTGGAGGTGGTTGATGGGCGATTTGGGCGAAGCGACGGGAATGACATTACCTCCGGTGGCCGAACTCAGACTTCAACCGTCCGAAGCCGCGAATGCGGCGAGGAGCGGGTGAAAGAAATGGTTCGTACTCGCAAGTTTACACCGTACTGCGAGTCTGGGGAGACATTGCCTAAAGTTGAAGAGGTCCTGAGTGCGGTTCGGCCAGTGCCAGCCGGACCCAGGCGGCGAGGACACTCCGCCCGCGGGCTACAGCCTGCTCCACGGCCTCATCGGCGCGGGAGAGTGAGCCACGCCACCAGCGTCGGGACGGTTAGCTCAGGGTGAAACTGCAGGATCTCTCGACTCGCGCGGGGCTGTAAACCGCCGAGTTACTCCGTCAGATTCGCAAGGTACTCCTCGAACGACTTCTTCGCGGCGAAGTCGTCTGTCATGAGCTTCTTCTGCCGCGGTTCGCGGTGCCCGGGAACTCCGGGGGCGGCCCGTACGTTGGCTTTGACGGCCGCGGCGTGATTCCGGCAGGCGATCGCCACCTTCTGCCGGGGCCGGATCCCGAAATCGGCGTGAAGCGCCCCGGCGAGAGCCTCGGCCTGCTGCCACAGTTCGAAGTAGGTCAACCGGCCGTGGTCGTCGGTGAGGGCGGCGCGGCGCGGGAACAAGCGTGCCGCCACCCGCAGCATCGCCATCATGTTGACGCCCGTCGTCATCACCCCTTCCATCAGGCGACACAAGCCGGGAATGGTGAGCAGCCCCGTTCGGTGAAGTTTCTGCAGCACCGTGAACATGTCACCCCCGGAGTCGTCGCCGCAGGTACCAAGTCGCGACAACCTCGTACGGCCAGCGGAACAGCACCGACCCCAGTTCCGCCGGCCACAGCCACCACGGCCGGTAGCACCGCCTTCGCGAGTTGATGGCCCGGCAGATGAGGCTGGCGACTTGCCCCGGCTGCATGGCCGGCAGGCGCTTCAGGTGTTCGGTCGGCTCGCTCATGCGGGTCCGCACGAGGGGCAGGTAGATCGACGTGGTGGCGACACCGCGGGCGTTCAGTTCCGGACCGACGGAACGGAACCAGTGGTCAAAGGCGCCCTTCGACGCCCCATAGGCGGCCCACTTCGGGGCCGGGAGCACGACGGCGTTTCCGGTCGAGATGTTGATGATGTGGCCCCGCCGGACGACAAAGGTCGGGATGAGCCCCAACAGCAGTTGCACCGGGCCGACGTAGTTCAGGTTCATGGTCCGAGTGAAGTCGTGCAGGCGATCGAGCGAGTCGAAGATGGAACGCCGGATCGACTTGGCGGCGTTGCTGACGACCAGGTCGATGCCGTTCGGGAGCCGGAGCAATTGTTCGAGCAGTGCTTGGACGGCGGTGGGATTCGACAGGTCGCAGGGGAAGACGTCCGCGCGTCCGCCCTGGGCCTCCACCTTCTTCTTCACTTCGTGCAGTTTGTCCTCGGTGCGTGCAACGAGGAGCAAGTGGGCGCCCGTCCCGGCGAGGCATTCGACCAGGCTCTCGCCGACGCCATAGCTGGCACCGGTCACGAGAACCGTCTTTCCGGCGAGGCGGCGCCGGAGCCTGGAGCGGCTGTACCAGAGGAGAGGGAAAAACAGTTGTCTCATGTTCCGGCCGGACCAATCATCAAAGGGACCAGATGATGCGAACACACAATGAGCCTCATCACATGGGGAGATCTCCCTCCTGGTACACTCGCCGGAACGACACCGCGCCCGCGAAATTCGCACCCACCAGGTTCGCACCCTCGTAGCAGGCCAAGCCGATGTTCGACTGAGCGAAGGAAGCATCTTGCAAGTCCGCGCCAGAGAAATCGGAACACTTGAGC
>JAYWFM010000384.1:0-8349 GCA_043778825.1 Planctomycetota bacterium | reverse complement strand
AGGCTGCTCCGGAGCAGCCTAAAGGCTGAACTCCAACCCCAGACGGGGCACTGCTCAGGCTGACGCACCCGTGTTACGGGCGCACCTGGTACGCCGTCAGCGACTGCTGGTCCCGGATGTAGAACACGCCGCCGATGACCACGGGATGCGCCCAACTCGGGCGGCCGTGGCTGGGGATCTTGAAGCGTCCGTGTTCCTTGTAGGCTTCGGGTGTCGCCTCTGCGAGGGCGACTTCGTGGCCTTCGCTGAGCAGGTACAGCATGCCATCGGCCACCACCAGCGAGCCCTTGCCGACGCTGCGGTTCTGCCAGGCGATGGCTCCGGTCTTAAAGTCCATGCAGAGCAGCCCGTCGTCGAACCCGTACATGTAATCGACCACCTTGACGATGCCGCCGTGGTGGTTGCCCATCTTCTTTTCGAAGTAGACCTCTTCGGCCTTCTGCTTGTCGCCGTCCTTGAGGATCTTGGCCAACCCACCTCCGGTGCCATATGCGCTGGAGCTGAACACCATGTTGTCGGCCACAATCGGCGTCGCACAGTTCGCGGTCCCGTTGTTGGCCCCGCTGTATTTCCAGAGGAACCGCCCGCCATCGAGGGTTAGGCCAAACACGCTCTCACGGGCAAACTGCACCAGCGTGCGAGTCCCCAGAATGTCGGCCACGACTGGCGTGCTGTAGTGCGCCCCTTCGGTGACTTCGTCGCTTTGCCAGATCTTGGAGCCGGTCTTCTTATCGAGGGCCAGGACCGTCCCCTGTTTACCTCCGGGGGTCACGATCAGCATGTCCCCTTCGAGCAGCGCCGACTCACTGTAGCCCCAGCCCGGTCGGCCCCCGCCAAAATCGCTGGTCAGGTTCACGTGCCAGATCGTCTTGCCGGTGGCCGCTTCCATGCAGGTGACATCCCCATCGCCGCCTTCGGTGTAAACGCGATCGCCCTCGACAGTCGGCGTGCCGCGTGGGCCATCGCCTTGCCCATTGCGATAACCGCCGAAGTAACCTCGCACTTCGTCTGCGGTCAGGAGGCCATCGCCGCCGGGATAGCGGTTGGCGTAGTAGGCTGTCATCTCATCCGCAGTGATGACGCCATCCTTGCCCGCTTCCCGCATCTGAAAATAGGTCTCGATCTCCTCGACCGTCAGCTTCTGATCGCCTTTTTTGGTCGCCTTGTCCTCATTGTCCATGCGACCGAAGTAGTGGTCGACGATGCTGTTGCGGGCTTCTTCGCGATCGATGATTTTGTCGGCATTCTTGTCGTAGGCCGTCATCCACGCAGCAGCGCGGGTCGCGGCCAGGGCCTTTGCGTCGGCGGTTTTGTCTTCCTGCTCGATACGCTCGAACTCATCATAAAACCGCCGAGGCACTTGGTCGCCCGACAACCTCTGATCTTGATTCTTGTCGAGCAGCTTGAAGAGCCGCTGCGTGCGGGCCTTCGCCAGCTCCTGGGCATCGCCCTCGACCTTGCTGTCGAAACTGTTGTACTCGAACCCCAGGCGGTTGATGGCCTCGACCTCGTCGATGGTTCCGTCTTTGTTGGTGTCGAGTTCTTGGACTTCCTTAGCCACACGCTCGGCGAGGCGTTGCTTCACCGGCTCAGGCTGCGTCGCCCACAACACCTGGCCCGTCTTGGCGTCCAGGCAGAGCACATGCTCGACGCCCTGCAGGTCTCCCTGCGTATAGATCCGCCCCCCCTGGACGGCGATCGACGAATAGCCGACACCCACCGTATCCACCTGCCACAGCACGGTCGGGCCATCCTTGGGCCATTCCTTCAACAGTCCCTTGTCGGGACTGATCCCATCCCGGTTGGGGCCGCGCCACTGCGGCCAGTTCTCCTGCCCATAGCTGGAGGCCATCGGCAGGACGGCCAGAACGGCCCAGGAAAACAGCAACGCGAGGGAGGAGCGTGATCGCAGCATGGCATGCCTGTGGGGGAGGGAAGAGGAGGCGAGGAGGGGAGGAGGGTGTCACACGGGGTGGTGCAACATATCAACACTGGTCGTTGCATTCAAAGCCTCACAGCCCCCGCCAAGGCTGGAGTGTGTGCATCTCAGAAAGCTGGCCATCGGTGTCCCTCTGCTCCCTCTCCCCACTGGCGGCGCGATCATTGGGGAGGACGTGACTGTGGGGAGAGGGCCGGGGTGAGGGGCCAGAGCGAGCAGTGTGGCCCCCTCACCCCAGCCCTCTCCCCCACAGCTGAGTCCTTTCCAAAAGCAGTGCCGATTGTGGGGGAGAGGGGGCAGAAAGAACGGAGTCCCGCCAAATGGCGAATGCACCCGAAGGGGGGTGCATTCGCTCCTTGGCGGTCCCCCCAGGAATCTCAGTCGCGGAGCGACTGAGCTACGTAGGCGATGTCGCTCCGCGACTCGCATTCCGTGTGATACCGCCAAATGGCGAATGCACCCGAAGGGGCCCGTCCGACGGTCGCATTGACATCCCCGGCCCTCAGCGGGACGATGAATCGCATCCATTCGTCCCGACTCTTTCACTGAACTCCGGTGCCCGATGCCAGACCTCGTGCCTGTCTGCCACTCTCCTCCGCAACCCCGCAGCCGCAGGGGGCTGATCGCTGGATGCTGTCTCATCCTCTGTCTAATCGGTTCGATGGTCGAAGCCGCAGGCTGGAAGGCGGGGGTCGCCAAGGCCGACATCACGCCCGACAAGCCGATGTGGATGTCGGGGTACGCCTCGCGCGACCACCGGGCGACGGGGACGCTCACCAAGCTGTGGGGGAAAGTGTTGGTCCTCGAAGACTCGCGAGGCCAGCGCGTGGCGGCGATCACGCTCGATCTGGTCGGGATCGATCAGGCGACCTCGAACACGCTTCGAGAGCGGATCGTGAAGGAGCACGGCCTGGAGCGGTCCCGCATCGCGCTGCTCTGCTCGCACACTCACTGCGGGCCGGTCGTCGGCAGCAACCTGATGTCGATGTACACCCTCTCCGAAGAGGACCAGACGCTGGTCCGCGAGTACACCTCGGGACTCATCGACGAGATCGTCACAGCTGTGGGACAGGCCCTGTCCGACCTGTCTCCGGCGGAACTGGCGTGGAGCAGCGGCAAGGTCGGGTTCGCCGTGAATCGCCGGACCAACAAGGAGGCCGAAGTCCCCGCGCTGCGGGCTGCCGGTGAGCTGCTCGGTCCCGTCGATCACGAAGTCCCGGTGCTGCAAGTCAGCAGCGGCGACCAGATCAAAGCGATCGTCTTCGGGTACGCTTGCCACGCCACGACGCTGTCGTTCTTTGAGTGGTGCGGCGACTACCCCGGGTTCGCGATGCAGCAGATCGAGGAGGACTACCCCGGCACGCAGGCCATGTTCTGGGCCGGCTGCGGAGCCGACCAGAACCCCCTGCCACGCCGCACGGTGGAACTGGCTCAAGAGTACGGGAGTCGACTGGCGACCGAAGTCCAGACCACACTGACCTCGAACGTGACCCCCATCAGCGGCGATCTCGATGTCCGCTACGACGAGCCGGAGTTGGCGTTTGCCACGATCCCCACCGCCGAGCAGATCGAGTCCCAACTGACCTCGACCAACGTCTACGAAGCCGGGCGAGCCAAGACACTCAAGCAAGAACTGGAGGCCCACGGATCGATCCGCCCGACGTATGCCTATCCGGTCCAGACGTGGAAGCTCGGAGATGGCCCCGTGTGGGTGATCCTGGGTGGCGAGGTGGTGGTCGACTACTCGATCCGCCTCAAGACCGAAATTCGCAGGCAGTCCGGAGCCAAGCCCGTGTGGGTGGCCGGGTATGCCAACGATGTGATGGCCTACATCCCGTCGTTGCGAGTTCTCAAAGAGGGCGGGTATGAAGGCGAGGGGGCCATGCTGTATTATGGCCGCCCGAGCAAGTGGGCCGACACGGTCGAGGACCAGATCGTGGGGACGGTGCATGCTCAGGTGAAGTCGCTTCACCAGCCCCCCGCCAAGTAGTCTGAGTTGCCGATCTCAACGTGTCGGGATTGCACCGACAAGGATGTTCCATGCAGTTGCTGAATCAGGTCGCCATCGTCACCGGCGGTGCGCATGGAATCGGTCGGGCTCTGTGCCGCCGGTTCGCCAGTGAAGGGGCCCGCGGCGTGGTGGTGGCTGATCTCGATGACGAGACAGCCTCGACGGTGGCTCGCGATATCGGCGGCCTTGCGGTGCGCTGCGATGTGAGCCGGGAGGCGGAGGTGCAATCCCTCGTGGCCCAGACCATCACCCAGTTCGGCCAGGTCGATCTGTTCGTCTCCAACGCGGGCATCACCACCAGCGGCGGCGTCGAAGTTCCCAATGCCGACTGGCAGCGGCTGTGGGACGTGAACGTCATGGCCCACGTCTATGCCGCGCGGGCGGTCCTGCCGGGGATGCTGGAGCGAGGGCAGGGCTATCTGCTGCACACGTCCTCGGCGGCCGGGCTCTTGACCGAGATCGGGTCGGCTCCGTACTCGGTCACCAAGCACGCGGTGGTGGCCTTCGCCGAGTGGCTCTCGGTGCAATACCAGCGGCGCGGGATCAAGGTGTCGTGCCTCTGCCCGGCGGGGGTCTCGACCGACTTCCTCGACCTGAGCGACCCGGTCCACCAGTTCCTGCACATGAGTTCGGTGACCCCCGAGGCCGTCGCGGATTGCGTGATTGAGGGCCTCGCCGCCGAGAAGTTTTTGCTCTCCCCGCACAAAGAAGTCGAGGAGTTCCTCCAATTCAAGACGCAGCAATACGACGCCTGGCTCAAGAACTTCTCGCGCGTGCATGAGAAGATGGAAAAGGCCAAAGCGAAGGGGCTGGGGCGCCGCAACGCGGATGTGCGTTAGCCGCCGGGCCGCTTCGTAGCTGCGTTCGCCAGAACGCGGGCTGAGGTTCTCGACATTCGCGGGTGCCAGCAGACTTCCGAAGTCTCCGAAGACTTCGGAAGTCTACTCCCGTTCATCGCTCACTCTTGCTTCTCATCCAAATCCAGCGGCACCGGGAACTTGACCGTAATCAACTCGCTCCCGCGGCGGATCACGAACTCGGCGTCCTGGCCGGGTTGCAGGAGATTGAGTTCGGCTTGCAGCGTGCGGACCGAGTTCACAACCTTGCCGTTGAGAAACACAATTAAATCGTCCGGCTGGAGCTTGGCCTTCTCGGCGTTGGTGCCGGGGAGGACTTCGTCGATGTAGGCCGGGGTGCGGAACACGATGTCGGGGACGAGGATCATCCCGAACGTGCGCGGCGGAATATTCCGCACGGCGGCCAGCGGGTCGACGACGGCGGAACGGGTGTATTCGCCCTGCATCATGGCCCTCAGCGTCGGGGCCAGTTCGCCGATCGGCACCACGTAGTTCACCCACACCTGCGACTGCGAATCCCGCAGCTCCCGCCCCAGCATCCCGAGTAACTTCCCGTCGCGGTTCGTCAGCACGCCGCCAGCTGCACCGGGGTTATTCGTGATCGCATCGACCACGTACACCGGCCCGGCGTAGTTCGAAGCGAACCGCCCGCGCCTCGCGCTGAGTTGGGTGCGAGCGGAAATGATGCCGTGCTGAACCGACAGCGGCTCGTCTCCGGCAGCCACCTTGAACATGTTACTGAAGGCGTAAATCCGCGTCCCCGGCCCGCCCGTGGCGATGGTGGAGAGGTCGAAGTAGTCCAGTCCCTCGGCCTCGATCTTAATGACCGCGAGGTCCAGCTTCGGCTCGGCGGCCAAGACCTTCCCGGTGATGCGTTTCCCATTTGAGAGGACCACCGACACCGTGTCGCCGTCGAGTAGATGGCTCCACACCGTGGCGATATGCCCATTCGGCGAGATCACAAACCCAGTCCCGTAACCTTGCAGCCCCGCCAGCCCTCCCGCTCCAAAGAGCTTGACGACCTTGGCCTGAACGTCAGCCTCAACGGCATTGCGATCGGCGGCGAGGAGAGTTGTTGCGAAGAGACAGAAGATGAGTGTCATTGTCGATAAGCAACGGATTATTTCACCACGGAGGCACGGAGGCACGGAGATTCGTACCCCAAAGGGGTTCCGTCGCGTAGCCCAGGGTTGATCGCGCAGCGAGCTACCCTGAGTCAGAGGTTGCATTGTCGGCTCCAACCCCAACGGGGTTGCGACCATGCGGTGGATCACCTCGGACATCGGCGAATGGGTGAGTCTCGTCCTGACGGGTGGCACGCTGTCGCAACCCCGTTGGGGTTGTTGAGACTGCGGTGGATTACCCAGGGTAGCTCTCTGCGCGAGCAACCCTGGGCTACGAGACGTGACCCCGTTGGGGTCCAGGAGAAACTCGCGACCTGCCCTCTGGCTGATTGCTGACCGCTGACGGCTGATCGCTGTCCTCATGGCTTCGCTCCCTGCAACGTGGCAGTTTCCAGCGTGAACTCCCCGATCAGCATCTCGGCCCGGCGGATCGTCAGCTTCTTCGGGAGCTTGCGGCCCTCGAAGTCGGCCAGCTCGGTGAACCGGACCTCGCACTCATCGGTGTCTTCTTCGATGGCGGTGTCCCAGCCCACGAGGGCCATCGGCTCCCGCTGGAAGTACCAGCGGCTGATGGCGGTGCCCTGCAGCGCGACGAGGACATCGACCTTCGGCCCCGTCCCATCGAGCGGCTCCGACCCCACGTAGTAGAACTCCGAGAACCTCGCCTGTGGATTGATGAGCATCCGCCGCAGATGGTCGAACGCGATCAACAGCCCCCCGCTCCCCGGCGGCTTGTCGAGCAGCGGGTCCGACAGCTCTTGGATATACGGCGTCTCGCCGATCTTCGCGGCCACCGTCGTGTCGGTTAGTTTCACCTGCATCACGGCCCCGCGCTGGTCCTTGAAGTTCAAACTCCACGGCCCTTGCGACTTAGCAAAGCTCCCCCACGGAACCATCGACTCCACAGCCCGCTCGACCGCGACCTTGTTGAAGTGGTAGTTCGCGAACCCCGACTTCTCCTCATACAGGTAGGCATGCGGGTTCTCCGGCTTGGTGAGCAGTTCGAGGCCGGGGATCGGAATCGGCAGCTTCGGCAGCGGCAACTTCGGCGGCTCAGGTGGCGCCTCCTGCTCGGGATTGAGTTCCGACGCCCGATGCAGCGTCCGCAGCCGCACGATCACCGACTTCTGATCGCCTTCGTGCTTGTAAGTCAGCGGCAGCTTCCAGCCGTTCGGGTAGATGCCGAGGATGTTCTTGAACTGGTTCACGCTGCGAATCGGTCGGCCCGCGAACTCGACGAGTTCATCGCCGGATCGCAGACCCCGGCGATACGCCTCGGACTGTTCGAGGATCTGCCCGATGACCACGCGTCCCTCGGAATCAGTCGCCACCGTGGCCCCCAGCGTCGCATGGTCGACCACCCGCCCGCTCATCAGGTGTTCGCGGAAGTTCATCACCTGGTTGATCGAGATCGCATACCCCGCCCCGATGTTCACGCGGCCGCGCTTCTCGACCGAGATCCGTCCGTTGATCCCGATCAACTGGCCACGCCCGTTGAACAGTGGCCCGCCCGAGTTGCCGGGATTGATCGAGGCGTCGACTTGCAGGCAGTCGGTGTACTCCAGAAACGTCCCGGCCGGGAACTGATAACGATGCGTGCCGGCCACCGTGCCATAGGTCACGGTCGGCTGATAATCGGTCGCCAGCAGGAACGGGTTCCCCATCGCATAGCACCAATCCCCCATCCGCACCTCATCGCTGTCCCCGATCTCCGCCACCGGGAAATCCGTCCGCCCCAGCATCTGAATGATCGCCACATCCCCCGTCGGATCGATCCCGACCACGACCGCGTCATACAGCTTCCCATCGCTCAGGCCGCACTTCATAAACGGCCCGCCCATCCCCTCGACCACGTGGAAGTTGGTGATCGCGAACCCGTCGGCGGTGATGAGCACGCCCGACCCGCCGCCTTTGCCAGCGATGTCGAAGATCGCCACCACAGCGGGCATGGCCTTTTGAATCGTGGCAATGCGAGCCTGCTGGGCGTCGACGACCGGGGTCGGGACTTCGGCGGCGTGGAGCGCGTGCGAGACCGAGCTCGCCCAACAGAGCAGCCCGACCAGGACGCTCCAGCGGAGCGCCGTGGGAGAGGCTTCCAGCCTGTCGTCGCTGGCAGAATGACAGGCTGGAAGCCTATCCCACGCGAGAGTCAATCCGTCTGTCACCGCTCTGCTCCCGATCGAAGGTGGAGACGGCCACCGGCTGACAGTGGCATCTCCGGGGCACTCGCCCCATGTATCGTAGGCAGTCGACCGACTTCCCGCGACTTGGATCTACCGGAATGTCAGCGACCAATAGAAATGTCACATGGTTTGACCATGTGAAAATGTCACATGGGCACACCCCGCCGTGGGGGCCGGAGCGGAACCCGGACCCCACGGCGGCGGCGGAAGGGGGGGAGGGGCTGAGGAGGGGGTG
>JAYWFM010000383.1:0-48956 GCA_043778825.1 Planctomycetota bacterium | reverse complement strand
CGAAATCGACCTCGTAGGCGATGTCGCTCCGCGACTCGCATTCCGCCTGCGGGAAGACCGACTCACGCGGGTTTTCCCGAGGTCCGGACGGTGTCTGGTGGGACGAATCTCAGTCGCGGAGCGACGTGAGCTACCGGTCACCGGCACGTCGGAAACGTGCCCTACGATGACCTCCGTCGTGTTCATAGCACTGGGGCGAGGCTCCTGCGGAGCCGCGAACGCGAGTGGACGCGGCCTCGCACGAGCGGCTCGGCAGGAGCCTCGCCCTCCCGGTCGGTCATCGCCACCCGCCCGAGAGAGTATCATCTCACGAAGATCACTTCGTCCGCGTCCATCCTGTTTCCGGAGTTCCCCGTGGCGACCCTGCATCAACTCACCGAGGCACTCCACGAGCAGGAAGACGTTCTTCGTCAGGGAGGCGGACCGGCTGGGCAGGAGCGGCAGCGGAAGCTCGGTCGGCTGACGGTTCGCGAGCGGTTGGCGAAGTTGCTCGACCCGCATCGTCCGTTCTTCGAACTCGGTGTGTGGGCTGCGCATGAGATGTACGCCGAATGGGGACAGGTGCCCGCTGCCGGGATCGTCACCGGGATCGGGGAGATCAGTGGACGCCCGTGTCTCGTTGCAGCTCATGACGCTACGGTCAAGGCGGGGGCGATGTTCCCGCAGTCGATCAAGAAGCTATTGCGGGCGCAAAAGATCGCCGCGCAGTTCCGGTTGCCGCTGGTGTATCTGGTCGACTCGGCGGGTGTGTTTCTGCCGCTGCAAGACGAGATCTTTCCGGACGAGGACGACTTCGGTCGCATCTTCCGCAACAACGCAGTCCTCTCGGCAGCCGGGATTCCGCAGTACGCCGCCGTGATGGGGAACTGCATCGCGGGCGGGGCGTACCTCCCCGTGCTGTGCGACCAGTTACTAATGACCGAGGGGAGCCAGCTGTGTCTGGCCGGACCCGCGCTGGTCAAGGCGGCGATCGGACAGGTGGCGGACCCGGAAGAGCTGGGCGGCGTAGCGATGCACTCGGCGATCAGCGGGACCGTCGATTTTCGGGAGCCGGATGATGCGGCGTGTTTGGCGAGGTTGCGGTCACTCCTCTCGCTGTTGCCTGCCCCAGTGTCGAGTCCGCCGGGTTCCGTACTCGGTGTCCTCCCCGCCATCGACCCGCAACGCCTGTACGACATCGTTTCGGCCGATGGTCATCTGGAGTACGACGTGCGCGATGTACTCGCCTGCATTGTCGATGCGGACTCGCAGCAGGAGTACAAGGCGGAGTACGGGCAGGCATTGGTCACCGCCTTTGCCCGGATCGGCGGTCGTCCGGTCGGGATCGTGGCGAATCAGAAGCAGCGTACACGGACGGGTGCGGGCGAAGTCCAGATCGGCGGCGTGCTGTATCCCGATGCCGCCGACAAGGCCGCCCGGTTTGTGATGGACTGCAATCAGACCGGCCTGCCGCTGATTTTTTTTCAGGACGTGCAAGGGTTCATGGTCGGTACGCGGGCCGAGCAGTCGGGGATCATTCGGGCCGGGGCCAAGCTCGTCAACGTTGTCAGCAATTCGGTGGTGCCCAAGCTGACAGTGATCCTGGGCGGGTCGTTCGGAGCGGGGCACTATGCCCTGTGCGGGAAGGCGTACGACCCGGCTTTGATCCTGGCCTGGCCCTCGGCGCGCTACGCGGTGATGGGAGCCGATCAGGCGGCGGAGACACTGCTCTCCTTGCGCGTCCGCGAGGCCGAGCGCGCGGGCCGCCCGCTCTCACCAGCCGAGGTCGCCGAACTGCGGGACTCGGTCCGGTCGCGCTACGTCGCGCAAACCGACATCCGCTACGGGGCCGCCCGAGGCTGGGTGGATGCCATCATCGCCCCGCACGAGACGCGCCACTGGCTGGCATCGGCGCTGGAGTGGATGCCGCCCCAAGTGCCGGGCGGCTTTCGTACCGGCGTGCTGCAAGTCTGAGCGGCCCGGCGATTGTCGCCTTTTTCTCCGAAAAGGACGCCCTTTTGCGGAGCAAAAGGCGACTCTCCGGACCTGCCCGCGCAACGCCGGTCCCCGAGCGTTTCCCGATGTCTCACTCACAGCTATCATGGCGACGAGCGACAGGGCGGTCTCCACGGTCGCCAGACCGTGGGCTGCCGGAATCCGCTTCAAACTGAAGTGCAGACTTCGGAAGTCTTTGGGCACCACACTCGCCCCCGCCGATTGACCTCTTCACAAAGGCCCCCCGATGCACGGATTCCACGACTCGGACTCTCCCGCCCTCGCCGCTCCCGAGTCGGGGCCGTGGTACAAATCGCTGAACCGCTATCACTGGTTCGTGTTTGCGGTATCGGCGCTGGGTTGGCTGTTTGACTGTCTCGATCAGCAACTCTTCATCATGGCTCGAATCCCAGCCATGAAAGATTTGCTAAAATCATCGATCTCAGATCCCAAGCAGTTGTTCGAAGCGAGTACCTTTTACGGTGACATCGCCACATCGGTATTTATCGCGGGCTGGGCGACAGGGGGGTTGGTCTTTGGGATGCTGGGAGATCGAATTGGCCGCGCGAAGACGATGATGTTGACGATTCTGATCTACTCAGTTTGCACGGGGCTCTCCGCTTTGTCTCAGACGGTATATGACTTTGCCTTCTTTCGTTTCTTGACGGGGCTGGGCGTGGGTGGGGAATTCGCTGTCGGTGTGGCGCTGGTGGCGGAAGTCATGCCAGCTGTTGCCCGTCCACAAGCATTGGCCTCATTGCAGGCATTGTCCGCCGTCGGCAATGTCACCGCAGCACTCATCAATATGGGATTGGGAATTGCCGAAGGGGAAGGAAGACTCGACTACGCGCCTTGGCGAATCATGTTTTGTATCGGGGCTTTGCCAGCTGTCCTCGCCCTGGTCATTCGTTCTAAATTGAAGGAACCGGACACATGGGTACAGGCCAAGGCTAACAACGCCACTTCTGACAAGAAGCTCGGCTCCTATGGGGAGTTGTTTGCTGATCCCACGCTGCGGAAGCATGCCTTGCTGGGATTGGTACTCGCATGTTCTGGCGTGATCGGTCTGTGGGCGATCGGGTTTTATGCGCCGGATTTGATCCGCAAGGTCCAGGAAAAACCGATCACCCAGGCGGTCTACGCCGAGGAGATCGCAGCCGCCAAAACTCCCGAGGAAACGGCTCTCCTGGTCTCCATTCGCGATGCAGCCGCTGACGTAAAACTCGACAAAAGCCAGTCTGCTAGAAAGAAGCCCATCTCCGACAAGATCGAGGGACGGATGAAGATCTATCAGGGTCTCACCGCGATCGCGACGAACATTGGAGCCTTCTTCGGAATGTTCGGATTCGGGTTGATCTCCCAACGGATCGGTCGCAAGCCATCCTTCGTCATCGGCCTGTTGGCGGCGTTCTTCAGCACGGCGGCAGTCTTCTGGTTCATGCAGGATTTGTGGCAGATTTTCGTCCTCGCTCCGATCATGGGGTTCTGCCAATTGTCGCTGTTTGCGGGATACGCCATGTACTTCCCGGAACTGTTCCCGACACGGCTACGCTCGACCGGAACCAGCTTCTGCTACAACGTCGGTCGGTTCGTGGCCGCTGCCGGGCCATTGGTGAAAATCTGGATCAACAGCTTCTTCGACCCCAACCTCGATCCGATCCTCAAGATTCGGTACGGCGGGGTGGCGATGTGTGGAGTATTCCTCGTGGGGCTTGTCGTGCTGCCGTTCCTTCCCGAGACGAGAGGCAAGCCGCTGCCGGAGTAGGGTAGCCACGATCGCCAGAACGTGGGGGACCGGAACCCGCGTTCGAACCGGGGAAAGACTTCCGAAGTCTCCGAAGACTTCGGAAGTCTGTTGGCACGGTGGACATCGAGATCAGTCGCCCACCTTCTGGCGAAGGGGGCTACGGTCTGAGACAGTGAGACATCGATCTGGCTCGATGTGTCGGAGCGACCTCGATGGATGAGTCTCCGGATTCACAACCTGATGTTCCCTCCGAGCAGGAGGTGACTGCGGCGATCTGGCGCTGGGCGAGTTTGCCGCCGGGCGAGCGGACTGCGGATTCCGCATTCAATTCCAACCGGGACTTATCGGGAAGTCTGGAGTGCTATTGGCGTGTCATACTGAGGCACCTGCCCAGTGGGTCCCTCTTGGGCCATTGGTGTTGTGATGGGGTCGTCGAGACCTCTTTGACCAAGCTGAGTGCCACGCGGTTTCGACTGGAGGGGATCATGTGGCTGCTGGGAAACCTGGGAGACATGTTTCCGGCCCCCTGTGAATTGGAGTTCCGTTTCGCGAAGCCACTCGATCCCGAACCCATGCTCGTGATTGCCAGAGTCGGAGGTCTCGACTCACGCGGCCAACTTCAACGGTACAAGACTCTCTCACAGGCCCATAATTTCCTGATCAACCGGCCTCACACGGACCGGGACTGGGCCATTGCTGTGGACGTGACTCCTCAAGAGGGTGGATGAATGAGGGGCATTCGCTGCGGAGAGGTCAATTCCCCTCCCCGTCGGGAGGGGGTGTCTCGTGGGAGTCAGTGGCCGGTTTCGCTGCATGGAAGCATTGTCGACGAGTTTTTATCTGCCCACTGATGGTCGACTTCGCCGCCCGGCTCGCCTGGATGGGCGTGGTGTCGCACCGCTTGCGCCTGACGAGGCCCTTTGGTTTACAAACTCGTGATCCCAGAAACCGCCGGTTCATCAGGCCACCCCCAGCACCTGTCCCCAGCGGAGAGGGGGCCGGCAAGAGACCGCCAAGGGGCTTATGCATTCCCTCCTCTCCTCCTCCGGCTGACCTCAGCCGCTCCACCCTGTATGCTGGGAGAACCACATACCGCCCTTACCAGGAGTCTCCCGTGGCCACGTGGCGTATCGCGATCGTCTGCCTCATCGCGGTCCTTGTCGGAATGGGCGGGGCGGTGGCTGAGTCCGCCGAGGAGCCGGTCGACTTCGCCCGGCAGATCCGCCCGATCCTCTCCGAGAACTGCTTCGCCTGCCACGGGTTTGATCCCGCAGCCCGCCAAGCCGAGTTGCGCCTCGATGAGCGCGAGGCCGCATTGGCTCTGCACGAGGGCCACGCAGCCATCGTGCCCGGTCAGGCCAGCGCGAGCGAGGTCTGGAAACGCATCCTCTCGACCGATCCCGACGAGCAGATGCCGCCGCCGACCAGTGGGAAGAAGCTGAGCGAGGCCCAGAAGCAATTGCTGAAACGATGGATTGACGAGGGAGCCACCTACGCCCCGCATTGGGCGTTTGGCCGCGTCGAAAGGCCGACCGTCCCGCATCAGAACGCTGCGGCGAGTGCGCACCCGATCGATGCGTTCATTGTCGACACTCTGACCGAACATCAGATGGCACTCTCGCCCGAGGCCGAACGGGCGACGCTGATTCGCCGCCTGTCTCAAGACCTGCTCGGCCTGCAACCGACTCCCGAAGAGGCCGATGCCTTCGCAGCGGACACATCTCCCGATGCGTACGAGAAGCTCGTCGACCGACTCTTGCAAAGTCCACATTACGGCGAACGCTGGGGGCGCCACTGGCTCGATCAGGCGCGATATGCCGACTCGCACGGCTTCACCATTGATGGTCCGCGCATCATGTGGCCGTACCGCGATTGGGTGATCGACGCTGTCAATCGCGACCTGCCGTTCGATCAGTTCACGATCGAGCAATTGGCAGGCGACCTGCTCCCCCAGCCGACGAAGCTTCAGCAGATCGCCACCGGGTTCCACCGCAACACGCTCATCAATCAAGAGGGCGGCGTCAAACCGGATCAGTATCGCCACGAGGCGATCATCGACCGCGTGAACACGACCGGAGCGGTCTGGCTGGGCCTGACCGTCGGGTGTGCCCAGTGCCACACACACAAGTACGACCCGATCAGCCACAACGACTACTACCAGCTCTACGCCTTCTTCAACCAGTGCGACGACGCCAACAACGAGGCCACGACCGTCCCCGTGATGGAGCAGGAAGTCTTTGGCTGGAATGCCGAACAACTCGCCCAGCTGGAAGAACTGAAGCCCCTCCGCGCCCAGGTGACCGACCTCGAAAAGCAACTCGCCGCGTCGAAGTCGAAAAACCTGTTGGCCCATGCCTGGAACTGGCAGCCCGCAGAACTGGTCGAGTACAAGACGCTCGGCATGGGGTCGTTTCTCCGGCAACCCGACGGGTCGCTGCTCACCGATTTCAAGGCCCAGCCGAACGACACCTACCAAGTCAACATCCGCCCGCCGGGCGAAAAGATCACCGCGATCCGGCTGCGCGTCTTGCCGCATGAGTCGTTGCCCAAGACCGGCCCCGGTCTGGCGAGTAACGGGAATTTCGTCCTCACCGACGCGGAGCTGAAGGTCGGCGACAAGGTCACTCGCTTCATCGCGGCGGGGGCCGATCACTCGCAACCGGAGTTCGATGTCCTGAACGTCATCGATGACAAGCCGACGACCGGCTGGGCCATCAACGTGAGCGATGCGCAGAAGCAGGCCAAGCCGGACCTGTCGATCAATGCTCCGCATGAGGCGGTGTTCGTCCTCTCGGAACCGATCGCCAAGATCGAGGCGGCGCTCTTTCTGAAGCACGACGTGAACAAGGGGTATCTCATCGGGCGTTTTGCGCTCGACGTGTCGGATGTCGCCCCGCCCTTCAACGAGAGTGCAGAGATCAAGACCCGACTCGCTGAGGCCAAGGCACAGGTCCAGCAATTGGAGGCCCAACTCCCCGGTGCCGGTCGCCCTGTCAAGCAGATGGTGATGCGTGACACCGACGCGCAGCGCGAGACGTACCGCCTCGATCGCGGCGATTTCCTGACCCCCGACACCGAGGCCGGTCCGCTGCCGCCCGCTTTGCCAGCCTCACTAGTCGTGGGCCAAACACCCGCGTTGAAGACCCGCCTCGACCTCGCCCGCTGGCTCGTCAGCCGAGACAACCCGCTCACTGCTCGCGTGATCGTCAACCGCACCTGGATGCGGTACTTCGGGCGCGGGCTGGTTGAGACGGAGAACGACTTCGGTTCCCAGGGCACGCCGCCGACCCACCCGGAACTCCTCGACTGGCTGGCCGCCGAGTTCATGGAGACCGGCTGGTCGATGAAGTCGCTGCACCGCCAGATCGTGACCTCGCAGACCTATCGGCAATCGAGCGCGGAACGCCCCGAGGCCGTGGCCCGCGACCCCCGCAACCTGTGGCTCGGACGGCAATCGCGCGTCCGCGTCGATGCCGAGATCGTCCGCGACTTGATCCTCTCCACTTCCAGAGCCCTCACCCCCCGCATCGGCGGACCCGGCGTCCACCCGCCGCAACCCGCCGGGGTCTACAGCTTCACCCAGAACAAGAAGGACTGGCCCGAGACCACCGGCCCCGACCGCTATCGCCGCACGCTCTACACGATGTTCTATCGCAGTGCCCCGTACCCGCTACTGACCACGTTCGACTCGCCCGAGTTCAGCACGGTCTGCACCCGCCGCTCGCGCTCGAACACCCCGCTCCAGGCCCTCGCCGTCGCCAACGATCCAATGTTCATCGAGTTGGCCCGCAAGCTCGCCGAGCGCGTCGTGCAGGAGCCGACCACCGACACGGCCCAGCGAGTCCGACGCATGTTCCGGCTGTGCCTGATCCGCGAGCCGTCCGCTGCCGAGCAGCTACTGCTCGTCGACTACTGGACCCGCCAGCAAGCTCTCTACACCGCCAATTCCGAAGCCGCCTCGCAGCTGGCCTCGTCCGGCTTCCCGGACACCCCGCTGGCCGATTCCGCCGCCTGGACCAGCCTGGCACGGCTGCTGTTTAACACGGACGAGTTCCTGACACGGAACTGAGTGGATGAGACTGTAGCTGCGTTCGCCAGAACGCGGGCAGCCGGGACCGACTCACAACGGATGCACTCGTGCCTTGTCAGGACCAAAGTATTGGGGTGGCCTGCCCGCTGAGAGGGCGAAGCTCCTGCTGAGCCGCAAACCAGGGGACACGTCAATTCGCGGCAGCGGCGCGGCAGGAGCCTCGCCCCAGTGCTGTGAACACGATTGAGGCGCAGGGACAGCCTGACTGTCGGCGATTTCTGCGAATTCGACATCGTCGGCGATGTCGCTCCGCGACTCGCATTCCGCCTGAGGGCAGACCGACTCACGCGGGGTTTCCCGAGCTCTGGACCGTGCCTGGCGAGAGGAATCTCAGTCGCGGAGCGACGTGAGCTACGGGCCACGAGCACAATCGGAAACGTGCCCCACGCTGACCTCCATCGTGTTCACAGCACTGGCCTCGCTCTCCCGACGACGGCAACCCCTCCATGAAGCGATGACGGGGCCCGAGCCTCCGCGAACGCCCTCCCCCCATCGCGAACGCCGAGAGCGTTTGCCCGCGTTCTGGCGAACGCAGCTACGGGGAGAGGCGTTCGCCGGTGCGAATCACTTACGGCGTCAGCTTCCCGACCGTCAGGCCCGGCCAGTCGTCCGTGCGGAACGGGTAGGTCGGCAGGTAGGCGTCGCTGTACAGAGTTCCGTTCGGGTTGTCGGCCCAGTCGTAGCGCACGGCGACTGGCTCCTGGATATCCGGGTGCGAGACTTCGACGCTGTCCTCATCGAGAATCTTGGCGTTGCCCCAGACCCACTTCTTGTCGGCTCCGGCGATCGCGAACCCGACCAGCGGTTCGTTGTAATACGAGACCAGCTTGCGGCCCGAGGTGTCGAAGTCGACCACACACTTGCCAGCTTCGATCTTCACGGCCTTGTAGACCGGCCCGCTACGGACGATCCCTTTCATGCCGTAGTCGTTGACGAGGGCCAACCGGGCCAGCCGCTTGGCGACGTTCTGCTTGTCCTTCGGGTGGATGTCCTTGGCCGCTCCGATGTCGATGATGCAGGCGGCTCCGACATTCGGGATCGCTGCCCCCGCCAGCATCTGGGCCTCGCGGAGTTCGGCCCACTCGCTCTCGCCGGGTTCGGTGGTCTTTGCCTTATGGTTCGCCAACTGCACTTGGTAGAACGGGAAGTCCCCCTGGCCCCAGTCCTCGCGCCAGCTTTGAATCATGGCGGGCATCAGCTTGCGGTACTGGTAGGCCCGGCCCGCGTTCGATTCGCCTTGATACCAGATCGCGCCCTTGATGGCGTAGGGGGTCAGCGGGGCGATCATGGCGTTGAACAGCACGCTCGGGTTGTGGCTGTTGGTCGATGGATTTCCGGGATCGCGGGGGCGCTGAGGCGGTTGTTTGCCTTCGACATTGGCTTTGACGACAGCGGCCCTCCAACGTTCGATGGACGCTTCGTGTTGGGCCTTGGCCTCTTCCGGGTTGTAGGTCTTGATCCGCTCGGCCCAGGTGTCGACGATCGGCTTCAGGTCCGCATCGGCTTCGAGATTGTCGCGCTCGGTCCACGACTCCGCCGGTGTACCGCCCCATGCGGTCTGGATGATCCCGACCGGGACATCGAGCGTCTCATACAACTGGCGTCCGAAGAGGTACGCCACCGCCGAGAATCCGGGGACGTTTTCGGGAGTACAGGTCTTCCACTCGGCCTTCACATCGTCTTGAGGCTCCAGAGCGGTCACGTTGGGGACTTGGAACAGCCGTATCCCCGGCTGTCCGGTGGCTGCCGCTTCGAGGTCAGAGTCGAGGGAGCCTTTGATGGCCATCTGCATGTTCGACTGGCCGCTGCAGACCCAGACCTCGCCGACGAGGACATCTTCAAAGGTGATCGTGTTGCTGCCCGCGACCGTCAGCGCGGCGGCGTCACCGACTGACAGGGCGGCCAGCTTGACCGACCACTTGCCCTGGTCATCGGCCTTGGTCGTGACCTTCTGATCGCGAAACGTGACGGTGACTTCTTCCCCGACGTCCGCTGTCCCCCACACCGGCACCGGCTGGTCCCGCTGCAACACCATGTGACTGCCAAACACCGATGGCAGCTTCACCGCCGCCTCGGTGATACCGGTCGTGAAGAGAGCTGCGACGCCAGCCAACCCAATGCCCCAACGCATGCTTCCACTCCTGGTTGCGAGTCTTGTTTTCAGACGGCTCAGCCGTCCGTGATCGCATCAGAGTAGATCGATTCGTCGTGGAGGGCAAGGATTGCCGGGAAGTGTCATCCCGCTGGCTCTCGCTGATGAGCGGAGGTCGCGCCGTCACTTCACGATCTCCGTTCCGATCCCCGTGTCCGAATAAATCTCCAGCAGCAGCGAGTGCGGCATGCGGGCGTCGATGATGTGGACCTTTCGGACCCCGGCTTCGAGAGCCTCCAGCGAGGCTTCGACCTTCGGCACCATGCCAGCGTTGATCACACCCGACTTGATCAGCTCGCGCACACGCTCCGAATTCAGGTTCGACTGCAACGTCTGCGGGTCGTTCTTATCCAGGAAAATCCCCTGCACATCGCTCAGGAACACCAGCTTCTCCGCCCGCAGGAGCCGCGCGACGGCGGCAGCTGCGGTGTCGGCGTTGACGTTCAGGCGGCCTCCGTCAGCGTCGAGGGCCACGGACGGAATCACCGGAATCGCCCCCGCGCGGCAGGTGGCGGTGAGCAGCTCGCGGTTGATGTTCGTGACGTGGCCGACGCGACCCAGATCGACCTCATTCCCGGTGTCGTCCTGCATCGTGAGGCGTTCGCCAATCAGCACATTCTGCGACCGAAAATTCATCGGCACCGCCCGGCCCCCCAGGTTGCGGATCTCGTCGACCAGCCCTTCGCAGATCTCCTCGGCCAGCACGCGCGAGACAATGTCGAGCGTGGCGTCGTCCGTGTAGCGGCGTCCGTTGACCCACTTCGGCACGATCCCGGCGGAGTCCATCGCCTTGTTGATCGCCTTGCCCCCCCCATGAATCAGGATCGGCCGCATCCCCACCGCCTCCATGAACAGCACATCGCTCAGGCACCGCCGCACCGCTTCGGTCTCTTCCAACGCCGAACCGCCCAGCTTGATGACCACATATCGGTCACGAAACTGGCGAATCCAGCCGAGGGCTTCGACCAGAACCTGAGCCTTGCGAATCGCTTCATCCACGGTGGGGCCACTTCTTGCGGGAGAGGGGGGCGAAAACGGATGGACCGGCCCTGCCAGGACTCCCCGACATGCCACCCGATCCGGCGGGATTGTCGAGTGCCGGAGAAAGAGTGTCAACGGGCGGGAGGAGATATGCTGACTCGTGAAGTTGGAGTCCAGCCTTTAGGCTGCTCTGGGTTCATTCGCCCGCAGAGGCAGGCTCAAGCCTGAACTCCCACATCCAACTCCCCGGAAAGGCCGCCGCCCATGTTCGCACTCGTCACCGGCGGAGGCGGCGGATTTCTCGGACGGCACCTCGTCGACCAACTGCTCGCGCGGGGGGATCGCGTGCGTGTCCTGTCTCGCTCGGATTCGCCCGACCTCCGTGCGATGGGCGTCGAGTGTCATGTCGGCGATCTCCGCGATGCCGCCTGCGTCGAGCGGGTCTGCGCTGGGGTCGACGCTGTCTTTCACACCGCAGCTGTGCCCGGAATCTGGGGGCGGTGGGAGACGTTTCATGCGATCAACACGGTCGGGACGGAGCATGTGATCGCGGGCTGTCGGAAGGCGGGCGTGCGTAAACTGATCTACACGAGTTCCCCGAGCGTGGTGTACGACGGCTCGCCGCATGTGATGGCGGAAGAGTCGCTGCCGTATCCTCAGACCTATCTCTGTGCCTACCCCCACACCAAGGCCATTGCCGAACGAGCGGTGTTGGCCGCCCACGCGCCGGGACAGTTGCTGACGGTCTCATTGCGACCGCATCTGATCTGGGGGCCGCGCGACAATCATCTGATCCCCCGCTTGATCCAGCGGGCCAGGAGCGGACAGCTGCGGCAGGTGGGCGATGGCACGAACGAGATCTCGATGGCGTATGTCGAGAACGTGGCGGCAGCCCATCTCCAGGCGAGCGATGCCTTGAGCGACACCGCCCCCTGTGCCGGGCGAGCGTACTTCATCAACGAGCCGGAGCCGGTCCGGTTGTGGGAGTGGGTCAACCGGTTACTGGGGATGGCCGGGCTGCCGCCTGTGCAGAAGCGGATCTCCGCGCGAGCCGCTTACATGATCGGCTCCGGTCTCGAACTGGTCTATCGGACTCTGCGGATCGAGTCCGAACCACGCATGACCCGCTTCCTCGCCGCTCAACTCAGCCAGTCTCACAGCTACAGCATCGCCGCCGCCGAGCGGGACTTCGGCTACCACCCCATGGTGACCGTCGAGGAAGGACTTCGCCGCATCGAGCCCGAGTTGCGGCAGTTGGCCCGTCGGTGAGGTCGATGAGGAATGACGAGTTCGAAAAACGCCACCCCGCTTGCCGGGGTGGTTCCATCGATTGTGCGCTACCGGATATACGTGGGAGTTTCGTAGTGCAGAAGCTAGGGGCTGAATTCCCTACGGGAAAATGACAGCCGCAGGACGGATTCGGGCCTGCCTCGAGGGGGTGTCAGGACTCGGCTGTGGAGTGGTGTCGAGACCACTGGGGCAAGCCCAGTGGCGGTTACTTCGCACTCGATGCGTCCACGAGCGTCTTGAGGTGTAACTCCACCGACTCCGCCAGTCGATCGACGTGGTACCCACCCTCCAGCAGACTCACGATCCTCCCCCCGGCGGTGATCGCCGAGGCTTCGACGACCAGCTTCGTCAGCGTGCCGAAGTCCTCGACCTCCAGGCCGAGCGACCCGACCGGATCTTCGCGATGGGCGTCGAACCCGGCACTCAGCAGGATCAGCTGGGGGCGGCATTGCTCGACAGCGCGGGAGAGCGATTTCTCGAACGACTCGATGTACTTTTTGCGGCTGATCCCGAAGGCCAGCGGGACGTTGTGGGTCCAGCCGAGGCCACGCCCGGTGCCGGTCTCATCCGCGTCGCCGGTGCCGGGATAGAACGGGGACCGGTGCAGCGACAGGAAGTAGACCGTGCCATCGCTGTAGAAAATATCCTGCGTCCCGTTGCCGTGGTGGACATCCCAATCGACGATCAGCACGCGGTCGAGGCCCAGAGCCTGTCGCGCGTGGGCCGCTGCGATCGCCACGTTGTTGTACAGGCAGAACCCCATCGGCTTGGAGGCGAGAGCATGATGCCCCGGCGGTCGAATCAGGCACATCGCCCGTTGAAAGGTGCCCTTGACCACGGCCTCGACAGCCGCCACCGCGCACGCTGCGGCAGTGAGAGCGACCTCGCTAGACTTTGGACAAGCCACCGTATCGGCATCGAGCCGCCCGCCGCCCTTCGCGCACACCGCCTCAATGGCTTTGAGCATCAGCGGCGGATGCACCCGCTCGACCAGCGCCCGGTCGAGCTTCGCCAGCGGCTGGAGATCGAGCGAGGACCAGACTGGCGACGCCTCCAGCTTCGCATGAATCGCCCGCAGCCGCTCCGCCGATTCCTGATGCCGCCCGGTGTCATGAGCCAGGAACAGGTCATCCTTCCAGAGGGCAATCCGGCGGGTGGTCACTTCGAGTACCTCCATGAACAGAGCCGTGGGATAGGCTTCCAGTCTGTCAGTATAACGCTCCGCTTGAGCGGTCAGCCATCAGCCAGAAGTCTCCCCTCAACCTCTTTCTGATGGCTGAACGCCGACGGCTTCGTGTGAGCGATTAAGCTCAGCAGCTGCGGGGCTGAGTGAGCTATGAATCTGAGAAATCCTACATCCCACCGTCGTCTTCTGCAGCGCCTGGTTCGGCAGCTGGCCACCCGACCGGCCACTCCTCCACGTCCTCGTACTCGGCACAGTACACCGTATCGTCGGTGGCCAACTCGCTACGGCACGCTATGGAACAGCGATGGAACATCGGCCCACTGACGTGCTGTCTATCGGCACCAAAGTGCGCTGCCCGAGTGACTCTCGCCCGACGCGCGACTAGGGACAACTCCAATCGTGCATCCAGTCTGGCAGATTGGATTTCCTCGATGGTTAGTCTTTGGGCAGCCAAGTCCTCCCGAAGCCAGTGGTGCAACTCCCAGGCGATCGACAGCGGCTCGACGGGCTCTCCGTTGAAGCGGCACTCGGCGGTTAGTGCATTGATCTGCAGCGTACCAGACCCGAGGGCAACGAGCCGATCGTAGCAGTTGACCAGCCGCCACCCGCAGAACATGTGGCACAGGATGAACGCATTGTGCTTGAGTCGCTTCCGCCTCATCGCGCCCTCCACCTCCGCCGCCGAACACACATTCTAACGAGACCTCCAGACGGCAGGCTGGAAGCCTATCCCACTCACTCCTCCTCCACCCAGCGTTGCGGCGGCCCGGCCAGGAACCCGTGGGGGACTTCGAGCGAGCAGGTGATCTCGTCAAAGACCGGTTGCAGAAATTCGAGTTCGTGGTCGGTCCCCTGACAGGTGACGAGGACCGTGCAGTGAGCCGTGCGAAATGCCCGCAGCTCGGCCCGGTTAAGTAACTCGAAGCACACGAACTCGATGTCCCGCCCCAGACCCGGATGGTGGGCCAATTCGGTCGAGATGTCGAACACATCGACCTCGTCGTACAACTCCATGAACGTGTCGACCGCCGCTTCGAGCAGTTCCGCGACCTCGGGCCGGTCCTCCAGCACTGTCGCCGACCAGAACCCGGTGTCGCTGGGAGCCACGGTGATCGTCACGCACCCCTCGCCCGGCTCTTCGGTCAATGACCAATCAGCGGGATAGCGGAAGAGGAGACCGTGGTTTTGGTAGAGCGTGTTCATGGGGAAGTAGTGTGGGTTTTAACCCACACCCGATGGACGTTCGAGTGTCGAGAGCGAGTGACATGGGTCAGGGGAGACTCACTCCTGAGTGGGACTCTACGAAACGAGTCACCGGTGGGAGGAACGGGTTAACACCCGTTCTACAGGTCATCCCCCCGGCGGGGTGGCCCTGACGCTGCTTTGAGCGTCTGGGTTGTGGAACAACAAGAGGTTACGGAGGACTCGCTCGACTTTCAATCCCCCTTGTTCCTGCTTCACCCAGACATCCAAAGCGATGTCTGGGGCACCCTGCCGCTACGAGCCGCATGGTCGATCCTCATGCACGAGGTCGTCGATGAAGACTTCTCGTTCGTCTTCCGACATTTCGTCCCAATTCCTCCCCCGTTCAGCACACAAGCATCGCAGCTGAGTTTCGGCCAGTTGCATTCGCTCGTCTCGGCGCGTGGAGGCCTCGCTGGCGAGCGCCACCAGTGCGGTTCGTTTCCGTTTCGGCGACAGCTGATTCACAAGATCGACCACTTGTTGATCGGTGAGTTCCAGCATGGGCATGATTCGAAACCTCCGTGAGACAGTCTACACCGGATCGGTCTCAGATTGCAGTGCGGGCTGAGGTTTCGAGGGCAAACACCTGAAGGAGAGACTCCTGACCCTGCACCACACCAAACACATCCTACAAGGTTAAAACCACTCTCATGCCCATCCCCCCAAATAGTGCGTTGAACCGCTATTCCGTCCCAAGTGGAGCTTTGGACGGAGTACAAATCCATCGAGTGCATTCTTCACCCAGACATCCAAAGCGATGTCTGGACCAGCCTACGCACGGCCGCTACTTGATCGTAATTGAATTGAAGTAGTATTCTTGAGCAGCTGGATCTGCTGTCCCAATAATCAACATCAAGACAGTGCAAACTCTGAGGTCGCTGTAAACTTCTGCTCCTTCAGTACGTGTATTCTCATTCGTATGAGAATAACGAAATGCCTTGTGGCCATTGATTACTACAATCCTTCCATTCGCGTGGGATTCTTTTCTCATCTCCAACACTTCATCTATCTTGAACTCGGCGTGGTTCACGATATCCACGTTGACAAGTAATGTACATGTGATATTTCCAGCAGTCGCACCGAAAACGTCCCTTCCATCTGGAGTCTTCCGAATTGGTCCTGCTTGGCCAGGCATCTTCAAGGTGACATGTCCATCGGGCGTCGTGAAAGATGTCCAGGAAACACCTCCCACGTCGGATACACCTCCTTCGTTGGGAGCACCTCCTTCGTTGGGAACACCTCCCACGTTGTTGTTTAAGGCACCGCCGGGGGCCATCAGCTTCGTCAATCCGAATCCAATGGTTCCGAGTACGAGCAATGCCCCACATCCGACTGCTACCCACTTCAGGAGACCGCCGCCGGACCCGCTGGAACGCTTCTTCTTCCCCTTCGCAGACTTGCCACCCGCTTTTTGAGACTTCCTTTTCTTCGATGAAGTTTCGTCCCAGTCATCCCCGTCAATTGTCGGCGCTTCAACGACAGACTGGCACTTCTTGCAGCGGAACTTCTTTCCCGCCATTGTGTCATTCAGATGAAACTCGTGACTACATGCGGGGCAGACTGCGGAAATAGTCATGGAGAGGGCTTTCGTCGTTTGTTTGGAACAACGGACAATGGCGATGCTACGGTGGAAAGGACGGGCCAAATGGGCCCGTCCTACGGCGGAGGCTACTTCCCTGCCACGGCTTTGGTTCGGCGTTGGAGCAGGATGTTGACCCCCTTCTTGTTCGACAGGGCGATGTCGAGCAGGCCGTCGCCGTCGATGTCGCCGGTCATGAACTGGGTGCCGACGCCGGTGTCGTTGCCGGCGGGGAGGGCGTGCTTGGTGAACTGGGGGCCGAATTTCGAGCGCTCGATCTCGTACCAGACCATGATGACCGGGTCGTTGGCTCCGGGGTCGCCGCCGTTGTGGGCGTAGTAGCGTTTGCCGGTGATCATGTCCTTCTTGCCGTCGCCGTTCACGTCCTCGAACAGCAGCGCGTGGGTCTGGGAGAAGCTGTCGTCGATGAGGTGGTAGGTCATGCCGGGCTTCCCTTGCTTCTCGCCGTTCTCGAACCACCACACGCCGTGCTGATGGGCACAGGTCATGAGCATGTCCATGTCGCCGTCGAGGTCGAGGTCTTCGGCATAGATGTCGGCTCCGGTCTTCGGCTGGCCGTTCTCACCGAGGGCGTGTTCGTGGAAGGTCCACACCTTGCCATCCAGCTTCTCGGGGTGCTGCCACCAGCCGTGCGGGATCACGACATCGTTCTTCCCGTCGCCGTTGCAGTCGGTGACGCCGATGCCGTGGTAATACTTGAATGTGCCGTTCTTCCCCGGATCGCCCGGCTCGCTGACCGCGACAAAATTCCACTTCTGATAGACGGCCTCACCGGTCGGGATCTCGATGTACCCCATCTGGGCTTCGGGCTGGCTGCCGATGACGAACTCGGGCTTGCCGTCCCCGGTGAGGTCGGCGAACTGCGGCGACTCGTTACAGATGCTGTGCCAGATGACGTGCTGGGCCCAGTGCTTCTCTTCACCCTTGGGGTTCTCGTACCAGTGGAACGGCTCGCCGGGGAAGCCGACGACAATGATGTCCATCCAGCTGTCCTGGTTGATGTCATAGGCCCAGTTGCAGAAGCTCTGGCTGTACCCGACCCCGGCCCAGTAGTCGCCGGGCTTGCGGATCTCATGCGGCTTCCAATCGGGGGCCGAGTACCACACATCGCCCGCCGAGATATCCAGCTTCCCGTCCTTGTTGAAGTCGCCGATGGAGACCCCCTCGGACCGGAACCGGGCATCGAGTTGAACTCGCTCGAACGAGATGTTCGCCGCGTCCTCGGCCCGGAGCAGACCGGCATTCACAATGAGGGACAGGCAACCGAACGCGAGACAAGCAAACCGCCGCATGGGCCACTCCTGGGAAAACCGGAGATCGGAACTCGACCGATCCATCGACCGGCAGGAATCTGGTATACCTCATGGCTCGCGTTGGAACAAACGAACCGGGATGTCGAGCGTTGTCGCGATTCAGAATTCACCACGGAGACACGGAGGCACGGAGGAGAATCTCGCGAGGGTGACATTCACCGGTTGCGGACGAGGAAGGGGAGACAGGATGCACAAGATCAACAGGATACAAACGAGATGGGGGGATTCATCCTGTTCATCCTGTGCATCCTGTCAAAATCTCCGACTCCCAAACGTCTGGATTTCTCCGTGCCTCCGTGGTGAATCACTCCGTAGTGAGCAGCAATCCAGTCCCGTAGGAAGAACTCGTAAGGTGAAACATCCCTGCATGAATGCCACAGCCTCTACCGCCGAACCCGCCTCCGGGACCGGTTCGATCCGCATTGCCCTCCTCGCCGCGGGGGCGATCGCGGTGTCGCTGTACTTGCAGTTCCGTGGGCACACGGAGCTGTACCTCGGACTGGCGCTGTATCATTGGCCGCTGGCGGTGGCGCTGATCGGAGGAGGCCTCCCACTGGTGTGGCAACTGGCGCGGGGGATGTTGCGAGGCGAATTCGGGGCCGACCTGCTGGCCGGGATTTCGATCGTGACATCGGTTCTGGTCGGTGAGCCGCTGGCCGGGGTGATCGTGGTGTTGATGCTCTCCGGGGGAGAGGTGCTGGAGTCCTATGCGGTCAAACGGGCCTCCTCGGCGCTGGAACTTCTGGCCCGCCGCATGCCTCAAGTGGCCCATCGCCGAGACGGAGACCAGACCACGGACATCCCGCTCGACAAAATCCAGATCGGTGACCTGCTGTCGATCTTCCCGCACGAGACCAGCCCCGTCGATGGCACCGTGACCGAGGGTCATGGGACGATGGATGAGTCGTACCTGACCGGTGAGCCGTATCATGTCGACAAGGCTCCCGGAGCGGCGGTGATCTCCGGCGCGATCAATGGGAACGCCGCCCTGACCATCCGGGCCGACAAGCTGGCCATCGACTCGCGCTACGCCAAGATCATGGAGGTCATGCGGGCCGCCGAGAGCCGTCGGCCCCGCATGCGACGACTCGCCGATCAGTTGGGAACGCTCTACAACCCGCTGGCTCTGGTGATCGCGATCGGGGCGTGGGTCTACAGCGGCGACCCGCGCCGGTTTCTGGCGGTCCTCGTCACAGCCACTCCCTGCCCGCTGTTGATCGCGATACCGGTAGCGATCCTGGGAGGCATCTCACTGTGTGCCCGGCGAGGGATCATTATTCGCGATCCGGGGGTGCTGGAGCGGATCGATACCTGTCAGGTGGCCATCTTCGACAAGACCGGTACGCTGACCTATGGCCGACCGAAGCTGGAAAAGGTCCACCCCGCGGTGAACCTCAGCACCACCCAGCTCATCCGTTGGGCTGCGTCGCTGGAACGGTACAGCAAGCACCCGCTGGCCGAAGCGGTCGTCGAGGCGGCCCGCGAGAAGGGCCTGACGCTGATCCAGGCCGAGTCGGTCAGCGAACTCCCCGGCCAGGGGCTCTCCGGCACGGTCGAGGGGCATTCGCTCCGCGTCACCAGCCGTAAGAAGCTGCTCGCGACGACGCCCGAGGTGGCCTACCTCCTCCCGGCACAGGCCGCTGGCCTGGAGTGCGTGATCCTCGTGGGGGGACATTACGCCGGGACGCTGCAGTTCCGCGACGAGCCGCGCGCCGACGGGCAATCGTTCATCAGCCACCTCGGTCCCCGGCACCAATTTGAGCGAGTCATGCTCGTCTCGGGCGACCGGGCCGAAGAGGTCAACCACCTGGCCCGCCTCGTCGGCATCACCGAGATCCGCGCCAGCCAAACCCCCGAACAGAAGCTGGCCATCGTTCGCGACATCACCCGCACCAAGGCCACGCTGTTCATGGGCGACGGCATCAATGACGCCCCCGCCCTCTCGGCGGCCACGGTCGGCATCGCCTTCGGTGCCCAGAACGAGATCACCTCCGAAGCCAGCGGAGCCGTGATCCTCGACAGCTCCCTCGCCAAGGTCGACGAGCTGATCCACATCGGCCAGCGGATGAAACGCATCGCCCTGGAAAGCGCCGGAATCGGCATCGCGCTGAGCCTGACCGCGATGCTCTTCGCCTCAGCGGGGTACATCACCCCGGTCAATGGGGCTTTGATCCAGGAGGCCATCGATGTGCTCGCCGTGCTGAATGCCTTGCGCGTGCCGTGGATGACGAGCGGGTTGACGGATTATGAGTAAGGATCGTTCGAGGAATAACTGTCTGATTGTCGCCTTTCGCTCCGCGAAAGGCCGGTCTTTCGCGGAGCGAAAGACGACTCTTGTTTCTCGAACGATGCTTTCGCCTGCTCCGGAGCAGGCGAAAGCCTGGACTCCCACAGCCTCCCCACTGGATTGGAACCCGAACCATGTTCTCTCGTCGCACGGCACTTGGTGTCGGACTGTTCTCTCTGATCGTGATGGCCTTGTCGGGATGCCAGCGGGGGACGGCCAGCTTTGCGCTGGATTCCACGGTCGCCCATGCTGCGCTGGAGAAGGCCATGCAGGCGTGGGTCGACGGCCAGAAGCCGAAGGATATCCAGCCGGAGATCATCATCGGCGATACCGATTGGAACAACGGCCAGACGCTGGTGTCGTATGAGATTCTGATCCGGGAAGAGACCTCGGATGGATCGAACCTGCACATCCCGGTGAAGCGGAGATTCAAGTCCAATGGCAAGGTCACCGATTCGCAAGTGGCCTACATCGTCGGCACCTCGCCGGTGGTGACGATCTTCCCGCAGTAGCGGCACCGTAGCCTGGACCCCCAGGTCCGGGCGGAACGGACGTGGGCGTCCGTTCTACTTCCGATTCGCATCCACCACCCCCACCCCTGAAAGAATCCCCATGCTCAAACGAACTTTGGTCGCAACCTTATTGGCGTTGTCCTGCGGTTCCCTGCTCTCCGCCGAAGAGGCTGTCCCGACCGCTCGTCCGATTCCGCTCACCCGCGATGAGATGAAGCGGATGCTGGAAGACTTGAAGTCGCGGCCCATCCGCATTCCGCTGCCGGAACTCACCGACCAGGACCGCGAAGCTCTCGGCGAACGGGCGGAAAACTACGAGGCCCGCCTGCGGTATCACTACCTGCCTGCGGGGGAAGGCTCCGTCTTCGGCGGACGCCCACCGGCCACCCCGAATGCCCCAGCGGGCACCCCCGCACCCGCCCGCGACTTCACGCGCAATGCCGACGAGAACATGACGCTCAGCTACTCCTTCAAGACCATGCTGTTCTGGATCGTGGCCCGCACCAACAACTGCCAATACTGTCTCGGCCACCAGGAACAAAAACTCTCCGCAGCTGGCATGACCGAAGAGCAGATCGCCGCCCTCGACTTCGACTGGAAGCGATTCACCCCGGCGGAGCAGGCCGCGTTCGCCTATGCCCGCAAAATCACCTACTCCCCGCATCAGCTCGCCGCTGCGGACATAGTCGCCCTGCGCCAGCACTACACCGACGCCCAGATCCTGGAGATGACCCTCTCCACGGCGGGCAACAACGCCATCAACCGCTGGAAGGAGGGGGCGGGCATCCCCCAATCGAAGTCGGGTGAGAGCTTCTTCCGCCGAGCCGAAAACCTGCCCAAGGACCGCCCCCTGCCCAACGAGTCGTTCCTGACCCCCACAGCTTCCGACTTCACCAAGTCGCTGTCACAGGTGGTCCCGGTCGCGCTCGATGCGGCTGGGCAGCCGTCGCAGACCGCGATCAGTAATCGCCCGGCGTTGGAGTCCCGAGCTGTGGTCGAAGGAGCACTGCAAGCGGCCCGTACTCGCCAGTCGCGTCTGCCTTTGCAGACCGAGGAGACAGTTCGCAAGGTGTGGGCAGCGGACATTCCCGAAGGCCCGGTCCCGAACTGGATGCGGTTGCTGGCGACATTCCCCAACGAGGGACGCGGTCGTCTCAACAGCCTGCAAGCCATGACGACTGAACGCGGCGATCTGTCGCTGCTGGTGAAGGCTCAAGTCAGCTGGATCATCGCTCGTCAGGACCGCGCGTGGTACGCCGCTGGTGGTGCGAAGGCTCAACTGCGGAAGCTCGGCCAAACGGATGAGCAGGTGTTCGCTCTCGATGGCGACTGGCACGAGTTCACCGCCGAGGAGCGAGCGCTGTTCCGTTTCGCCCGCGACCTGGCGATGTCTCCGATCGCGATGACCGATACCGATGTGGCGGAAGCGCTCGAAGTCGCTGGCCCCCGCAAGGTCGTGCAGTTGATCAACTTCGTGACCAGCCGGGCCTACTTCGACCGCGTCACGGAAGCCGCTGGCCTGCCGTTGGAGTAGTCAAGAAATGGGGAGGCAGCGCTGCCGTGCCGCCTCCATCCCGGAGGGATGACAGACATTAGCCGGTGGTTGAGCGGAGCGACACCACCGGTGGATGAGTCCCTATGATACTCCCCGCATCCCGGAGGGATGCCAGAAAGCCAGACTCTCGAATGCAGCCCACTCCGAAGAACCATTCACACCCTCTACCATCCCTCCGGGATGGGGAGTCTCGTGGGAAATCATGGACCGATGGTGTCGCTGCGCTCAACCACCGGCTAATTTCTGTGACCCCTGCCGGGGTCGGATGTGCGGAGACCGTAGGTGGGCTGTATCGAGTATCAACCATCCATGGGCGAATGTGTCTCGCTTGGCTGCTGGCAATCCTGCTGCCCCTGAGCGCAATGGGTTGCACGCGTTCTGCGTCACCTCCTCCTCTCGCCGTGATTGCGCCCAGCCCGCCAGTCCAGTTCGTCGATCAAGCCACCGCCTGGAACGTGCAGTTCCAGTATGAGAACGGCGAGCAGGCCGGGCGGTATGCGATCCTCGAAACACTGGGAGGCGGGGTCGGGCTCTTCGACTATGACCGCGATGGACGGCCCGATCTGTGGTGCGTCGGCGGTGGCCAGTTCTCGGGTCAGACTTCCGATCCGACGGGGCTGCCTTGCGCCCTGTTCCGCAATCGAGGCACGCGGTTTGATCCCGTCACTGTGGCCGCGGGGATCAACGCTCCGAATCACTACCAACACGGAGTGGCCGCCGCCGACTTCGATCACGACGGCCTCGTCGATGCCCTCGTCACCGGGTTTGGCGGACTCCAACTCTGGCACAACCTGGGTGACGGGACGTTTGAGGATGTCACGGCGACCACCGGCCTGAACGCGGATACGCGCTGGAGTTCCAGCGCGGCGTGGGGCGACTTCAACCAGGACGGGCACCTCGATCTGTATGTCACGCACTACGTGAACTGGTCGAAGGCGAACGACCCGCCGTGTTACACGCATGGAGACCTCCGCGAGGTCTGCTCACCGCTGGTGTTCGAAGGCGTGTCGGACTCGGTCTTCGAGGCCGATGGCTTCGGGGGCTTTCGCGATCGCTCGACCGAGGTCGGGCTGGTCGAGGGCGGCAAGGGGATGAGTGCCCTCGTGGCCGACCTCGATCTGGATGGCGATGTCGATGTCTACGTCGGCAACGACACGACGCCCAAGTTCCTCTACGAAAACGTGAACGGGCAGCTGCGCGAACGCGGCCTCATCAGCGGGGTCAGCCTCAGCAAACTCGGGGCGGCGGAAGGCTCGATGGGGACCGACCTGGGTGACTTCGATCTCGATGGCCTGCCCGACCTGTGGGTCGCGAACTTCGAGGACGAGACGTTCGGCCTTTACAAGAATCTGGGCGGGATGCAGTTCGAACACGTGAGCCACGAGACCGGCCTCGACCGCATTGGCCAGGCGTACGTCGGCTGGGGCGTGGTCTTCGGCGACTGGAACCTCGACGGCGACGAAGATGTCTTCGTGAGCAACGGGCATGTGGTCCGCCACGCCCACAAGGCCCCAGTGAAACAGCTCCCGGTGCTGATGGAGAACCTCGCCGGACAGCTGTTCCAAAACGTCGCCGAGGTGAGCGGAGCGTACTTCCGAACCGCCCATCCGGGTCGAGGGGCAGCTGCCGGGGATCTCGATCTCGATGGAGACCTCGATCTCGTGGTGTCACATGTCAACCAGCCGGTCGCCGTGCTGGAGAATCAGGGTCCACAGGTCAGCCGATCGATCACCGTCGAGCTGACGGGCACGAAGTCCCCACGCTGGGCCATCGGCACCGTGGTCCGGCTGATCACCACGCAATCTTCGCAAATCCGGCAATGGCGCGGCGGCGGCAGCTTTGCCTCAACAGGCGATTCGCGATTGCTGTTTGGCCTCCCACCGGGACAGAACCCGGTCCGGCTGGAGATCAGTTGGCCCAGCGGTCTGCACGAGACGATTCCTTTGGGGACTCAGACCCGGCGGGTCGAGATCGTGGAAGGCCGAGAGGCGCTGTGTGCGGAAGATTGATCGAGTCGTGCATTCACAAACTGTTGACATGCCATCCTCGACTTTTACCCCACATCCCGCACAGTCGTCAGGTTGCACACCAGACATCGGCAGGTTCTGCCGAAATCATCGGGCCATTTTCAGTTCATCGGTAATACTTGCTGGTGAGATGCGATTTCCGGCGAGTGCAACCTCTCGGAGTTCAGCGTACACCTGGTCGACAGTGGGTCACCGGGACATTCCGTGTGCGGTCGTTCCCCGCGACCGCGTGGTGTGACAGGAGAATTCCATGCGTAAGATGATCATCCTCGGTCTGGTGGCGATGTTCGTGGCTGCCAGTCAGGTTCCTGCCCAGGCTGCTCCTCGGCGTTCCAGCGGGCTGTTCAATGGCAAGGGGCCTTTTGTCCGGCTGATGGAACTCGAGCGCGCCAAGAACGCCTGGCTGTTCGGTCGCTAGATGTGACAGCGAATGATGCGCCCGGGCTTGTCCTAGGTCTGCGAAACGGGAGTCAATGGACTCCCGTTTTTGTTTTGGGAGTTACTGGAAAATCCCAGACGCACTGGCCCGTCGAGGCGTCTTGAAGGGAGCCTCAGCCACCGATAGACTCGCCAGTGCCCCGGCTGTTTCGCGAGCCTTCCCGCGAGTCCGATCCCCCAGCGAGTGTGCCCGGAATGGGAAATCGATCGAACTCACCTCCGCTGGCGATTCTCGGCGGGACTCCCTGTTTCTCTGACCCGATCCACGTCGGGCGTCCGAATCTCGGGAACTGGGACTCCTTTCAAGCCCGCCTGCGCGGGATCTGGGAACGCAACTGGCTGACCAATGATGGCCCCGTCGTGCGCGAGTTTGAACGCACACTGGCCGACTACTTGGGAGTGGCGCACTGCGTCGCCGTCTGCAATGCCACTGTCGGACTGGAGATCACCATCCAGTCGCTGGGATTGACCGGCGAAGTGATCGTCCCCTCGTTTACGTTCATTGCGTCGGCCCATTCCATCCGGCGGCTCGGCCTGCGTCCAATCTTCTGCGACTGCGATCCGGCGACGCATCAGATCGATCCGGCTTCGGCTGCACGAGTCATCACCTCGCGGACCAGTGGCATCCTGGGAGTCCATCTGTGGGGCCAGGCGTGCCCGGTTCCCGAGTTGGAAGAACTGGCCCGGTCGCGCGGACTGTCGTTGATGTTCGATGCGGCACATGCCTTCGGCTCGTCGGCGTATGGTCAGCGGATCGGCGGGTTCGGTCAGGCCGAAGTCTTCAGCTTCCACGGCACAAAGTTCATGAACTCGTTCGAGGGAGGCGCGATCACCACCCACGACCCCGCTCTCGCTGAACGACTGCGGCTGTTTCGCAACTTCGGCTTTTCCGGTTACGACAATGTCGTTCACCTCGGCACGAACGCGAAGATGAGCGAGGTTTCGGCGGCAATGGGGCTGACCTCTTTCGAATCGATCGACCAGTTCATGGCACGCAATCGCGAGAACCAGACCCGCTACCGCGAATCGCTCGGCTCGATTCCAGGGATCCAGTTCCTCGCCTGTCCGGACCTCCAGCAGATCAACGCCCAATACGTCGTCGCCGAGATCGACCAAACCCAGCTGGGACTCTCCCGCGATGAGTTGCAAGCGGTGCTGCAAGCTGAGAACGTCCTGGTGCGGCGATACTTCCATCCCGGTTGTCACCGCATGGCCGCCTACCTCGCCGAGCCGGAATCGACACCGATTACGCTCCCGCACACGGAGGCCGTCAGTGAGCGGGTCATGCTGTTTCCGAATGGCATGGCGGTGGACGGGGAGATCATCGATCAGATCGATGGGATAATCCGCACCGCATCGCAGAATTCTGAATGCATTCGACAGAAACTCATAAGCCCATCAAACACCTTCCAAGCATCATCTCCTTGACATTTCCGAAACAACACCGGCTCCGGTGAAATGGAGCCATGACAAGTCGATTGGCAACATGACACCAACCCCAACAGGGTCCGAGACTCTCAAGGACTGCTGATCGATCACCCCGTGGAAGTCAATTACCGTGTTCAGTCGATTTCAGCAGTGGAGACGTGACCGGGATTGCGATATTCCGTCGGTTGGCCGAAACAGTGACGGAAAAGACTGCGCAACACTCCATCGGAGGACTTGGTACGTCACGATATAGCGTTGATGCGGTGGAACCCGCTTAACGACGACATGGTTCCATGAGAGATCTCTGGGGCGAGTGACGTAGAGTGAGTACCCCATCTCACTAAGATTCATGACCGGGCAGATTGAGATCTCTCACAAGTTCCTCTTCAAACCGCAACAAGTGTTGACTCCGGTCTTTGAGTCGCTTGGCGGGGCAGCCAAAATAGACTCCCCACGGGTCAAGACTCTTAGTAACTAACGACAGTGCTCCGACGGAACTCCCTTCACCGATGGTCAAATCCGGGAGAACTATCGTACCAGATCCGATGATGCAGTGACGTCCAAGAGTGACTGTGCCATGTTTTACTCCCGTATACTTCGCGGGAACCATCGGATTGGTCATGTACTCTCCCGTGTAATCGTCGGTTCTGCTGTAGAGTCGCACTCCTTGTGAAATCCCGCTGAAATCATGCATTTGGATACCGTCCCCCCCACTTAAGAGACAGTATGCCCCAATGTGAATAAAGGAGCCCAAACGAACCCAGCCTTGCCCTGCCGCGATGATCGTGCAGTATCCGTCGATTCGGACATTGTCACCGAGTTCAATATTCTCCAGTCCAATGATCGTACAGTTCTTGGCGATCTGGATGTTGCGGCCCAGTGATTTGAATCCAGCGCATGCCAGCTCTTGCTCATTGAAGTAGCCTGGGTCAAATGGATTCATCATCTTCTCCCGCTGTGGCCTAATCCACGGGTCGTTGCTGGTGAGGCATGACCGGTGACTGTACTTTCGTTGTCAGTCTGCACTTCGTCAATCGCGACACAACATCTTGAGTTGATCGCCAATCGACACCAGGGAATGCGGGCGCCTTCGGCGGCCCACAATAGTCTCTCCTCAAGAGATCCGAGGCCGGGGAATCGAGCGGGGGGACTGGGATGCGGGCCGCCGCTTGTTGAGCAGTTTCTCGACCGGTGTCAGAATTGTTTGGGCCTGTCCGGTGGAGGCAGCGTCCGAGGCGGTGGGAGGCGAAAAGGTAGTCGACGACTCGGGATCGCGTGACGACTCGACGGTGGCATGGTCTCGTTTCACGGTGGCTTTCGGAATCGCCACCGCCAGCGTGCGGCCGGTTCTCAGCTGGGCGGAGATAAACGGTGCGAGCGACTTCGGGCATTGCGGCCACAGCTGGGCCTCACCCTGAAAGATGCCCACGGGAAGGCCGTTGAATAGAGCGATGCGATTCGTGGCCAGACTCGGCACGCGCGGGTCGTTCCCCAGGATGCCAATCAAGTTCAACGGGTCGCAGGCCGAGATGACCACCAACTCGCCGGAGTTCGGCTGCTCCTTGAGTTGCCGCAGTTCGCGGATCGTATCGCCCAGGGCGTACTGCTCCCCGGCCACTCCCGCGACAAACCGACCCCCGCGAATCTCGCCCCGCGCTTCGAGCTTGCGATACACCTGCAACAGCTCCCACCAGCGCGGAGCCCCCGGCTCGCGACCGAGTAGATCGCGGAAGACGACACCCCAGCGGCGGAGGAGTTGCCACGCCCATTGGTCGATGGGGGAATCCGGCGAGCGGGGCGGCGTCAGCCCCCCGAGTACGAGCGGCACCGCGCCAGCCGCCGGTTCCGGGGATGGGTGACTGATCGAAGAACCGGCGGCTAGCGCCTGGCCGCTCACTTGGGCAACGCTGTCTCGACGCTCAGCCCTCACCCCCGGCTCCTCTCCCCAGGGGAGAGTGGAGGAAGAGGATGTTCTGGCTGATTGCTGATCGCTGAAGGCTGAAGGCTCACTCCGCCACAGCGTCCACCGTCCGCCGGTCGTGTTCCTTCGATGCCGCACCACGCGCGGTCCGCGACCGCTGCTCTGACCGCCCGACTTGTCCCCCTCGCGAATCAGACTCCGCAGACCCGAGAAGCCGTCGGCGGTCACCCACCCGCGTGTCACGAGTTCGCCGAGGACATCATCCAGTTGACTGGGCAGCATGCGGCACTGTTGAATCAAATCGGTGGCGAACACGGCCCCGCGCTGGCTGAGAATCTGCACGACCTCTTGAGCCTGCGACCCGAGGGTTTCGATCGATGTCGGAGCCGCTGTGGCCAGCAACCATGGGAGATCCTCGCGGAGGCAGATCGACACCGGAGCCACGCGCGTGAGCGTGGCATTCAGTCGAGTCTTTTCCGGATCGCGTGCTGGCGGATACAGGCGGCCCCACGTCACCTCACCGGTCAGGCTCAGCTCGTCGAGCCACTCGCGTTTGTAGTCCGTGATTCGCAGTGGCAGGATGTCGATCTCCCACGCCGAGGCGGCGATGTCGAGGCCCTGCAACTGGGAGATGACCTCGTAGACCGCGTTCGATCCGGAGCTGCGCGAGTCGGGCCAGAGCCTCTGGTGGCGTGTGAGGAACCGCACAAAGGTCGGCACATCGACCGCCTCGATCTCGCGACGGAGACCCGCCACGGTGAGGCGATGGATGCGAGCGAGCAACCGCCGATGACACCACTCCACGCCAGAAAGACCAGGGGTTGCAACCCCTGGGCTTTGATCGTCGAGCGTCGTTCGAAACCGTCCACGCAGAACGGTCCCCTCGCCCTCGATCGCCTCCAACGACGAGAACACTTGCGACTCTCCGAGTGACATCTCCGCCGCGACCTCACTGGCCGTCACCGGGCCGGAGAACTCGACATACCCGCGAATCGTGGCCACGAGGGCTTCGATCTCTTCCCAATTCTGCCGCACCGAAGAGGGCACTTCGAGCGGCGGTTCGCATGTGGCTTGCTGGTAGACCAACCGCGCTGCAGGCCAACGCTCGGCGGACACCCACGCTGGCTTCCCATTCGGCAACACGATCAACGCCGCCCGCCCGGCATCGCGCAGCTCGCGGAACCACTCACTCCAATCAGCGGTCCCGAGTGTCGTCTTTTGCTCCGCAAAAGAACGCTCTTTTTCTGAGAAAAAGGCGACGGGCAGCACGATCCGACTCAGCAGCACGTCGTGCAACTCGTCCGCGTTGCGCACGACCGGCTGGCTCTCGCCCACAACCTGCGCGATGGCCTCGGGGTTCAAGTGCCCCAGGTCGCGGACATCGTTGACGCTCAACGTGCGTCGCGTCTGCACCGCTCGAGCGCGGCGTTCTTGCACCTCGCCGCCATCCAGGAACGCATACGGGTTGGCATTCAGTAACTCATACGAAAACGGCGACGGCTCGCGCGTGTCGCGGGCCAGGAACTGGATCTCCCCGCGCTCCACTCGCCGCAACACCTCCAGTAGTCCCTCGATGTCCAGCGCCTCGTTCAAGCAGTCGTACATCGTCTGCTCGACCAGCGGATGGTCCGGCAGCACATGATCGCCAGTGATGTTCTCCTGGCACCCGGTCAGCTTCGGGAACACAGCTGTCATCAAATCGTCAGAGCGAAAGCGCTGCAAGGCGGGCGGCACCTTCTTGCCGTTCCTCATCCGCGCGACGAGTAGTGCTCGTGTCGCATTCCAGCGCCACCGGAGTTGGAACATCGGCACCGCCAGGATCGCCTGCTCCAACAAGTTCTGGACGTTGTCGGCCCGCAGCATCGGGAACAGGCTCTCGATCGGGAAGCTGTGCTGGGGGCCGAGGGACAGGATGAATCCATCGTCGTCGGCGGTGGCTTGGAGTTCGAAGTCGAACGACCGGCAGAACCGCTTCCGCATGGCCAGGCCCCACGCGCGGTTGATCCGTGCTCCGAACGGGGCATGGACGACGAGCTGCATGCCGCCAGTTTCGTCGAAGAAGCGTTCGAAGATGACGCGGTCCTGGGTCGGGACGAGGCCGACGGCGGCTTGCTGCGCGGCGACGTACGTCACGATTTGCGTCGCGGCAGAGAGCGTGCAACTGGTGGTGCTGACGAGCCACTGAGCAATGTCGTCCAGCGAATCAGGCGAGCCGGGCGGCGTCAGCCCCCGGACTGAGCTGTCACTTAACGTGTGAGTCAGTGAATCCGGTTCCCTCTCCCCCACATTCGATGTTGAATTCGGAGGGGACGTGGCTGTGGGGGAGAGGGTTAGGGTGAGGGGGCCACCCTCCGATATCGGCCCCCTCACCCCGGCCCTCTCCCCCGCAGTGGAGTCGGTTGGCGAGGTCATGTCGCTCGCGGGGGAGAGGGAGGAAGACGTTGTTACCGGCGTTTGTGCGATGCTTGGTCCGGGGGCTGACGCCGCCCGGCTCGCCTGATTGGCTGATGGCTGACTGCTGACTGCTTGCGTCTTGACTCGCTCCTCAATCTCGCGCCGCAACCGCGACACTTCTTCGGAAAGCTCCATCGTCCGCCCCGGCCCTTCCCCGCGCCAGAAGGGAATCGTGGGCGGTGCCCCGTGCGCGTCATGCACGAGTAAATCACTCCCACGCAGGGCCTCAATCTGCCACGACGTATTGCCTAACAAAAACACATCCCCGGCCATGCTCTCGACGCCGAACTCCTCGTCGACTGACCCGACAACGGTGTGTTCCGGCTCGACCACCACGCGGATCACATCGGTCTCGGGAATCGCTCCGCCGTTGTTGATCGACGTGAGTCTCGCATTCGGCCTCGCCCGCAGCCTGCCGTGTACATGGTCGTGGTGCAGCAGCGTATGAATCCGCCCGCCGGTGTCAGTGACGCCCTCGCTGAGGAACTTCACGACCGCATCAAACTGCGATCGCCGCAACGTCCGATACGGCTCTGCTCGCCGGAACCGGTCGTACAGGTCAGCGGTGTTCCACTCCCCGGTGGCGACCTCGGCCACGATCTGTTGAGCCAGCACATCCAGCGGGGCAATCGGCACCGGGATCACATCGAGCCGACCGGCCCGGATCGCCTGCACGAGGGCCATCGCTTCGAGCAACTCATCGCGAGTCAGCGCGAACAGCCGCCCCTTGGGGATGAGGCCCAGCGCATGCCCCGAGCGCCCGATGCGCTGCAGGAACGTCGCAATCGACCTCGGCGATCCAATCTGAATCACGAGGTCGATGTACCCCACATCGATCCCCAGTTCGAGAGACGCCGTGGCCACCACCGCCTTGAGTTCGCCCGCCTTCAGTAGGCGTTCGGTCTTGAGCCGAATCTCGGCCGAGAGAGACCCGTGGTGGCTGCTGACGGCCTCATCGCCGAGGATCTGCGTCAGTTGAAACGTCACTCGTTCGGCCATGCGGCGGGTGTTGACGAAGATCACCGTGCTGCGGTGCGTGTTGATGAGTTCGACGATCCGGGCGTTGACCTCCGCCCATGACTCATGCGAACAGACCGCACTGAGTTCGCTGACGGGGGTCTCAATGCCCAGGTCGAGTTGCCGCTGATGCCCGACATCAACGATCGAGCAGTCGACCGGTCGCGATGAGGGGGCTGGGCGGCTGGCGATCTGCCCCGCGCGGTCGACCTCTTCATGGCACCCCGGCCCGTCCGGTTCCGGCAGCTTCTCGCGAGGCGGGGGTTCGACTGGCACGGGGTCGGGAATCTCCCCCGCCCCGACCAGAAACCGGGCCATGCGCTCGATCGGCTTCTGGGTGGCCGAGAGTCCGATACGCTGGAGACGAGGCGAGCGGGGTGGCGTCAGCCCCCCGAGTGTGAGCGGCAGGGCGCTAGCCCCCGGTTCCGGTGACGTGCTGGCAGGCGAAGAACCGGCGGCTAGCGCCGTGCCGCTCACACGCTGCTGTACCAGGTGTTCCAGCCGTTCCAGGCTCAGCGCCAGATGCGACCCGCGCTTGTCCCTGGCCAGCGCATGGATCTCATCGACGATCACCGTATCAACCGTCGACAGCGCGGCGCGGCCCTTCTCCGAAGTCAGCAACAGGTACAACGACTCCGGCGTCGTCACCAGAATATGCGGCGGATTCTTCACCAGTTTGGCCCGGTCATAGGCCGACGTATCCCCCGTGCGCAGCCCGACCTGCAGCGGAGGCAACACCTCCCCGGCCTCCTTCGCCAGCTGGCCGATCTCCGCCAGCGGCCCGCTCAGGTTCTTCTGCATATCATTCGACAAGGCCCGCAACGGCGAGATGTACACCACCCGCATCTCGTCCTTCAGCGTCCCGACCAGTCCCTCGCGCAGCAACCGGTCAATCACCGCCAGAAACGCCGTCAGCGTCTTCCCGCTGCCGGTCGGAGCGGCGATCAGCGTATGCCGCCCGGCTGCGATCTCTGGCCAGCCGCGCACCTGCGGCTCGGTCGGCCCCGCGAAGCGCGAGGCGAACCAGCGCTCGATGATGGGGTGAAATCCGAAACGTGACACGTGTCATCCAACTCCGTCATGGCAAAAGCCCAAGGGTTGCAACCCTTGGGCTTTATCACTGATCTCTGCCACTCTTTCCAGGCTGGCCCCCACGGCCAACTCAGGGAGTGCTCTTCTTCTTCTCAGGCTTCTTCTCGGAGGTCGGAGCCTTCGGTTTGGCTCCCAGGGCCTTCAACCGGGATTCCGCTTGGGAGATCGAGGCCCGTGCGAAAGCGGCAATCTCCGCTGTGGTTCGTAGTTCCTTGCGGCTGGCAGAACTGTTGTTGGCGGCCCCTTGGACGGAGAGTTCCTGCTTGGCTTCTTCCTGATTGATGCGACGGCGTTCTTCGTGGGCCTTCTTCCACTCATCGCTGGCCCCGAAGAGTTTCGTCTTGACCGCACTGAGTTTGTCCATCGCCAGATGCAGTGCGTCCTGCTTGGTGGTGTAGCGGGAATCGGTTGCCAGCTTCTCCCGCTCTTCCGTGGTCAGATGCGCCAACTCGGACAGCCGCGTCGCCTCGTCTTCGTCGTCTGCGGGCGGAGGTCGCTTCAGGATGCGGTGCAACTCCGTATCCATCGCTCGCTGGGCGAGGTGAATTTCATCCAGCGCCTTCGCATACTCCGAATCATCCGACTGAGCATCCAGGATGCCGTCCTCGATCCCCCGCAGCTTCTTACTGATTTCGTGATCTTGCTTTTCCGCGTCACGGAGAGCTTCACGGGCCGACAAGGCGGACGAACGAGCCGCGGCGAGTTGGGCCTGGGTCATGGCCCCTTTGGCGGTGACCGATTCGAGGAGCTTCCGGGATCCATCCAGTTGCTTCTGGAGCTGCTCGATTTCCTGCTGTTTGCGAGCGGCATTAGCCTTGGAGATACGGGAGGACATCCCCCGCCGCTGGGCAATTGCCGGATCGGCGAACAGGAGCAGGACCAAAACGAACATGAATACCGGCACTACGGCAATGTGCCGTCTGAGCAGTGGAGAACGGATCAGGACCACCATTCCAACACTCCCTCACGAGAACTTCGATTCCGCGCCGTGCAATTCTCCGTCTCGACCAGTTCAAAAGATAGTGGAGTTTTCGCCATTCCTGAATCTGGTGAGGGGGCATCACACTCCCTCATCCAATCAAACCATCATAATCTGCGTGTGAGCCTATCCAGAACCACGTGACCGTGTCCCCGTCCAATTTCCCCAACGCTCGCCATCCGCGACCAATCCGCACGGAGTAGATTCCCTCATGCCCCTGAATGGGTTTGAATCGCAGACCAGGGTGCGAAGGGTTGTCTCGCCATATTTGATACACCCGCCGTGCCTGCTGCTGAATCTCATCAGGCAGTCGCGAGAAGCCATCCATGAAATCTGCCGTGACGATGGAGATCACAACTGGTCAAACCCCGCTGTCTGGCACTGGCCGGCTCGGACTTGGGCCTCAGCTCTGGTCACCAGGGCTGCCAATTTGCCGGGCGAGCCCGCCAGCGATTTCTCCCACCGCTGGTCGTCCCGGATCTCCTCCAGAATGATCGCGGCAATGGCATCTTGTTCGATGTCTGAAAGTTTGCGGGCTTCCACGACCGCTTGATCCAGTAACAGTGACATCGACGAAACTCCACGGGCGGGAGGGGAAACAGACTCAGGACTGTCCACTTGATTCTCTAACGCTGATGCAAACTCGACAAGGCTGCATCCCGAGATTTCCCCGGTATGGACAGTGATGCAGCGATCAGATGGCCACAGCAACGATCAACGAACACTCCACTCCGCCCCGTGGGATAGGCTTCAGACCCACTCCGCCCCGGTCGGAAACGTATACCGCTCAATCGACTCCGGCCACATCTCGATGCTGTACCCGGCTGCGGTCGGCGGCATGTAGCGTCCGTTCTTCATGACGATCGGGTGCTTGAAGTGCTCGTGCAGATGCCCCGCGTGCTCGGTCAGCCGGTCCTCTTGGGTGCCGCTCACGCACACGTAATCGAACATCGACAGGTGCTGCACGTACTCGCACAGACCGACTCCTCCGGCATGCGGACAGACCGGCACGCCGAACTTGGCGGCCATTAGAATCACGGCCAGAATCTCGTTCACGCCTCCGATGCGACAGCTGTCGATCTGGCAAATGCCGATGGCTTTGGCTTGCAGGAACTGCTTGAACATCACGCGGTTGGCGCAGTGTTCCCCGGTGGCGACGAGGATCGGGGCGACGGCCTTGGCGATGGCGGCATGACCGAGGACATCGTCCGGGCTGGTCGGTTCCTCGATGAACCACGGCTTGAACGGCGCGAGATGTTTCATCCATTCGATCGCCTGCGGCACGTCCCACACCTGGTTGGCATCCACCATCATTCGCCGGTCCCAGCCGATCTCCTCGCGGATGATCCGGCAGCGGCGAATGTCATCTTGCAGGTCGCGCCCGACCTTGATCTTGAAGCAACTCCACCCCTCGGCCATCCCTTTGCGGCACAAGTCACGCAGCTTGTCATCCGAGTACCCGAGCCACCCGGCAGAGGTCGTGTAGGCCGGGAAGCCTTCGCGTTCGAGGTGGGCGATTCGCTCGGTCCGCGTGGGCTCCCAGCGGCGGAGAATCGCCAGGGCCTCCTCGGGAGTGAGGGCATCCGTGATGTACCGAAAGTCGATGCACCGCACGAGTTGCTCGGGAGTCATGTCGGCCAGCAACCGCCACAGCGGCTTCTTCGCGACCTTGGCCCACAAGTCCCACACGGCGTTGACGACGGACGCTGTGGCGAGGTGTATGACCCCCTTCTCCGGGCCGACCCAGCGCAACTGACTGTCGCCGGTGATGTGCCGCCAGAACTTGCCCATGTCGGCGGTGATGGCATCGAGCGACTGTCCGACGATGAGGGGCCGCAGAGCCTCGATGGCATGGCAACACAAGTCGTTCCCGCGCCCGATGGTGAACGTCAATCCATGCCCCTCCGGCCCCTCTTCCTCCCCTCTCCCCCCGGGAGGGGGGCCGGGGGCGAGGGCCGCCCCGTTACTCGTATGCAGCACGCAATACGCCGCCGAATAGTCCGGGTCAGGGTTCATCGCATCCGAACCATCGAGATGCTTCGAGGTCGGGAACCGGATGTCGTGGACGGTGAGGTCGGTGATCGTCAGTGGCATGGTCGATTTCGGGGGGCAGGGGCTGGGGGTTGGAGTCCAGCCTTTAGGCTGCTCCGGAGCAGGCTAAAGCCTGAACTCCAACACGCTACTTCACAGCGGTCCGGACCTCCAGCTTGCCGAGGGTCTCTTTGAGTTTCGCCAGCTCATCGGCGTTCTCGGGAAGGGCCTTGTCCGCGAAGGCGGGCAGCAAGAAATCCCAGACGAGGTTCAGTTCGGCCTGCATGTCACCGGTGAGGGCGGTGATGGCGATGACGGCATCCTGTTCAGGCAGCACGATACAGAACTGGCCGTCCTTGCCGTCGCCGCGGAAGGCATTGTGGCGGCAGCGCCAGAACTGGAAGCCGTACCCCTGGTCCCAGTCCTTGACCGGGTCACTGCCGTTCGAGACCTGCTTCGAGGTGGCCATTGTGATCCACTCCGGCGAGAGCAACTGCTTCCCGTTCCACTGCCCCTTCTGGAGATACAGTTGGCCGAACTTGGCGATGTCTTCGGTCCGCACGTACAGACCGTATCCGCCGATACTGATCCCCTGTGGATTGGCGTCCCACTGGGGGTTCTCGATTCCCAGCGGGTCAAACAGGCGGGGCTTCAGGTACTCCAGCGTGGTCTGGCCGGTGGTCTTCTGGACGATCGCGGACAGCATGAACGTGGCGGGGGTGTTGTATTGAAAGTGTGTCCCCGGCTTGTGCGGCACGGGGTGATTGAGGAACGTCTTGACCCACGTCGCGTCGGTGATCTCCTTGACCTTCGCTTCATCCTGGTGCCCGGCTGACATCGTCAGCAGGTCGCGGACCCGCATCGCCTTCAGCTTGTCCGAGGGAGCTGCCGGAGCGTCCTCGGGAAAGAACTTCAGCACCGGGTCATCGATACTGAACTTCCCCTCGGCGACCGCGATCCCGACCGCCGTCGACGTAAAGCTCTTGCTCAGCGACCAGAGGACATGCGGCGTCTCGGCGGACTCGGGCTTCCACCACCCCTCGGCCACGACCTGCCCGTGACGTACGAGCATGAAGCTGTGCAGCGTGTTGACCTTCTGGTCGGCGGCTTCGACGAACTTGCGAATCTGGGCGGAGGAGACGCCCTGGGATTCGGGGGTGCTGCGGGGGAGGGAAATCTTTTCGGCTTGAACTGGGTTGGTGGTCCAGACGACGCTCAACAGGAGGAACGTCAAGAGACGGAAGCGGGGCATGTGTCACCTGTGGATTGGTTTGGGAGTCGGCGATGAGATCGCCCGCGAAAACGTCAGGGGGACATTCACCAATTGGTGGGATCGTTCTGCTCCCTCTCCCCCGCGATCGATGTCATCCCGCGGGGGGACGCGTTGCGGGGGAGAGGGTTGGGGTGAGGGGGCCATATCGCTCGTTCAAGCCCCCTCACCCCGGCCCTCTCCCCCACAGTGGGATCCTCTCCGAAAGCCTCGCCGATTGTGGGGGAGAGGGGGCAGACAGGGCAGTCGACCGCCAATGGGCGAAAGCCCCGAAACCTCGCACCCACCGGAATCCGTGCTGGTGAGGGCTTCCCTGGGGGGGTAGACTAGCAGCGTTCCCTTCGATTGTCTCCGGTTCCGTATCCTGTCCCCGAGTCGATGAGCAACTGGATCTCCAAAGCGACGAATGCCTTCCAGGGGGACGACTCGTCGTCTTCTCAGACGTTCGAGTTGTGGTGCGACTGTGGGCAGAAGCATGCCGGAGTGCGGCGGGCCAAATGGCAGCGGATCGTCTGCCGGGCCTGTGGCGGGTCGCTGTTTGTGTTGCAACGCGATCCCTATCCGCCTCCGAAAGAGAGGCCGGAACCTCGCGGCTCTCAGGCCGTCGTCCAGGAGATGGAGGAGTCGCCGGGAATTGCCCCCCCCATCGACGAATACGACATCCCCGAACCCCCGCGCCGCGAACCCCCGCGTCCGCGACCACAGGCCGCCGTCGACCAACGACCCCAGCGGACGCCGCCCCCGATCATGGCGGCTCCGTCGCTGGCCCCCCGCCAGTCCCACGGCGGGTTCTGGAAACCGTTTCGCGTCATCATGGCAGTCATCGCACTGCTGGGGGCGGTGACGGGGTTCCTGATGTATCAGTCCTCGCAGCGCAGTGCCGCCGAGCGAGCGCTGAAAGACTCCATCGACAAGATCAAGGACTCCATCCTCAATGGCGAATGGATCGAGGCCCGCAACCAACTCGCCATCGCCGTCAAAGCCGTCGATCGACTCGGGCGAGACGACGACGACGCCCTCCGCTTCCGACAACAGCTGCGCGAGACCACGGCGATGACCAGCCTGCTGTCGCAGCCGCTGAGCGACCTGCTGACGGAGGCCGACAAGGCCGAAGCGGCGGGCGAAACGGAACTGTCCACGTTCCAGTACAAGGCCCAGGGGCAGTGGCTGTTTATTGAGGGCCAGGCGGAGCCGATGCTCAGTGACAAGAAGAGTGCGCGGGTGCAGTACCGGATTTCACTGCCGCTGACGATCGGAGCCGGGAACCTCCCGGTGGAGGTGGTGATCGTGTCGGCGGAGTTGTCTCGACTGCTGGTCAAGTCTGAATCGGAGTCGGTGATTCTGGCGGTGCAGATTCAGGCGATCCAGCTCAGCGAGGACCAGTCGACCTGGCAGATCCTGGCAGAGCCGGAATCGACAGTGCTGTGGGCGTATCGACAGACGTATCAGGGGATCGGCTACACCGCCGCAGAGGCCGAATCCGTGGCGGCCACCCTGGCCAGTCAGGCGAAAAGTCTGGGAGTGAGCGATGAACCCTAGTCGGAATGAAGACGTTGCCGACGAACGCCTCGGTGGCGTGGGCTTTAGCCCACGCGGGAGTGCGGTCTTCGCGGAAACGTGGGCTAAAGCCCACGCTACCAAAGCTGCTATCGGTCTCGTCTGGTACGCCCTGGTCGCCTGCGTCTGCCTCGCGATGACTTCGGTCGTCCACGCCGAAACGACCCAGACGATCGAGGAGTTCGTGGCCCAGAAGTCGAAGTGGTCCTCGCTCGAAATGGCCACCCTGCAACTGGAGGGACGCTATTCCATCCTGTCACCGTCCCAGCTGCGCATGGAGAAGTGCGATTTGGAATTCGTCCTCGCGCGATCGTTTCCCCGACCGGCGGGGGATTCCAAGAACATCCTGATCAAGGGACGCATCGAGAAACGGGACACCAAACTGGTGTTCGTGGTGAGTGACCTGCTTCCGCAAGTGAGCGATGTCGACAACTTTCGAGCTCTGAGGGGCAAAGTCCCGTCGAGCAAGCCCGCCGAGTGGTACAAGCTGGCCGAATGGGGTTCCCACCGGGCCAAGTATTACCACGACGACGAATTGAAGAAGGAGGCCACGGATGCTTTTCGGCAGGGGGTACTGGCGGAGCATCGCGCCCTGAGCCCGGCGACCCCGATGGCACTGCGGACGCTGGCCCAGAAGCTCTCCACCTGGGGAGCCGATCCGGCCCTGCAGTTGGAGTACCGGCACGAAGCCCTGTGGGCCGACTTCGAGACCATCCGCCAGGACAACACGGCGGGGGATGGGGAGTTGATGACCGAACTGGCGAAGCAGATTCCCGGCACCGATCAACCGCTCACTGCGGACGACGAACCGGCCCGGGCCTTGTACCTGAAGTCCCCGCGGGTCGCCTTTCAGAAGGGCGATTCCGACCTGCGGAAGAAGTATGCCCGCGCGTTCTATGTGGAGATCTTGAAGAACCGTATCCTGCGCGATGCGACCGCCGATGGGAAGAACGGCTACTCCATTGCCTCGCGGATCGAACAGCAGTTGCCCGAGTATCGCTCGCTGGGGCCGCAGTACCGCTTGCAGGAGCAGCAGTACCACCTCGGTCGCGTCGGTGCCCTGACGCGCAAGGAGATGACGGAACTCGTCGCCAAGTTCGAGCCGCTGAAAGTTCCGGAGTTTGTGCAACAACTGAAGAGTCGCTGGCTGGCGGAGAAAGAGAAACAGGTCGACCCCCAGAGCGCTTCCGCCCTCGTCGATGTGGGAGACGACTATCTGATCATCCTGGGAAACCCGGAAGCTGCGATTCGGTTCTATCAAAAAGCCTACGTCCTCTCCCCCAACACGCAGGCCATCTCCGACTGGCTCACCGAACAGGGCCTGGTCCTGTACCAGGGCGCATGGATCCCCAAGGGCAGGGCTCCGGCCAAGCCCGTCGACCTGATCGCCGCTGCGGTGCGTGAAGGCCAGGTCCGCGAGGGGATGACCACGGAGCAGGTCAAATCGGCCCTGGGGGTGGAGCCGACTCGCAAGACGCGAATTGCCACCAGCGGTCATGTCCAGGAGTGGTGGCTGTATGAGGACCACGGTCTGTCGATCCAGTTCACCCGCCGCCGTCGCCCCGAGGCGGCCCTGGTCACGAAGGTCATGACGCTGACCGCCAAGCCGAGTCCCGTGAAAGTCGTGCCGGGGAAGCCGGGGGGAACCGCCGACTTTTAGCCGTAGCGTGGGCTTTAGCCCACGCGGGATGTGATGGGGATCGATGAAGTGGGAAGTGTGTATGCAACTGAAAAGTCGGCAGAGATTCACCACGGAGGCACGGAGGCACGGAGGCACGGAGCAATGCAGCTCTCGGATGACTTTCCCCAATTTGCCGGAGGACGAGGATGATTTGACAGGATGAACAGGATTTACAGGATGCCGACATGCTGTATCAGAGGCGGAATTTATCCTGTGGATCCTGTCCATCCTGTCCATCCTGTCCATCCTGTCAAATCCTCCGATCCGTGTGGCAGACAGCGATCTCGAGCGTCTGGTGTTCTCCGTGCCTCCGTGGTGAATTTCCGCCCGCTGCCTACTTTCGGGAAGACGTGGCTTTAGCCCACGCTACGCTCGCCAGCGGAACCCCACTAGAATCGAAACGCCAGGGCGACCGCCGGATGGTCCTGGCCCTGTTCCACGGTGGTGTGATCTATGGATGCACAGTTCTGGGCTCTGGCTCTCGCGGTCCTTGGCTTTGGCCTGATCATCGCGGAGTTCTTCGTGCCCTCGGGCGGCATGATCGCCCTGTCCTGCGCGGGTTCTTTCGTCGGCTCGATCGTCTGTGCCCATGCGGCGTGGTATCAACACTCCCCAAAGATCTTCTGGTCGTTCAGTCTGGGGCTGGGGGTGCTGATCCCCAGCTTCCTCGTGTTCTTCCTGCGGACTCTGGAACAGACCTCCCTGGGCAAGAACATCTTACTGCCCAAGACCGATCCCGATGATGTGGTGCCGTACAAGAGCGAAGCCGCAGCCCTGGAACGTCTGATCGGTCGGGTGGGGACGACGCTCACCCCGATGAATCCGGGAGGGATGGTGCGCGTCGAGAATGAGCGGCTGCATGCCACCACCGAGGGCCTGTTGCTGAAGCTGGGAGATGCGATTGAGGTGATTGGCATCCAGGGGAATCGGGTGATCGTCCGGCGGGCCTCACCCGGCAAGCGGACCTCTGCCGGTCCGTCGACGCGGGAGTCGGACCCCGCCACGTCCTTTCCGGCCCGTCCGGCGGAGACAGAGCGCCTTGACTTCGATGTCCCCCAGGATTAAACCGTTGATGGGGATCTCGATGGCGTGTGTGAGTCTGATGTCGAATGGATGCCCACGTCCGTTCCGCCCGGACCTAGGGGTCCAGGCTACGTGTCCCACCCGGAGAACAGCATGCGACTGAACACCCTCTTGGCCGCTGACGGAGACCCGAACGGATTGTTCATTGCGATCGTCGTGTTTGCGGGCTTTATGATGCTGGTGGTGCTGGGGGTCTTCGCCCGGTTCTTCAACCTGTGGGTGCAATGCAAATTCACCGGCGTCGGGATCTCGATGGGCAAGCTCATCATGATGTCGATTCGCAAGGTGAATCCCAGCATGATGGTCCGCTGTAAGATCATGGCGGTGCAGGCGGGCCTGCCCGATATTTCCACTCAGGCCCTGGAAGCTCACTTCCTCTCCGGAGGGAATGTCCCGAACGTGATCCGCGCCCTGGTCGTGGCTCACCGTGCGGGGATCGATATGGAATGGCAAGATGCCCAAGCCATCGACCTGGCTGGACGTGATGTTCTGGACGCGGTCCGCACGAGCGTGAATCCGCGTGTGATCGACTGCCCGGATTCACGCCAGCCCAATGCCACTCTGGATGCTGTGGCCGGGGATGGCATCCAGCTCAAGGCGCGGGCGCGAGTCACCGTCCGTACCAATATCAAGCAACTCATCGGAGGGGCCACCGAAGAGACGATTATCGCCCGCGTGGGTCAGGGAATCGTCCGGGCGATCGGCTCGACCTCCTCCTACAAAACGGTGCTGTCGAACCCAGAGTTGATCTCGCAGACGGTGCTGAACGAAGGGCTCGAGGCGCAGACCTCGTTCGAGATCGTCTCCATCGACATCGCCGACATCGATGTCGGCGAGAACATCGGTGCGCGGCTGCAAGCCGACCGGGCCGAGGCCGATGTGCGGATCTATCAAGCCCACGCCGAAGAACGTCGCGCAGCTGCGGCGGCTCGCGAGCAGGAGATGGTGGCCCTGACGCAGGAGAACCGGGCTCAGGTGGTTCTGGCCGAAGCCACGGTGCCGATGTCGATCGCCAGCGCATTTCGCAGTGGACGATTGGGCTTGATGGATTACTATGAACTGAAGAATGTGCAGGCCGACACCAAGATGCGGTCGACCATCGCGGGGATCAAAGACGATTCCATGGCCTGAGTCATGTCCCCCTTCCGTGTCGCATCTCGTCGAGCAGGAGCCCCCACATGCCCATGTTTCGCCTCCTCGCCATCAGTCCCGATACGGTCATTGCCACGCTGTTCGCCCTGATCTCGATCGGTGCAGCCATCGTCAATGCGATGAGCGGCAAGAAAGAACCCCCGCGGAAGAACCCCGGCGGTCGACCGAAAGACCCGCGCGTACGCCAGGAGATCGAGGAGTTCCTCGAACAACAGAGCGGCGGCCGCAAGCCCCCGTCCGTCGAACTCGGTCCGAATGACATCGAGTTGGTCGAAGAACCTCCTCGCCGCCGCCCCAGTCCCGTCGTGAAACCGACCAAGAAGCCCAAGTCGGCCCAGAGGCCGGTCGTCCAGGCCCCCCGTGCAGCGGCACCGCCGAAGCCTCCGGCTCCCCGCGCCTCCGCTCTGCCGACTCAAGTCACCAAGCGCGGCGAAAGTCCCGTGGGGTCGACCGACCTGGGAGGCGGACTGCGGGAGCATGTCAAGAACGCCATGGCCGAGCGGGTCGCGGTCCAGGCCCAGCGCGATTTGCCGCATCTGGCCTCGACGATGGGCCAAAAAGTCCGGCAGGATCTCGGGGCTCCAGACACCAAGACCTACTCCGTCTCGGGCAAGACCGACGCCGTTGGATCGGGGGCCTCGCCGCTGGTGTTGATGCTGCAAAACCCCAAGACAGCCCGTCAGGCCGTCCTGATGTCGGAAATCATGGCCCGCCCCAAGGCCCTCCGCAAGTAACGACCGTGGCATCATGGAGTGTCGTCTTTCGCTCCGCGAAAGAACGCCCTTTCGCGGAGCGAAAGGCGACACTCGCTCCTGCAAGTAACCTCCCATGGCCAGCCAGGAACCGAGCATACTGCTTCTCGCCGGACGACTCGAGGTCCGGGGCCGCACCTCGCAACTGCTGCATCTGGCCCGCCGTCTCCCCGAGCAGGGGCTCCAAGTCCAACTGCTCTGTCCCGATGTGTCACGCCTGGGACGCGAGCTGACCCAGGGCATCCCGGTTCGCGAGGCCCCCGCGCTCGAGTGGCCGCTGCTGCACCGGGCGGCATGGTACTGGTTGTTGTGGGAGTTGGACGACAGCCCGCCGGATCTAATTCATATTTACCAGCGGCGCATGCTGCCGTTTGGAACCTGGCTGGCCCGCCAACTGCGGCGTCCGTATGTCGTCACGTTTCACGACTTCCTGCGACCGGGGGAGAAGCTGACGACCGACCACGTACTCTGCCGCCGGTATCTCGCCGTCAGCGAACCCATCCGAGACCAGTTGCTCGCCGAGCCGCGCTACCCGGATGAGTTGATCCAGGTCATCCACAGCGGGGTCGACACGGAGTTCGCGTTTGAGGCCCCCCAACTGCTCGTCCCCGGACGGGCTCCCGTCATCGGCACCGCCGGGCCGCTGGAGTTCGACAAGGGGCACGATGTCTTCATCCGAGCCACTCCGCTGATCCTGCAAGCCTGCCCCACAGCGCAGTTCGTCATCGCCGGAACCGGCCCCGAAGAACCCCGGCTCAGGCAACTGGTCCGCGAACTGAAGATGTCCGAGTACGTGACGTTCGTGTCAGGGATGGCCGACCTGTCGGTCGCGATCGAAGCCATGGATATTTTTGTACTGCCCTCGCTGCGGCAGGGACTGGGCACCATCATGCTCGAAGCGATGGCCCGCAGCCGCCCGGTCATCGCCACCCAGTCGGGCGGCGTGTACCAGATCGTCCGCGAGGGGGTCACCGGCCTGCTGGTCCCCCCGTCGGATAGTGACGCTCTCGCCCGGCGGATCATCGAACTGCTGCAACATCCCGAGCAAGCCCGCCAGTTGGGACAGGCGGCCCGCGAGCATGTGCGACAAGATTTCCGCGTGGAGGAGATGGTCGAGAAGACCGCCGCCATGTACCGCGCCGTGCTGGCGGAAATGCCGAGTGCGAAGGATGTGGATGCGTGAGGAAGGGAGTAGGGAGTAGGGAGTAGGAACAGGAGAATCGTGATGGACGAGGTTCAATCGTATCGTGATTTGAAGGTCTGGCAGCAGGGAATGCGGCTGGCGGCGGAGTGTTATCGCTTGACTCGCTCATTTCCCAAAGACGAGTTGTTTGGCATGACGAGTCAGATCCGCCGGGCAGCTGTGTCGATACCCGCGAACATCGCCGAGGGGTATGGTCGCGAACACGCGGGATCATACGTCCAGTTCCTGCGAATCGCGCAAGGCAGCCTGAAGGAACTGGAGACACACCTGCTCCTGTCGAGCCAGGTCGAGATTTGTATGGAACCAGCCACGGAACCTCTGTTGCAACAAGCTGACACGCTCGGTCGAATGCTCCGTGCCCTCATCCGCAGCATACAACTCCGTCAACAACGATAGCTCCCCACTCCCCACTCCCCACTCCCCACTCCCCACTCCCCACTCCCTACTCCCTACTCCCTACTCCCCCGGCACCAACAACTCCGGCTGATCGATCACCAAATAATGCCCATGATCGGCGGTCACGATCAGCAGTGACTCGTCCCAGTGGCTGTGCTTCTCGACCCAGTCGGTGATGACCTTGACCGCCTCGTCACCGCTGACGACAGCTCCGATCGAGTTGTCGATGTTGTTGTCGTGGTTGGCCCAGTCGACATCGCCCGCCTCGACCATCAGCCAGAACCCCTTCTCTCGCTTTTCCAGGACGGTCAAAGCTGCGGTGGTCATGTCGGCCAGCGTGGGGTTTTCGGTGACATCGGCGGGGGTGTAGGTCTCGGCCTTTTTGAGTCTCCCGAGGGTCGGCGTGTAGTCTCCGTCGGCGGTGCGGAAGGGCAGATGGCCACCCGGCCCGCCGAAGAAGCCCAGGAGACGCTGCTTCTTCTCGGCAGCGAGTCGAGCCTGCCCGTGCAGGTGTTCGCGTCCGGTTTGGCCCTTGGTGCGAAGAGCGACGCGGTACTGGCCCCCGTTCGCAACATCGATCGCCGCCAGATCGGCATCGGTCAGGTACGAATTCCCGGCCACGAAGTTGTCCCCCTGCGCGTCCAGCAGTGGAGCCTTGATTCGCTTCTGACCAAACCCTGCCCCCAGCAGCACATCGACGCCGGGCAGTGGCTGTTTCGGATGGCTGATCGACGGCAGCCCGATCAGGTCACGGGTCAGGTCTTGATAATCATCGCGGTCGACGTTGTGGGCATATGCCGCTGCGGGGGTCGCGTGGCTGATGGGGACAGTGGTCACGACGCCGATGAGGTAGCCCTGCTGCTGGGCTTCGTGAGCGATCGTCTTCACGGGGACACCGGTCGAGTCGACATTGACGCCGTTGTTATAGGTCTTGATCCCGGCGGTCATGCTCGTGGCGGAACTGGACGAGTCGGTGTAGGCATGCACCGGCGGAGCGGCCTTGTTCCGCGAGGTGGGGTACTCATTGTTCGGGGCCACCGCCCAGGGAGTCCGCCCCGCCAGAGCGGGAGCGTACCCGCCTCGCAGCCGACCTCCGGGGTTGGTCACAGTCTGTGTGTCGACATCGACCTTGGTTCCCTCGTTGTGGGGACTCGTCACCATCGACCCGAACTGCGTCTTGCCGCCCGCCGTGTAGTCCTGGAAGTGCAGTCCAGTCCCGCGCCCCTCGGTGTACTCGACTTTGCGGCGCTGGTAGATCGCAGCCGCCCGCGTCGTCTGCCAGTCCATGCCATCGAACACGACGAGGAAGATGTGCTTGCGACCGGCGGTCAGGGCGGCCTTCTGAATCTGGTAGAGGTTGACTTGATCCATCCAGTCGGCTGTCGGGTCAACGGTGCCGTCGGGAAGATAACCGTAGAGGGCTGTCACCTGGGCCGGGTCGCGGTACAGGCTCTTCTCGCCGGTGTAGCTGTCGAGATCGATCCCCGCTCCGGCCCCCTTCGTTCCGAACGTATACACCGGAATCAACCGGTTCGAGTGCGTGCCCCACTCCATGTAGTTCGTCGGGGTCAGGCCCCAATGACCGAACGGAGAGGTGCCGGTCTCGATCGCCGACTTTTGCAGTTGGCGAATGTCATCCTCCGCTGCGCTGGGCTGAGCGGAGCCACTGAACAACGCGACCAGGGCCAGGACGAGGAGACAGCGCATGGGACATCCTTGCAAAGTGGGACTGACGGGAATGCGGAAGTATGCCGCATCGGTGGGCGGGCGAACACCATGACGCCCGAATGTCGCACGACGCTCCGCGTCGTGACGTACGACGCGGAGCGTCGTACCACGATCACTCCGGCAGCGCCACTCGCCCACGCTGGCGGAAGGCCGTCGAGTGGACGATCCCCAGCACATACCCCGACACGCGATCTCCCTCGGACTTCCCGTGATCGACAATGGCTCGCACCGCACAATCATCGAAATACTCCAGCCCCCGTCCCAGCGAGTACGTCAACAACTTCTCCGTGAAGCACCGCCGGAAGTCGTCCGACCGCTCCAGCAGAATCGCCCGCAGCTCCTTCGGCCCCGTGAACTTTCGCCCATCGGGCAAGTCGCCCGAGGCATCGACATCCGCGTTCCCATCGTTAGTCCGCCAGACCCCGGTGGCGTCGTAGTTCTCCAACCCGAACCCCAGCGGGTCCATCAACTGGTGGCACGCAGCACAGGCCGGGTTCGAGCGGTGCTGGGCCATCCGCTCTTTCAGTGAGAGCTCAATCGGCTCGCGGCGGGTCGACTCCTTCAGCGGAGGCACACCGGCGGGAGCGGGCGGCGGCGGCGAGGCCAGCAGGTTCTCCAGAATCCACTTCCCGCGTTTCACCGGCGAGGTCCGCGTCGGGTTCGAAGTCACGGTCAGGATGCTCGCCTGCCCGAGTAGACCCCCGCGCTGCTCGGCGTTGACCACCACGCGGCGGAACTCGTCCCCGCTGATCCCTTCGATCTGGTAATGCTCCGCCAGCCGTTGATTCACAAACGTGTAATCCGCCGACAGGAACTCAATCAGCGGGCGATCCTCCTTCAGAATCGTCTCGAACAGCAGTTCCGTCTCGCGCCGCATGTCGGCCCGCAGCTCCTTCGTGAACTTCGGAAAACGTCTCGGGTTGGGGCTCACATTCGCCAGGTTTCGGAGTTGCAACCACTGACCCGCGAAGTTCTCCACGAGCGAGCGTGAGCGAGGGTCGGCGAGCATCCGCCGGGTCTGGCGGTCGAGTTCGTCGGTGCCGCGAGTGAGCTTCCCCTGCCGCGCCGCATCGAGCAGTTCGTCGTCAGGAGTGCTGCTCCACAGGAAGTACGACAATCGGCTGGCGAGTTCAAAGTCGTCCAGCGTGCGGACCGCGTGGGGGGCTGGGTCGGTCGGCTCCTGCTCCAGCCGAAACAGGAACCGAGGCGAGACGAGGACCGCTTGCAGGGCTGTCTGGATGCCGCGCTCGAAGCTGCTGCCATCGGCGGTGACTTGCTCGACGAGTGCGACGAGGCGGTCGATCTCGGCCTCGGAGGTCGGGCGACGCCAGACCTTGGGCACGATGCGGGACAGGATGGCCCGCGCGGCTCCCGGGTATTCGGCCTTCGACTTCGGAGACTGAATCATCAGGCGGCGATGCGGCTCGGGAAGATCGCTCGGCAGCACGCCCAGCGGACCGGCTACCGCGAGCGAGACGATGTGCAGATTGCGGTCGTTGTTCGGGCCGTCCTTCGGCTGGTAGTAGTCGTTGAGGAACCCCGCTGCCAGTTTGTGCTGGCCAGCGGGCACCTTCAGTCGCTTCTCGATCAGCTCGGCCTCGCCCGCGTCTTTGGCTTTCACTTCGTACTGTTCGATCTCCTGGCCATCGAATTGGAGCGACAGCTTGGCGAGGTCCGGCCCCGCCTGATCGGCATAGGCCCGGACTCGCAGCAAGTAGTATCCCTCGTCGGAGAAGCTGAACTCCCGGCTGAATTCGGTATTGGATCCGAGGCTCTTGCCCTCTTTGGTGGTCTCGGTGATGAAGTCCTCATCCGGGGCCACAATGGTGCGGCGCGTCACCTGCTCCGCGGCTTCGAGATATCGCTCCAGCAACACCGGCGGCAGCGAGAGGACATCCCCAATGTTGTCGAACCCATACCCGGTGTCATCGGCGGGAAACGTCGACGCGGGCTGGAAGTCGACGCCGAACAGGTCGCGGATCGTGTTGTTGTACTCCGCCCGGTTCAGCCTCCGGATCGTCACCCGACCGGGATAAATCGTATCGCTGCAACGCACCGTCAGAGCCTGTGACTGCACCCAGTCGACCAGCTTCTGCCGCTCTTCATCCGTCGGCTGCTTTTCATCCAGCGGCGGCATGAGCTTGTTGGAGAGTTGGACGTGGACCTTCTTCCAGCGGGCCCGGTCGCGGGTGGCGGCCTGGGCTTCGAGCAGCTGATCGAAGGGCAGCCCCGCTTCGGCCTTGTCCCCCTGGTGGCATTCGCCGCAGTATTTCAGCAGCAGCGGACGAACCTCGTTGGCATAGCTCAACGGGAGTCCGGGGTCAGCCACCGGGTCCGCCCCCACGGCCCATCCACAAAAGACAACAGCCATCAGCAGCGACATCGCGAAACGCGGCATGGAAGTGTTCCGCAGAGGGGGTGATCGAGGGCAGGGAACCGGCGAAACCAACGGCCGCGCATCCACCGGTTCGAGAGGCAGGAACCGGATTGTAACCGATGCCCGCGTTTCGCCCCAACGCCAACGGCGAGGGCGGACCTGTGCTGGCTGCGTGCGTCTCGTATGTCGGTGAATCGAGAATTCGCCAATACATCGACCCCAACGGGGTCTCGCCTCGTAGCCCAGGGTCGGCCGCGCAGCGGAAGACCCTGGGTTACCTGGCATAAAAAGACATCAACCCCAACGGGGTTGCGTCCCACTCCTGACGCAACCCCGTTGGGCAACGCCGTGAAGGATTCCCGCAAGGTGTTTCCCAAGGTTCTGCCCCCTCTCCCCCACCATCGACGCTGCTTTCGGGGAGGACTTCACTGGGGGGG
>JAYWFM010000382.1:0-8375 GCA_043778825.1 Planctomycetota bacterium | reverse complement strand
GGTGCTGTCTCACAACACACAGCATCGCCGAGAGCCAAGGTTTTCCAAATCCCAATCGGACGAACTCAACCTGTCAGAGTTCGCCTAAAGTGCAGATTTAGACACGGCTTCTTGCTGGTGGGTTCACTATCCAGCGGAGCATCACCACTTCAGCGGGCTTTGCCAACTCGCCTTCAGGTCGGCCAGACCCGCGTCGATCAGTGTGGCTCCGGTCGTGCCGGTGATCTTCAAGTGCTGAGCGGTCGTCACTTGGCCGATGTCGAGGGCCATGGCTCCGGTGGCGTTGAGGTCGGACAGGACGCGGAGGACATGCAGCGGTTCGACCTCGAGTACAAACCGGGTCTGGCTCTCGGAGAACAGGGCATCCACCGCATCGCGCGACTCGGGGCAGACGCCGGTGATCGAGGCTTCGACGCCCAGGCCACCGGCGAAGGCCATCTCCGCCAGGGCCAGGGCCAGGCCGCCTTCGCTCAGGTCGTGGCAACTCCGCACGAGGCCCGCTGCCAGTACTGCATGCACGGCGGTGAGTGTCTTCGGAGCCTGGACGAAATCCACGCGGGGGACGGTGCCGCCGTCGAGGTCTTGCACAAAGGCGAAGTGGCTGCCGCCGAGTTCGGACTGCGTGCGACCCACGAGGATCAGGCGGTTGCCTGCTTCCTTGAGGTCCATCGTCACCGCGTTCTCCACGTTCTCGATCTGGCCGAGTGCCGAGATCAAGAGCGAGGACGGGATCGTGATGACCTGCTTCTTCCCGTTGGCATCGTCGTACTTGAACTCGTTATTCAGTGAGTCCTTCCCGCTGATGAACGGGGTGCCGTAGGCCAGGGCGGCGTCGTGACAGCCGAGGGCGGCGCGAACGAGCGAGCCGAGCGTCTCGGGGCGTTCGGTGTTGCCCCAGCAGAAGTTGTCGAGGATCGCGATCTGCGACGGATCGGCTCCGACGGCGACACAGTTCCGCAGCGCCTCATCAATCGCGGAGGCTGCCATCCAATAGGGATCACAGTCGCCGTAGCGGGGGTTCATGCCGTTGGAGATCACCGCCCCGCGCATCGAACCCAGGTCAGGGCGGACGATGGCGGCATCGGACGGGCCATCGTGGGTGATGCCGACCAGCGGCTTGACGACGCTGCTGGCTTGGACCTCGTGGTCGTACTGGCGGATGATCCATTCTTTGGAGCAGACGTTGAGCGACCCGAGGATCTTCTTGAGTGTGGCGTTGAAGTCCTCGGGGGAGGGTTGACAGCCCGTTGAAAAAGTCTGTGGCACGGGCTTCCAGCCCGTGATTCCTTGAGCCTCACGCATGGGCAGGATGCCCATGCCACGTTTTTCAACGGGCTGTTGAGGGTTGAGAGTTGAGGGTTGAGGGACAGACTTGCTGCGAGCAGTCAGGCGAGTGGACTCGGGCGGCGGGAAGTACACCGCCTCGCGATTGACCGGCGGGCGACCGTCGTGCAGGAACTCCATCGCCACGTTCCCGACCGGCTCCCCGTGATAGAACAGCCGCAACCGCTGGTCGCTCGTGAACTTGCCAAAGGCGACCGCCTCGACTCCCTCCGAGGCACACAGCTTCTCGAACGCCTTCCAGTTCTCGGGAGGCACGGCCAGCACCATTCGCTCCTGGGCCTCGCTGATCCAGATCTCGGTGTACGACAGTCCGCTATACTTGAGCGGGCACTTGTCGAGCCACACTTCGGCCCCAGACTTTTCGGCCATCTCGCCGACCGCGCTGCTGAACCCACCGGCCCCGCAATCGGTGATCGACCGGTACAACCCGCGATCGCGCGCATCGAGGATCACGTCGAGGACCATCTTCTCCTGCACCGCGTTCCCGATCTGGACTGCGCCACCGGAGATCGTCTCGCTCTCGTGCGTCAACTCGGCTGAGGAGAAGGTCGCCCCGTGAATCCCGTCGCGCCCGGTCCGTCCCCCGACAGCCACGATCAGGTCGCCTGCCTCGACATGCTTCTCGCTCATCCCGACCGGGAGCAGCGCGACGTTACCGCAATAGACCAGCGGGTTGCCGATGTACCGCTCGTCAAAGAATACCGCCCCATTGACCGTCGGAATCCCCATGCGGTTGCCGTAGTCGCGAACGCCAGAGACGACCCCGCGCATGACCGTGCGCGGGTGCAGCACGCCCGGGGGCAATTCGCTGTCTGGCGTTTCGGGCGGTGCGAAGCAGAACACGTCCGTGTTACAGACCGGCTTGGCTCCCATCCCCGTCCCAATCGGGTCGCGGATGACGCCGCCCAGGCCAGTGTTGGCCCCGCCGTAAGGCTCGATCGCCGAAGGATGGTTGTGCGTCTCGACCTTGAAGCAGATGTCGAACGTGTCGTTGAACTTCACGACTCCGGCGTTGTCCTTGAAGACACTCACGCACCAGTCGTTCGCGCCGAACCGCTTGCGGAGAGTCTGCGTGGCCCCGAAGACTGTCTCCTTGAGCATGTTCTCAAACTGCCGCGTCCCGTTCTCGTCGCGGTAGGCGATCCGCCCCTTGAGCGTCTTGTGCGAGCAGTGTTCGCTCCACGTCTGGGCCACCGTCTCCAACTCGATATCGGTCGGGTCGCGGTGTTGCTCGACGAAGTGTTTTTGGATGGTCTGCATCTCAACGAGGCTCAGATACAGCTGGCCCTCTTTACTCAGCCGAGTCAATGCGGCATCGTCCATCCCGCGCATGGGGATCGTCGTCAGTTGGAACTTGTACTCCGACCCGACCGCGATTGTGGCGAGTGAGAGCGGTCCGTGGATGAGTTGCTCGATGGCATCGTTGGCCAAAACGCGGCGGCTGAGGCGTTGCATGTCGCCCGCGACGGCATCGGTGTTGATCCAATACTTGCGGCAGGTGGCGACTCGCGTGACGGCGAGTCCCTGGGCCTGGAGGGCATGGGCGGCTGTCTCGGCCACGTTGTCGGTCACGCCGGGCTTGAACAGCACGTTGACCAGATTCAGCCCGCTGGCCTCGGGATGGGTTGCCGAACCAGCCTCCGCTGGCAAGGCCCGCACGCGGCAGGTCTCGACGACCCCATCCGCCAACAGCCGCACGACACGCGAGCGCACGCTGGCCTCATCGAGCGTCCCCTCGACGAGGAACGACCGCGCCGCCCGGATCACCCGAATGCTGGCTGCCCCTTGAGCGCGCGCCTCGGCCAGAACACGTTGCCCCTCGCGGTCGACTTCGCCCGCGATCGGATGAATTTCTACTTCCCAGAGCATCGGCTCCGCCCCTGTTCTCTGCCACGCCCCAAACTGGTCAACCGGGGATCATAGTCGTTCAGAGGCCGTCGATTCGAGCGAGTCGCCCGGCAGTTGCTCCGCCTGGGTGTGCATCAGAAAAGTGAGCAGTGGCAGAAATTCACCACGGAGACACGGAGGCACGGAGAAATCCAGACGTTTCCACATGGTCGGTTGGGACAGGATGTACAGGATTGACAGGATTGACGTTTCCGACAAAAGTCCTGGTAGTGTGGGCTTTAGCCCACGCGAGAGTGTTATCTTCATGGAAACGTGGTAAAGCCCACGCTACTTCGACTTTTGTCGGATACGTCAGGATTGACAGGATGAATCGCATCACATCCAGGTGGACTGTCTGCGATCCATCTTGTGAATCCTGTTGATCCTGTCTCCGCCTCTTCTTCCGCAGCTTGTGTGCGGGAACCGAGCGACGCTCTCCTCCGTGCCTCCGTGTCTCCGTGGTGAATCTCTGCCTACTTTTCTGATGCACGCACGTTCCGTCTGCGATCAACCATCAACGGTTCCTCATTCGAGCGATGACAGAGTTGGTGTGCAGCACATCACCAGCTTTCCCGCTCTTCATCTTCCTGTCCTCGATTTTCCTGTCGTCCTCTGGTCTTGAAATCGAGAAGAGAGGCGACCGGAAAATGGGAGGCAGGGCAGTTGGTGCTGGAACCCTGATTCTGAAACGACTCGAACCTCATCATAAACCTCTGCCGATGGAGCGATGGCCCTTGCTGTCTCGCCCCAACGACGGTAGTGTGGGGAACAGAGATTCACGAAATGGGAATGGCCGTGAGGGTGCGGGCAACGTACCGTGCAATCCTTGCGGGCCGAACTGGAGAGACTGATGTCGTCACTACGCGCCGAACTTGTCGCCGAGATTCTGTACGGACTGAAGAAAGAGAACCGATACGCCACGCTCACCGCGATTGCCCGGCGGGCCGGATTCAGCCCCGGGGCTCAATGCCGCACGATCCTGGCCTGTATGAACACGATTCAGAAGGACTGGCCGCACCTGGAATCCTGGCGAGCGATTCACGACGATGGCGTCACGCCCAAGTCCTCCTCTCAGGCCGAAGCTCTGCAGAAGCAGGGGATCGAGCTCCGCGATGACGGCGAGAACTGGACGATCATTCTCGATGAGCGGATGATGATGGTGTGGGAGACCTCGCTGGACGGGAAAGTGATTCCCGTGAAGCCCGCCGTGGCGTGAAGGGAGCAGGCCAGACTTCGTTGACCGTCGTCAGGCGAGCCGGCGGCCGTGAGGCCCCGGACGTTCACGCCGGTCCCCTGGCGGGCGCATCTGGTTCGCTCGCCGGGACGGAGTTCAGGGGCCTGTCGCCCAAGGCACGAGTCTCTCTCTGTCATGCCGCCAGAGTCGTTTGGCATGCGGCCCTTGCCCCCAGCCCCTCTCCCGGGGGAGAAGGGAGCCAGAGGTCGGGCGCGTGCCGACTTGTCATAATCCGCCCCGTAACTGCCAATTCGCTCTCTGCGGAATAATTCGAACGCGGTAGAATCCAAGGATGGCTGGACGACGCGCGGAGTGTCGAACAATGACGCCGCACGATCATTGACCATTCCAGCCGCGTCCGGGGGAGAGGGGACCATGAGATTCTATCTGTCTTGCGTGTTATTTGTCTGTGCGTGGCCCGCACTCGGGTTCTCGCAGATCCCTCAGTTTGACACCGATAAGTTCATCCCGCAGATGCGGACCGATGTCTTCATCCCGCAGATGACTTCCTCGTATGGGAATTACGGAGGCAACTATGGGGGGCATCACTGTTACGGACCTCAACCGGCTGCCGGGTACGGTTATGGAGGCTACTCGGGTTACGGCGGCTATGGCTCTCCGTTTGGCTACGGCTACTCGGGGTATTCCAGCGTCTCCTACGGGGTGCCTGGATTCAGTGTGGGCTACATGTCACCCCTGTTCGGGAACACCTACTACGGGCCGAACTACGGCTACTCCGGGTTGGGGGCTCCAGTCTACATGGCTCCTCCGATCTATGTGAACCCGCCGCAACCCACCCCGCCCCCGCTCCCACAGTGGATGCTCGACGAGGCCCACCTCGATCACAACCACCTCGATAAAATCAAACCGCTCTCGCAAACCCACCGCAGCCTGATCCAGCCCTCCAACCCGGAATCCCTGTTGCGGAGCGTCCGGTTGCAGGACGCCGGGGACCGACTGTTCGCCAATCTGGACTACTCCGCAGCCGAGAAGAGTTATGCGAAGTCGGTCCAAGCCGCCCCCGACCGGCCCGAGCCGTATGTGCGGCTGGCGATGGCCAAGGCGGCGCGGGGAGACTTTCGGGCAGCGGTGTCGTTCCTGAAGCAGATGGCCGATGTCGACGCGACCTATCCGGGCCGGGCCGATTCGCTGAACCGCCTGTTCGGACTCCAGAACGGCGTTTCCAAGGTCCAGCTCAAGCAGCGTGTGGCCGACTGGACCAAGGTCGATGTCCGCGACCCCGACCGGGTGTTTCTGTTGGGGATCGTGCTGTTCCTGGATGGGGATGATCGGTTCCGAACGCTGCTTGATACCTGTTTGAAGCTGGACGGAGAGCAGCCCTATCTGCGGGCCTTCCTGGATGCGACTCCGGCCCAAGACGCCGCGCGACCCGCCCCGACACCGGATGAGCTTGACGCGTTGCCGCAGCCCGAACCGGCTCCGGCCCAGCCGCTGTTGCTGCCGCCCAACCTGCCGGAACCGCCCGCTCCGTCAGTGGATTGAGACAGAGAGCCCGTATGTCCACCGCCCGCATTGGCATCATCACCGTCTCCGACCGCGCCAGCCGGGGCGAGTATGAGGACAAGGGCGGTCCGGCCATCGCCGAATACTTCCGCGAGGTACTCGCCTCGCCGTGGGAGTCGGTCGCGCGGGTCATCCCCGATGACCAGACGCTGATTGAGGACACCTTGATCGAACTGTGCGATGAGGCGGGATGCTGCCTCGTTGTCACCACCGGTGGCACCGGACCCGCCGTCCGCGATGTGACCCCCGAGGCGACGATCGCCGTGGCTCACAAGCTGATGCCGGGGTTCGGGGAACTGATGCGGAAGGTCTCACTCGAAAAAGTCCCGACGGCCATCCTCTCGCGTCAGACAGCTGCGATCCGGGGGCGATCACTGATCGTGAATCTCCCCGGCCAGCCGAAGGCGATCCGCGAATGCCTCGACGCGGTGATGCCCGCGATCCCGTACTGCGTGGACCTGATCGAGGGGCCGCGATTGGAGACGAACCCGGAGCGGATCGTGGCGTTTCGTCCGAAGAAGTGAGCCTGCAGTATTCGTTCGTGGAAAGCCCTGGGGTTGCAACCCCAGGGCTTTGGCGTTTGCAAATCTCAATGGAATCCGAGAGGCTGCGTAGCGTGTTCAATTCGAGGTTTCACCCCCAAGGACATTCCGCATGCTCTGGCGATGTGCAGTGATCGCAGTGCTGGCAGGCTGGCTGGTCACAGCCTCCACGCTGCGAGCCGAGGATCCGCCGACCAAGACCCGCCAGGGCTTCGTCTGGAAGGATGGGGACAAGGTGGCCCTCATTGGCGGGACCGTCATCGAGCGGGAGCAGAACGATGGGCAGTGGGAGCTGGCCCTGACCCGCCACATCCCGGCCAGGAACGTGACGTTCCGCAATCTCGGCTGGAGCGGGGACACCGTGTGGGCCGAGTCGCGGGGGCTGTTCGAACCGGCCGGCCGGGTGACTTCGCTGCGGGAGAACCAGGGGTATACGCGGCTGATGGCGCTCGTCCAGGAACAGCAGCCCTCCGTGCTGATCTTCGGGTATGGAGCTGTCGAGGCTTGGGAAGGCCCGCCGGGCCTGGAACCGTTCCTGACTCAATATCGGCAGCTGATTAAGGACTGCAAGGCGTCGAGTGCCGAGGGCGTCCGCGTGATTCTGCTGGGGCCGATGGAGAGGGCCGCTATGCAGCCTCCGCTGCCCGCGCCGCAGGCCTACAACGAGCAAGTGGCCGCTTACAGCGACGCCATTCGCGGACTGGCCCAAACGGTCGGGGCCACGTTCGTCCCGCTGTCCATGCCGCACGCCCGGTTCGAAGAAGAACTCCGGCAGATCACCGACAACGGCCAGCACCTGACCTCCGCAGGCTACGCCCGCTCCGCCGCACAACTCGTCACCGCCCTCACACCCGGTCAGACGAAGGAGATCAAGACCGGTGATGAAGAGTCGATGCGGAGGTTGATCCAAAAGAAGAACGAACTCTTCTTCCACCGCCATCGACCGCAGAACGTGACGTACATCCTCCTGTTCCGGAAACATGAACAGGGGAACAACGCGGTCAACATCCCGAAGTTCGACCCGCTGATCGCGGAGTTGGAACAACAGATCCGCAAGACCGTCGATTAACCATCGATCACATCGCGAGCCGGAAGCGTCAGCGCCCGGAGTATCGGTGGGGTATGATAAACCGCCAGTCGGCTCCCGATGTTCTCCCTTCACGAGGCAGCTCATGACTCCCACACTCCACGAACTCGGGATTGACCGGCTGGACGCGACGCACCGTCTGCGACTGATCGGTGAAATCTGGGATAGCCTCTCGACCGAGACGACTCCCATCCCGGAAAGCCACCGCAAGGAACGGGACCGTCGGTTGGACGCTGCCGAACTGGCCCCCGAGGCGGGCCGGTCATGGGACGAGGTCCGTGCTCGGTTGCGAGACGGGCAATGACCGATCGGCTGCTCATTCGCCCCGAGGCCGAGCAGGACATGGTCGACGGACGCGACTGGTACGAAAGTCAGCGGCATGGCTTGGGTACGGAGTTTCTGACGGCTATCGATGAAATGCTGGGGGTGATTCTGGCGACGCCTCAACTGGTGCCCGCTGAGTATCGGTCCATTCGCCGCATACGTCTGAACCACTTTCCGTATGTTGTCTACTAACGCATACTCGTGGATCACCTGGAGGTGGTCGCCGTGCTGCACGGAAGCCGAGACCCGCGCTTGACGGCCTGTTGATTTTATCGTCCCCTCCATTACCATTCCGCCCGTCTGGGGAGGCTCGCGGCGGCAGGGGAGGGGATGAGCGTGGAGTATTGGGCGAAGGCTCCGCAGGGGCGGGGGCAGATGGTGTTGTTTACGACGCGGCTGGATGAGGTTCTGGCGGTGGATCATCCGGTGCGGA
>JAYWFM010000381.1:0-3541 GCA_043778825.1 Planctomycetota bacterium | reverse complement strand
AACGGCCCCCGCTCCACGGTCTGCCCGTCCTCGCGATCAACGAGTACGAGTTGTGCCCGCTGACTGGAACGCCCATCCGGATACCCGCTGTGCTGCGAACCGTCCAGCAGCGTGACCCGCACCAGAAAACTCTCCTCCAGCCCCCGCAGCCCGTCGACATACAACACCGGAAACCGGCTCCACGCCCAGAGCCAGAGCGAGAACTGCGGATCGACCCGCCCCGCGATATCGCCCCACTCCATTTCGGCTTTGAGGAGTGACGGCACATTCGCCGTCCGGCACCACGGGATCAGGAACTCCGCAATCCACCCCCGCCGCGACGCAGTGAGGGCGTGAAAGGCAGAGAGGTCGGGGGCGGGATTGCCATCGGTGTCAGTCATCATGCCGGGATTGTAGCGGAGAGCGTCTCCATGTGACGTGTCCGATATCGCGTCCGCCCCGCCCAGGGCTTTCCGCCCCGAAGGGGCAGCCACAGATCAGCCCAGGGCAGAGCGGAGCGGCGAATGCCGCGCAGCGCCGCCCTGGGTTTGAGATGACGAGAAGAGTTCAAGCCCTGAAAGGGCGGTACAGGATGGCGCTCCGGCGAGTGGTTTCGCCCTTTCAGGGCTGTTGGCTTCTTGGGTTCGGTGACCTGGGGCGGCGCTCCCTGCGGTCGCTCTGCCCCAGGCTGGTGTGTGGCTGCCCCTTCGGGGCGTTGGAGGGATGCGGCGTCACGGTCGCCTGGAGTGATGTGTGAATCCTGCATTGGGGCGCAAGGTTGATACGCAACACGAGGAGACACAGGACCGGCTCACTCCGGAAAACCCTCTTGTTCCTTCGTCACCCAGACGCCCAAAGCGGCGTCAGGGCCACCCTGTCAGCAATGTGGCTGGTAACTTGATGACGCCGTCTGTAAGTTGACTGAGCAGCCTCGCTTGTTAGACAGCACGGCAACTTGTTCTGGCAGAACGCACGGAGGTGGATAATGTCGTCACTGGTCCCAATCCTTCCTCAACGACGAGGAAGTCGAGAGCTTGACGTAGTTTTCGTTCACGGATTGGGCGGCCATTTCAACGATACTTGGGCTACGAACGGTGATTTCTGGCCAGAGTGGATAGCGGTCGACAACCCGAACTATCACGTCTGGTCCTATAGCTACCCAGCTTCGCCGACAGACTGGAAAGGCCATACGACACCGATTCTTGATCGCGCCAACAGTCTCCATTCAGACTTGATTGCGGACGGATGCGGAACCGTTCCGATTGTCTTCATTGTCCACAGCCTGGGCGGACTTATCGTCAAGCAGATGCTCCGCAACGTACTGGAGTTGTATGCTTCTCCGGAGTGGCCCGACGAAATCGGTACCAATACCGCTGGCATTGTTTTCTTTGGAACGCCACATCAAGGTGCAGATCACGCGAAATTGATTTCCGCGATGAGTATCCTCACACGTTCATCCATTACAATCCAAGAACTCGAGAATAGCGATCACCGGTTGACAGAACTGAACACTTGGTTCGTTAACAAACATGCCACGCTGAAGTGTGAGACGCTCGTCTTTCAAGAAACAAAGCCGGTGACAGTTCTTGGCAATTCCATTGGAGTCATCGTTGACTCGATCAGCTCCAATCCTGGCATCCCGCAACTGGCTCCGGTGCCTATGGACGAAGATCACATCTCGATGTGCAAGTTCGTGGATCGAGAAGCATCCGCTTTCAAGAGAGTAGTGCAAGTTCTGAAGCGAGCCGCGATGCGACGCCCGGCGGCACCAATTGGTGGTGACGCGGGAGTATCCATTGAGTTCAGCGTCGCCAACGAATACCCGCCTCTCGATTTTGCAGGACAAATCTCTGCTGACTCAAGGCGAACTGCAAAGTACAAGTGGACGAGAAGCAACGACTCGCTTCACGTTCATTCCTTTATGGAGTATGTCCAAGACTTTCGAGATGGGCGCGAACTGCAACCCATTCAGTACGTCTGGAGTCCTTTTCGCTGGTTGTTCCCAACGCTCGACTTCAAGGTTGTGAACAATTCGAATGACACGATAGTTCTCACAGAGCTCGAGTTGTTCATCCGCAGCAGCCGCCCCCACAACGAAGTATTGCTGTTGATTCGTGACACTCGTTACGCCTTCGGCAGCCTTGCTATTTCCAACGAAGGATCAATGCCTGCAAGGGGCGCAAGCGTGGCGTTCAATGTGTTTCCGGCAGGCGAGACGGGGGCGAGTGCTGGTCCCTACGAATTTTGTGTGAGTGTCGGCGACATCATCACGACCGTCGGGCCAGTTGTGCTGAGTGAGGAAGATGTCGAAAAACTCGCCGCGAGAGACACCAGAATCGCAGACGGCATTACTCTACATCACATCGTGGAAATTGCGGGTGAGATTTCTTGGACGGAAGAGGGCGGTCATTTACGGAGAATTCGATTCAGGTCTCCTATTTTCTGTGGACCATCCCCCTGTGGCCTGTTCGGTCCACCATCAGGCCGGTATTCCGTGATGCTCAAAGCGTGGGGTGACGAATACACGGAAAATGTATCGCTTTCTCAGCACATTGCGCCAGGAGAAGCTGATCGTTTTCAAGTCGTTCTCGGTGCACCTTGCTGGTCTGACCACCAAATCGAACTGACCATTCGCGGTCTGCCCAGATTGTCCGTCGATTTGTCGAAGCTGGAGCTTGAGATTTTCATTCCGCGGTCTCAGTCGAATTCCGCCCGCTTGATTGAGACTATGGAATCTGTAGAGAATGCAATCCTATCCAAAACTGATTGAAGGCGGCGTGGCCCAGACACTGCTTTGAGTGTCTGGGTAGCAGACCAACAAGAGGAAGTGGGGACCACGCTCACCTTGGAAAACCTTCTTGTTCCTTCGTCACCGAGACGTTCAAAGCCACGTCTGGACCACCCTGCCGATCCGCAAAGCCTTCTGACCCCGCCACCCCCGCTCTCGCGCAGGAGAGCCGGGCGGCGTCAGCCCCCGGACTGGCGCGGCGAGCGGCAAGGTTCCGGAGGCTGACGCCATCCGGCTCGCCTGATCGGCGAGCGGGGATGCCACAAACGCCCCCAGTCTTCACACCCCCAATTCCCTCAGCTTCCGCTCGTTTCATCATGACCCTCACGGACGGTAAACGAACTCGCTCGATGCCAGCAGCGCTTGGCACAAATCGGTCAGCGCATCTCCGCTGGGGTTGGCGTGGCTGGCCGTCTGGTACTTCGCGGTCTGCTGATTGAGGAACGCGGTCGCGATCTTCAGTTCGGCATCGTGCGGGGCGCGGCCGTAGCATAGACGGTAGGCGTGGGTGATCTTCAACGAGAGAGTCTCCCCGGTGAGGCGACCGGCCAGCGCGCTAGAGTACCGCCGGCCCTGCTCACTGTTGAGGAACATCAACGCCTGTGGGGCGACCGTGGTACTCGACCGTTGGCCGATGCTCACCAGATGTTCCGGCCAGTCGAAGAGCATCATCACTGGCACCAACTGGCTGCGCTTGATGAAGAAGTACACACTGCGACGGTTGGTGTTGGGGTCGAGCGTGCCGGGGCCGTACATCTTCGCATCAAGCTGGCC
>JAYWFM010000380.1:0-3544 GCA_043778825.1 Planctomycetota bacterium | reverse complement strand
CCACGCCAGATTGAGCCCTCGCATTCACAAACTCGACAGCCGCCAAAACCCCGTTTCACCAGGCCAGGGCTGGGGTGAGGGGGCCATCTCGCTCGCTCTAGCCCCCTCACCCCGGCCCTCTCCCCCCCAGTGGAGTCCTCCCCGAAAGCAGCGTCGATGGTGGGGGAGAGGGGGCAGAACTTTGGAAAACGCCTTGCGGGAATCCTTCACGGCGTTGCCCTCCGGGGTCGGGCCAGTCCGCACCCAGAGCCTTGGGCGGATCGGGGGATGCGCCATACTCAGTCTTAATCTGTGTCGCCTGGCTAAATCCTGGACTCCAACTGGAGGCCCCTACCCCAGGCACAGCACGCACTTCAAATACCCCGACTCCGGGCAATGCACCGACACCGGGTGGTCGGGGGCAGCTCCCCGCGAGTCGATGATCCGTAACGGGCGGTCGGCGGAGAGGGCCGCGTCGGCGAGAACCATTTCGAAATCGGTCCGCTGTACGAGGCCCGAACAACTGCAAGTGGCCAGCAGCCCGCCGGGTTCGAGGACTCCGAGAGCCAGCGTGTTCAGGCCGTGGTAGCCGCGGAGGGCGGCGTCGAGTTGGCCTCGGGCTTTGGCGAGTTTGGGCGGATCGAGGATCACCACATCGAAGCGTTCGCCCCGCTGACGAGCCTGTTCCAGGTAGGTCCACGCATCCGATTTCACGAACGTCGCCCGGTCGGAGAGGCCGTTCCGCTCGGCGTTCCCGGTGGCCAGTGCGAGGGCACTCGCCGAGCCATCGACACCGGTTACGTGGGCTGCCCCTCCCCGAGCGAGTGCGGCGAGGGCGAACCCGCCCGAGTAGCAGCAGACATCGAGTACCTTCCGCCCCGAACAGAGCCGGGCCACAGCCAGCCGGTTGTCGCGCTGGTCGAAGTAGAACCCGGTCTTCTGGCCGTGGCGGATGTCCACGCGGTACTGCACGCCATGTTCGACCACAGTGAGGTCGGACGGGGGCTCGCTGCCGCAGACGAGCCCGTCACTGGGGGGGAGCCCCTCCTTGTCCATGACGCCGGTGTCGGTACGTCGCCAGATGCCGGCGGGCTGCAGGAGTTTCTGAAGCTCGGAGGCGATGAGTCCCTCGCGTAGAGACAGCGCGAGGCTCGTCCATTGCATTAACAAAAAATCGCCGTAACGATCGACGGTCAAGCCGCTGAGGCTGTCGCCCTCGCTGGAGATCAGGCGACAGGCCCGCATCTCCGGCCCGTCGCCGAAGAGCCGCACCCGGCTGGCGATGGCTCGCGCGATGCGGCCCGCGAAGAACTCGTCGGTGAGCGGCTCCTGCTCCTTCCACGAGTAAAGCCGTACCCGGATCGCACTCTCCGGGTTGAACAGGCCCCAGGCGATGAACTCGCCCTCGACCGTCACGACCCGCACCACAGCTCCCGGAGCAGGCATGCCATCGATACGACCGACTGACCCGACGAACACCCACGGGTGGCGGTTGAGGGACGGAGCAGACTTGAGAGGCCGAAGCCAAACGGTGGGGGTGGCCACGGCGGATTCTCTCACTTCATCGTAGCTGCGTTCGCCAGAACGCGGGCCGCTTCATCATGGCTGCGTTCGCCAGAACGCGGGCCGCTTCATCATGGCTGCGTTCGCCAGAACGCGGGCTTCCGGAACCGGCATTCAATCACAGGAGTCGACTGCCGATGTCTCACGACATCCCCGAATGTCGAACGCATTCGCCCGCGTTCTGGCGAACGCAGCTACGGGGAGTGGCTACGGCGTCGGGGCGTCGACTTCTTGCAGGTACGCCAGTAAGCGATCGCGCTCACTGGTCAGGTGCCGCACCCGCAACTGCGACCGCACGCGCGTCCGCAACTCCAACCGATGCACCGGCTTAGTCAGGAAATCATCCGCCCCGGCGGCGAGGGCCTTTTCGATGTCCCCCATCTCCTTCAGAGCGGTAATCATCAGGATCGGAATCAGCTTGGTGGCCGGGTCTTTCTTGAGCTGGGAGCAGACTTCATACCCGCTGAGCTTGGGCATCATGATGTCGAGCAGGATCAGATCCGGATGTTTGGCCCGGGCCACATCGAGCGCCTCGCGACCGTCCACAGCCATCAGGATCTCGTGCCCATCGTCCGCCAAGTAGGCTTCCAGGAGTTCACGGTTCTGCTGATTGTCGTCCGCGACAAGAATTCGACCAATCGGGGGGGCATCACTCATGGCTCGGGGTTCCTTCACGACTGCCGCACGGCACACTCCTCGCAGGCAGCGGTACGGCAGTATATCGGGAGGCGGGCCGGGTGAGAAAGCAATGCGGGGAGATGTCAGCGACACTCACGATATCCACAATCTTCGGCCACAATTCGCCAGTTGATCTCATGGGTGTTATCATGAAGCGTCCCGTTGTCGCCGATTGGCCAGCGGAGTTACCTGGGAGACTCGCGGCGAAATGGTTCACACTGTGGAAGGTCAGATGCTGGCGCAGCCCGACGATTCGTTCGCGATCGTCGTGTCGCGGTTCAACGATCTAGTGACCGCCCGGTTGCTGGAGGGGGCGGTGTCGACCTTGCGGCGGCATGGGGCTTCGGAGTCTTGCATCACGGCGGTCTGGGTGCCGGGGTCGTTCGAACTGCCGCTGGTCGCCGAGAAGCTGGCCAGCTCCCGCAAGTACGCAGCTGTGATTGCCCTCGGGGCGGTGATTCAAGGTTCGACCACACACCACGAGTACATCAACCACGCCACTGCCCAGGGGCTGATGCAGGCTAGTCAGCGGACGGGCGTGCCGATCATGTTCGGGGTGCTGACCTGTCCGACGATGGAGCAGGCTCTGGACCGGGCGGGCGGCAAGGTCGGCAACAAGGGGGCGGAGGCGGCCCTGGCGGCGATTGAGTTGGTGGATGTGTTGCGGAAGTTGGCCTGACCCACTGGAGTGGACTCTGATCGGTTGTCGAAGGAGTCCGGGGGCTGACGCCGCCCGGCTCGCCGAATTCGTGTGCGTTGAGTTTCTGTCCCTGTTCGATTCCCTTTCGGTTCCTCCATGTCGCGTCGCAGCAAAGCTCGTGAACTCGTAGTGCAGATGCTCTATCAAGCAGACTGCAACGCCGATCTCCCCAAGACCGTGGTCCACGAGCAGATGCGGGAACGGATCGTGGACGACCCGGAGATGTTCGAGTTCGCTTGGAAGCTCTATTCCGGAACGATCGATCAACGGTCAGCGCTCGATCTGAAGATCGAGGAGGTCGCGCAAAACTGGTCGCTGGGGCGGATGGCGATCACCGACCGGAACGTGCTGCGGTTGGGGGCGTATGAGTTACTGTATACCGATGTGCCACACCGGGTGGCGATCAACGAGGCGGTGGAACTCTCCAAGACGTTCGGGGCTAAGGATTCGTCGCAGTTCGTGAACGGGGTGCTGGACAAGCTCGTGCCGGACGAGAAGCGGGCCCAACCGCCCCGTCAGTCACCGGGGACTCCGTCTCAAGAAGACTAAGCGAGCCGAATCAGAGTAGCGTGGGCTTTAGCCCACGCGATCGACGGATCTCCTTCAGTTCGCGTGGGCTAAAGC